>NZ_JAIZVX010000116.1 GCF_021768455.1 Aquabacterium sp. | reverse complement strand
ACGGCCATCGAGCCACAACCAAACATCAGGGAACCCGCCATGGGTCTGGGAACGTCCTTCCTCTCCGGGGCAGCCACGTCTGCGGCCGGGGCACTCTCGTCTGTCCGGCCGACCGGGCTGGGCGCGCTGTTGCAGCAGCTCATCGCCCATTGGCAGAGCGACAGCCGCCTCTACACCCTCGTCTCCCCCAGCACCGAACGCCCGCTGCCGGCGGACCTGATGGTCGAGCGCTTCGTGCTGACCGATGCCGTCTCCGAGCCCTTCCGCCTGACACTGCACGCCCTGGTGCTGGACGCCAACGTCGAGCTCAAGCAGCTCTACGCCCGTCCCATCACCCTGCAGACCACCCTGGCCGATGGCCGCCGCACCCGCCTGAGCGGCTACGTGACCGAGGCCAGCTCGCTCGAATCCGATGGGGGCTTCGCGCGCAAGGCCCTGCTCATCCAGCCCTGGATCGCGTTGCTGGGCCACAGCCTGCAAAGCCGCATCTGGCAAGACAAGTCCGTCATCGAAATCGTCGAAGACGTGTTTGCCGACCACGCCTCGGTGGCCGCCTGGCGCTGGGACGAAGGCGTGGCCGATCACGTGTCCCAGGGCCTCTTCGCCCGCAACCAGGGCCAGCGTGCCTACTGCGTGCAGTACCGCGAAACCGACCTCGCCTTCGTGCAGCGCCTGCTGGCCGAAGAAGGCATTGCCTGGCGCGTGGAAGAGACCGAATCCGCCCCGGGTGGACACGGCCTGGTCTTCTTCGTGCGCAGCAGCGCCCAGCCCGAAGACGCAACCAGCGCCAGCAGCCTGGGCGGCCGCGGCCTGCGCTATCACCGCAGCAGCAGCCAGGAGGAGCAAGACAGCATCCAGGCCATGGGCGCCTGGCGCCAGCTCGGCCCCACCGCCACCGTGCTGCAAGGCTGGGATCACAAGGCCCACGCCGCCATCACCGCCGAGGTGCCCACGGCCCACCAATGGGGCGGCGAGGAGGCCACCAGCCTGCAAAGCTGGCTCAGCAGCTACGACCCCACGGGCGACTTCCTCTTCGCCAACTCGGGCGAGGCCAGCTTCATGGCCACCCTGCTGCAAGAGGCCCACGAAGCCCGCTACAAAACCTGGCTGGGCCGCAGCACCGTGCGCACCCTGCGCGCCGGCACCTGGGCCAGCGTCACGCAGTCCACGCTCGACCCGCTGGCCGCCTTCGGCCTGCTCGACGAAGACAAGCAGTTCTTCTTCACCCGCGTGCGCGCCATCGGCGTCAACAACCTGCCCAAGGACCTCAACGAGGTCATTGCCAAGACCCTGGGCGCCTCCGAACTGCTGACCGACACGCTGGACGATGCGCTCGAAGCAGACGTCTCGACCAAGCTTGACGATGACGCCACGACAGGGGCGGTGATCGAACAAGCCACCCAGACCGGCTACGCCAACCAGTTCCAGGCCCTGCGCCGCGCCATCCCCTGGCGCCCCGTGCTGATGGACGACACCGGCCTGCGCCACCGCCCGCGCCCCACCGCACTGGGCCCGCAAACGGCCATCGTGGTCGGCCCAGGCGGCATCACCCAAGCCTCCGGCGCCGACGAGCTCCACACCGACGCCCTGGGCCGCATCAAGGTCCAGTTTCACTGGCAGGCCAATGCCTTTGCGCCCGCCCGCGCCAACATCGACCATTCCTGCTGGATGCGCGTCATGCAGCGCTTCGCCGGCCCCGGCATGGGCCACCAGTTCATCCCCCGCATCGGGCAGGAGGTGCTCGTCGGCTTCCTGGGCAACGACATCGACCGCCCCGTGGTCATCGCCAGCCTCTACAACGGTCAGGGTGAATCCGGCGTGGCGCCCACACCCGGCGGGGCGACTGCGGAATCCAATGTGCAGGCCCTGGCCGACTCCAGCGACCACCTGCCCAGCAGCCAGATGAACCTCATCGGCTCGGGCAGCGGCGGCCACAGCCCGGCCTGGCATGGCGCAGCCGGCGGCTCGGCCAGCGAGGGCAACCCGGGCCAGGCCAACGCCGCCGCGCTCAGCGGGGTCAAGAGCAAGGAGTTTGGCGGCAGCGGCCACAACCAGCTGGTGTTCGACGACACCCCCGGCCAACAGCGCCTGGGCCTGCACACCACCCAGGCCCAGACCTGGCTGCAGATGGGCCACCTGCTGCACCAGGCCGACAACCACCGTGGCAGCTTCCGCGGCCTGGGCTTTGAGCTGCGCACCGACGCCTGGGGCGGCCTGCGCGCAGCCCGTGGCGTGATGCTGAGCACCTATGCCCTGGGCAATGGTCTGGGGCAAACGCCCGAGCCTGCTGGCGACAACGCCCCCGGCATGGCCTTGGCGAAGCAAATGCAGCAGCTGGCGCAAACCTTCCACCAGGCCGCCAGCACCCACCAGACCGTGGGCCTGGCCGCCGCAGCGGGCACCATGGGCGCAGGCCAAAGCGCGCTCGACGACACCCTGCCCCCGGCCGCCGCGCTCAGCAAAAGCCTGAGCGGCATGGTGAGCCACACCGCACTGGGCAACGCCATCGCAGACGCCTCAGACAAGGCAGGCAACAAGGCCACCGCCAACGGCGCCGACACACTGCCCCACATGGCAGACCCCAACATTGCGCTCGTGGGCAAGGCGGGCATCGGCCTGACCGCCGGCCAGGACCTGCACCTGAGCGCACAAGACAGCGCATCCATCGCCTCGGGGCAGGACACGCACTGGGCCGTGGGCAGGCAGGCGCGCGTGCACACGGGCCAGGCCATCGGCGTGCTGGCAGGCGCCATCCAGCCGGGCAGCGATGCAGCGGGCAAGGGCCTGAGCCTCATCGCCGCGCAGGGCCAGATCGATCTGCAGGCGCAGGCCGGGCCGGCTCAGCTGGCCTCGAAAGGCGTGATGGAGTTGAAGACGGCCAGCGGCGTGGTCAACATTGCAGCAGCCAAGAAGGTGACGCTGGCGGTGAGCGGCGGGGCGAGCATCACCATCGAAGGCGGCAGCCTGACGGTGCAGTGTCCGGGGAAGATCACGGTGAAGGCGGGGGTGAAGTCGATGGTGGGGGGAGGAACAGAATCGTGGGCCATGCCGAGCTTCCCGCAATCTGTTTGCGTGGCCTGCATGCTCAAAGCGATGAAGGCTGGCTCCGTCTTTGCTGCGCCAGCAGCCGCTTGAGGGGCCAAACACCATGTTTTTCGCCCTCGAATCCCCCTCCCCAGCGGCCCGAAAAGAGTGCATCGATTGGCTGGACGAGGCGTTGTCTCAAAACCAACTGCAGGCACACGTACTGATCGACCTCGCCTTCGACAACAGGGTGCTGAACACCCCAGCGTGGCGAGGTCTGCCGCGCCACAGCCTGTACGCCAATACCGCCCTGGCCAAACTTGAACACATCGGCCTGTGGCTCGTGCAGCTGCCCGATCACGCCTCTGCCCGCGCCGAATGCATCGACGCCCTGATGCACAAAGCGGAGAACAAACCCATGTGGAGCGTGGTGCTGAGCACCGTGCCGCACGATGTGCTCGGCACCCAATTGGCACCATGCCTGCAGGCAGAGACGCCCGATGGCCTGCGTTGGCCCGTGCGTTGGGGCGACACGCGGGTCCTGCCACACCTGCTGGCCGCCCTGCAGCCTGCGGAGGTCAACACGTGGCTGGCGCAAGTGCTCACCTGGGCGTGGTTCGACCGCTGGGGGCGTTGGCAAGACAAACGCGTGACCAAGGCGCAGGATGCCGAGCCCCCAGGCATGCTCACCGACCGCATTTGGCAACTCGACGAGCAGCGGTTCGCACACCTGGTGGGCTGCGGTGAAGTCGATCAAATCCTGAGCCAGATCGATGACCACCGGGCGCACCTGCTGCGCCCCTGGTCGCCGACGCAGGCCCACGACCGCGTGGCCTCCGCCCTTGCCGTTGGCCACAAACACCGGCTTGACGCCGCGCCCGATTGCCTCGCCCTGGCCACCTTGGCGCTGAGCCTGGACCTCCACTTTTTGACCCACCCATCGTTCACCCAGGCTTTGCGAGCCACCCAGCAAGGGCAGCCCTTCAAAGGCTGCCTTGAAAACCTGGATGCCTCGTTTTGGGACCAGTGCGCTTTGTCCCCGGAGACCATTTGACATGCTGAATCGTTTGACCACCCATTCCTTGCGCCGTGTGGGCGTTTGGGCCGCATTGGCGGCGACCGCTTGGGCGCTGTTGGCTTGCGCGGCGCCACAGCCGCCCAAGGAAGCAACTTACGGGGCCAAGGTGGGCGTCGTTAACCACACGGACAGGTATGTTTACTACGCATCGGTCAATGGTGGAGGCGGAGGGCAAATGAGCGAGTACAGCGCGGGCGGCGCCAGCATTTGCTGCGTGAGCGTACCGCTCAAATGGCGCCCCGGACTGAAGGCGCATGTGGAGTGGGACATGCCTATCGGCAGTCAGCACACCTACCAGGAAAAAACTGTTGACATCGAGCCATACGGACCTGACGACAGCGGCGGCTCGGTATATATCCATCTTTTCCCAAATGGTGAAGTCAAGGTGGTTGTGGCGAGATATGGCGGGGCCAGTACAAAGCACCCAATACCTGCGCCCGTTAAACCTGCCGGCTGGAAGCGCAAAGAGGGCGCATGATGACTTCAAAGCTTCAAGCCCCAGCTGCTGCTGGACCATACTTTCCTAGCGAAAAATGCTTGCAAGCTGAGGTCCAGGCAGAAGCGTTGCGCACTTACTTTTACCCGCGGGAAGACAAAGCAACGACATGCCTGATTCCTGTTCAGGTCGGCATCTTTTTTGATGGGACGAACAACAACATGGAGCGTGATCTTCGCGGTAAGCGAATTGCCGCACCGATGTCATCCTTCCAACCCAAGCAAAAGACGCCATTTCCGGCCTCCGAAGCCAGCCACAGCAATGTGGTCCGATTGCTTGAAACTTTCCCATTCCAAAAAGAAATATCTGGATACCATAGTTTTTATATGCCAGGCGTGGGCACAGAGTTCAAAGAAATCGGAGAGCACACCGAGAGCAGCGAAGGCAAGGCATTCGCTCTGGGAGGACAGGCGCGCATCATCTACGGGCTGCTACAGGTTTTGAACGCCGTGCACATGACGGTCAGAGATCAAGACCCGCTTTACAAGGACGATGTGGTCGGCCAACTCGCCCAAGCCTATGGCCGCGAAGTCGGCCGCGCCAAGCCCATCAGCCGCGAGCGTCACGTCGCCCAAACCGTCACGCACCGCGATTGGTTCGAGCCGCACCTGGCCAAGCTGAAGGCCGTGTTGACCGCCCACCCGAAGCCTGCCATCCCGTCCCTCACGGTGTCGGTATTCGGCTTCTCGCGCGGGGGAGCACAAGCCGTGGCGTTCTGCCACCTGCTGGACAAACTGCTTGACGGTGGCTGCCTGGCTGGCATCGCCACCACCGTCAATTTTCTGGGCGTGTTCGACGTGGTGGCGTCGGTGGGCGGCTCGGCTTCGGTCGCCAAAACCACGCCCATGCCCGGCATGGTGTTCGACGGGCAGTGGGCCTGGGCCAACTGCATCGACGAACCCCTGCCAGGCTGCGTCACAGGCGGCCTGCACCTCGTAGCGGCGCACGAGATGCGGATGAACTTCCCCGTCACCCGCCAAAGTGGCAGCGGCTTTGCTGAGCAACTTTATCCCGGCGCTCACTCCGACGTGGGTGGTGGCTACGCCCCAGGCGAGCAGGGCAAAGCACGGCAAGGCCAAGGCAGTTTGCTGTCGCAGATTCCGCTGTGCCACATGTACATGGCGGCGCGCGCCGCCGGTGTGCCCTTGATGCCTTACAGCGAGATGTCGCAAGCGGTGAAAAATGACTTCGCCATCGACCCCCAGCTCGCCAGCGCCTGGCAAGCCTACATCGCCGCCCTTGGCCCGCAGAACGGTAGCAACCTGAAGGCGCACATGCGCCTGTTTTACCGCTGGCTGGCGCAACGCCTGCACACCCTGGAGCAAACCGACAGCTTCAAGGCCGGCAGCCCACAAGATCAGGAAGACCTGCGCTCTGCCAACGTGCTGCTGCAAGGCGATTTGCAAGCGTTGCGCTACCGTCGCCATCCGCCCGCGGAATTGGGCAACGAAGACGACCGGACACCGGCATTTGGTCAGGACATGCGCCTGCGCATGAACCAATGGCAACGCATCCGTGCCAACAGCAAGACACCGCTGGACGAATGGGAGCGTTTTGCCTTGGGCTGCCTTGAACAGGCGGACCCTTTGCCCCCAGACGTAGCCCGCTTCTTCGACGACCATGTGCACGACTCGTTCGCATCGTTTTACCTCGCTGGCGAAGTCACCGAGTTCGACAAGCGATGCCGGACGGCCAAGGTGATGGCCACCCGTGACCCCTCCCGGCTCAACCGCTACGAAAAGAAAATCTACGCCAAGGCAATGCAAGTGCAAGAAGCGCAGGCACGACAGGCCAAAGGAGAGGTCTTGTCAGAGGAGGAGGTCGCGCTCGTGAAAGAGGCCGAATACGGCACACCCTATCCCGTCATGAAAGACGAAGATGCGGGAGACATGTTGGGCCTTGGCGAAAAAGTGGCCATTGGCACGCAGTCGGCAACACGCCGTGAAGGCGGAGGTTACGTTCTGCGCCGAGACTACTTCCCTCAGACCGGATTCGTGCGCAGGAGCGTGCACGAAGCTGAACTCATGCACGACCCAGCGCCGCCCCTGCCCGAAAAGAGCCGTGCTCAGCCGTCGCAGCAGGCATTCGCCACGTCAGACTGACGCGGATCGAGCGCCCCACGCAAGCCTCTCAATTCGCCGGCACCACTGCCCCCTTGTACTTCTGCTCAATGAACTGGCGGGTCTCGGCGCTGCGCAGTTCGTTGACCAGCTTGACCAGCGCCGGGTTCGCAGCGTTGTCGGTGCGGGCGACGACCACGTTGGCGTAGGGCGAGACCTTCTCGACGAAGAGCGCGTCCTTGGCGGGCGAGAGCTTGGCCTCGAGGGCGAAGTTGGCATTGATCAGGGCCAGGTCCACCTGGGGCAGCACACGCGGCAAGGTGGCGGCTTCCAGTTCGCGGATCTTCAGGTTCTTGGGGTTGGCCGTCACGTCCTTGGGCGTGGCCTGGATGTTGGTCGGGTCCTTCAGCTGGATCAGGCCGTTGGCGGCCAGCAGCAGCAGGGCGCGCCCCCCGTTGGTCGGGTCGTTGGGGATGGCCACCACGGCACCACGGGGCAGTTCGGCCACGGTCTTGTACTTCTTCGAGTACGCGGCGAAGGGCTCGATGTGCACGGGCTGGGCCACGACCGACAGGCGGGTGGCGTGGTCCTTGTTGAAGGCGTTCAGATAGGGCACATGCTGGAAGAAGTTGGCGTCCAGGCGCTGTTGCTCGACCTGCAGGTTGGGCTGCACGTAGTCGTTGAAGACCTTCACGTCAAGCTGGATGCCTTGCTTGGCCAGCTTGGGCTTGACGAACTCCAGCAGCTCGGCGTGGGGCACGGGCGAGGCGGCAATCGTCAGCTTGGTCTGGGCGAAGGCGGAAGAAGCGGCCACGAGGGGAAGCAGCACGGCCAGGGCCGCACGACGGGTGAACAGGTTCATGGAATTCCTCAGTGTTGTAGGGGGAGAAACAGGTGTGCTCAGCGGCGCTGGAAGCGGCGCACCAGGCGGTCGCCCGCGCTTTGCAGCCACTGCACCAGCACCAGCATCAGGGTCACGGTGACGACCATGACCTCGGTCTGGAAGCGCTGGTAGCCATAACGCACGGCCAGGTCGCCCAGGCCGCCGCCGCCGATCACGCCCGACATGGCGGTGTAGGACACCAGGGTCACGGCCGTGACGGTGGTGGCGCCAATCAGGCCGGGCAGCGATTCGGGCAACAGCACGCCCAGCACCAACTGGTGCAGGCGGGCGCCCATGGCTTGGCTGGCCTCGATCACGCCCTTGTCGATGTCGCGGAAGACGTTTTCGGCGAGGCGCGCAAAGAACGGCGCCGAGGCAGCGATCAGCGGTGGGATCGCACCGGCCACGCCCAGCGAGGTGCCCACCAGCTTGAGCGTGAGCGGGATCATCACGATGAGCAGGATGATGAAGGGCACGGCGCGCAGCACGTTGATGAGCAGCGAGAGCACGGCATACAGGCGCGGGCGGGCCAGCAGTTGACCCGGCGCCGTCAGGAAGAGCAGCACGCCCACGGGCAGGCCGATGAGCACGGTGAACAGCAACGAGACACCCAGCATGGTGAAGGTGTCCAGGCACGCCTGGCCGATTTCGAGCCAGTCGATGTCCAGCAGGGTTTGCCAGTCGAATTCGTTCATGCCTGCGCTCCTTGTGCAGCGCCCAGCCACTGGGCATGGCCACCGAGGCGGGCGACGGCCGCGGGCAGGTCGGCCAGGGGGATGTCGGCGCCCAGCACCTCGGCTCGCAGGCGCGCCACGGGCTGCCCCTTGATGCGGGTGATGCGGCCCTCCAGCAGGTTCAGGCGCAGGCCACATTGCGTGCGCAGCAGATCCAGCAGGGGCTGCTGCGCGGCCTCGCCAACGGCGGTGAGCTGCAGCACGGGCTGGCCGCCCTGGGTCGCCTCGCCCTCGTCGAGCAGGAACCCGGCGTTGGCCAGCAGGCCGCGGGTGGTGGGGTGCTGGGGTTGCAGGAAGACATCGATCACGGCGCCCTGTTCGACGATGCGGCCGCGCTCCATCACGGCCACGCGGTCGCACAGGGTGTGGATCACGTGCATCTCGTGGGTGATGAGCAGCACGGTCAGGTGCATGCGCTGGCAGATGTCGGCCAGCAGGCTCAGGATCTGTTCGGTGGTCTCGGGGTCGAGGGCCGAGGTGGCCTCGTCGCACAACAGCAGCTGCGGCTCGTTGGCCAGGGCACGGGCGATGCCCACACGCTGTTTCTGCCCACCCGAGAGCTGCGCCGGGTAGCGCTGATGGAAATCGGCCAGGCCGACCAGGGCCAGCAGTTCGTGCACGCGGGCGTCCATCTCGGCAGGGCTGCGGCCGCCGGCCAGCTCCATGGGGTAACGCACATTGCCCGCCACCGTGCGGGACTGCAGCAGGTTGAAGTGCTGGAAGACCATGCCGATGCGCTGGCGCTGCTGCTGCAGGGCCTGAGGCGTGAGCGCGGTCAGGTCCACGCCATGGACGTGCACCGTGCCGCTGTCGGGGCGCTCCAGCAGGTTGACGCAGCGGATCAGGGTGCTCTTGCCTGCGCCGGATCGGCCGATGACGCCGAAGATTTCACCGGGCGCCACGCGCAGGGACACGTCGTTCAAGGCCACGACGGCGGCAGCCGTAGGCTGGGCGCCCGCGGCGGGGTAGGTTTTGTGGAGTCGTTCGAGCGCGATCAAGGGAACATGCGCCACCGGGCCAGACGGTGCAGGAGGCACAGGGCACGGGCGGCGACTGGGGAGGCCAGACAAGGCGGGAGTCTAGCCCGCAAGCCTTCGCCCGATGCCGTGTCAGGTCAATGCCATGGCATGAACTTCCGCATGTCCATATGAGGCGGCCGCATCAGCCGCCACCGGACCGCTCAGCATTCGACGATGTTGACCGCCAGGCCCCCGCGTGCCGTTTCCTTGTACTTGGTCATCATGTCGGCGCCGGTTTCGCGCATGGTCTTGATGACCTTGTCCAGGCTCACATGGTGGGTGCCGTCGCCACGCAGGGCCATGCGGGCCGCGTTGATGGCCTTGACCGAGGCGATGGCATTGCGCTCGATACAGGGGATCTGCACCAGGCCGCCGACCGGGTCGCAGGTCAGGCCCAGGTGGTGCTCCATGCCGATCTCGGCGGCGTTCTCGACCTGCTCGGGCGAGCCGCCCATCACGGCGCACAGGGCGGCAGCGGCCATGGAACAGGCCACGCCGACTTCGCCCTGGCAGCCCACTTCGGCGCCGCTGATGCTGGCGTTCTCCTTGTAGAGCATGCCGATGGCGGCGGCCGTGAGCAGGAAGTCGATCACGCCCTTGTCGTTGGCACCGGGGATGAAGCGGCTGTAGTAGTGCAGCACAGCGGGCACGATGCCCGCAGCGCCGTTGGTGGGCGCCGTGACCACGCGGCCACCGGCGGCGTTCTCCTCGTTGACGGCCAGGGCGTAGAGGTTGATCCAGTCCATGGTCTGCAGCGGGTCGCGGAGGGCCGACTCGGGGTTGGCCGTGAGCTGGCGGTGCAGCTCGGCCGCACGGCGCTTGACCTTGAAGCCGCCAGGCAGGATGCCTTCGGTGGCACAGCCGCGGCGCACGCAGTCCTGCATCACCTGCCAGATGCGAAGCAGGCCGCGGTCGACCTCCTCGTCGGTGCGCCAGTGGCGCTCGTTGCGGCGCATGAGTTCGGCGATGGTGGTGCGCTCGCGACTGGCCAGCTTGAGCAGCTCATCGCCACTGTGGAAGGGATAGGGCAACACGGTGGCATCGGGCGCCACGGCCTTCTGGCGCGAACCATCGGCCGCCACCTGTTCGCTCACCACAAAGCCCCCACCCACCGAGTAGTAACAGTGGTTGTCGAGCTGCTCGCCGGCTTCGTCAAAGGCGATGCAGCGCATGCCGTTGGCATGGAAAGGCAGGGTCTCGCGGCGGTAGAAGACCAGGTCGGTCTTCTCGTTGAAGGCGATCGTCTTGCCTCCATCTCGGCCACCGCCCAGCTCGACGCGCTTGCCTTCTCGGATGCCGGCCAGGATGGTCTCGACCGCGTCCACGTCGACCGATTCGGGGTCGTGGCCCGCCAGGCCGAGCAGCACGGCCTTGTCGCTGCCGTGGCCCTTGCCGGTGGCGCCCAGCGAGCCGTAGAGCGAGACCTGCACGCGCACGGTGCGCTCGATCAGGCCGCGGTGCACGAGGCGATCGGTGAAGAGGCGGGCGGCACGCATCGGGCCCACGGTGTGGGAGCTCGATGGGCCAATGCCGATCTTGAAGATGTCAAACACGCTGACGGCCATGGTGGGACTCCTGAGGGGTTCAGCGTTGCTGGGTTTGCCAGTGCGGATGCACGTAGTAGGGGGCGGTGGAGCGCGGCAGGGGCGCACGGCCACGGATGTCGTCGGCCAGCTTCTCGGCCATCATGATCACGGGCGCATTGAGGTTGCCGCTGACCACGTCGGGCATGATCGAGGCGTCGACCACACGCAGGTTGGCCACGCCGTGGACACGGCCGCTGCGGTCGGTCACGGCCATCTCGTCGGTGCCCATGCGGCAGGTGCACGAAGGGTGCAGCGCGCTCTCGGCATGCTCGCGGATGTGGGCGTCGATCTCGGCGTCGGTCTGCACGGCCTTGGTGGGCGAGACGGCGTCGCCACGGAAGCGGTCAAAGGCCTTTTGCTCGAAGATCTCGCGGGTCAGGCGGATGCCGGCGCGCATTTCCTTGCGGTCCTGCTCGGTGCCCATGTAGTTGAAGAGGATGCGCGGGGGCTCTTTCGGGCTCACCGAGCGCAGCTTCACATGGCCACGGCTGGTCGGGCGCATCGGGCCCACGTGCGCCTGGTAGCCGTGGAAGCTGGCCGGCGCGCTGCCGTCGTAGCTGATGGCCATGGGCAGGAAGTGGTACTGCAGGTCGGGGTGCTTGACGCCGGCTTCGCTGCGGATGAAGCCACCCGATTCGAAGTGGTTGGTCGCGCCCAGGCCGGTGCCGAACAGCAGCCATTCGGCGCCGATCTTGGCCTTGGCCAGCGGGTTCATCGCGGAATACAAGGTGATGGGCTCCTTGCACGCGTACTGCACATAGGTCTCGAGGTGATCTTGCAGGTTCTCGCCCACACCGCGCAAGGGGGCCACCACCCGGATGCCCATGCGGCGCAGCTCGTCGGGGTTTCCAATGCCGCTCAACATGAGGATCTGGGGCGAGTTGATCGCACCGCCGCAGAGGATGACCTCACGGCGCGCCCGGATGAAGTCGGTGTGGTGACCGTTGATGACCTCGACCCCCGAGGCCTTGGGCGGGCTGGTGCCATCCTCGAAAACCACGCGGGCCACCAGGGCACGGGTGCGCACCTCCAGGTTGGGACGCTTCATGGCCGGGCGCAGGTGGGCCATGGCGGTGCTCCAGCGGCGGCCCTTGTGCACCGTCATGTCCATGGGGCCCAGGCCTTCCTGCTGGTAGCCGTTCATGTCGTCGGTGTAGGGGTAGCCCGCCTGCTGGCCGGCTTCGATGAAGGCGGTGTAGAGCGGGTTCTTGCAGGCCCCGGTGCTGACCTTCAGGGGGCCGTCGTGGCCGCGGTAGTCGTCACCGCCCTTGGCACGGGTTTCCGCCTTGCGGAAGTAGGGCAGGCAGTCGGCATACGACCAGTTCTCCAGGCCCTTGTAGCTGGCCCAGCCTTCGTAATCGAGCGCGTGGCCGCGGATGTAGACCATGCCGTTGATCGACGACGAGCCGCCCAGCACCCGCCCACGCGGGCAGTAGACCGCCCGGTTGTTCATGAAGGGCTCGGGCTCGGAGTGGTAGTACCAGTTGTACTTGTCGTTGGCCAGCGGGTAGGCAAAGGCCGAGGGCATGTGGATGAAGATGCTGTGGTCGGCGGGGCCGGCTTCCAGCACCAGCACCGTGGCGTCGCCATCTTCGGTCAGGCGGTTGGCCAGCACGGAGCCGGCAGAGCCGGCACCCACGATGATGTAGTCGAACTCGTTCTTCAACATGGCGGTGATCTCAACAAGGTGCCGCAGCGATCAGCGGTAGGAGCAGGCGACGTCGCCCAGCTCGATGTAGACGGTCTTGACCTGGGTGTAGTGCTCCAGGGCGAGCATGCTGTTCTCGCTGCCGATGCCGGATTCGCGGATGCCGCCAAAGGGCATCTCGACCGGGGTGATGTTGTAGTTGTTGACCCAGCAGATGCCGGCCTTGAGGCGCTGGGCCATGCGGTGGCCACGCTTGATGTCCTGCGTGAACACGCCGCTGGCGAGGCCGAATCGGGTGTCGTTGGCGCGGCGCACGACCTCGTCCTCGTCGTCGAAGGTCAGCACGCTCATGACCGGGCCGAAGATCTCTTCCTGCACGATGCGCATGTCGTCGGTGCAGTCGGCAAAGATGGTGGGGGCGACGAAGTAGCCGTCTTCGCAACCCGGGACGGTCACGGTCGTGCCACCGGCCACCAGGCGGGCACCTTGCTCCATGCCGCTGGCCACGTAGGCCATGACCTTGTCGCGGTGCGGGCCCGAGATCAGCGCGCCCACTTCGGTGGCCGGGTCGGTCGGGTCGCCCACGCGCAGCAGGGCGGTGCGCTCGGCCAGGCGGGCCAGGAAGCGCTCGACCACGCCACGCTGCACGAAGACGCGGGTGCCGTTGGTGCAGATCTCGCCCTGGGTGTAGAAATTGGCCAGCATGGCGGCCGAGACGGCCTGCTCGATGTCGGCATCGTCAAAGATCACCAGCGGGGACTTGCCGCCCAGCTCCATGGTGACGCGCTTGAGCGTGTCGGCGGCCGTGGCCATGACGCGCTTGCCCGTGGGCACGGAACCGGTGACCGACACCTTGGCCACCTCGGGGTGTGAGGCCAGCATGGCGCCGGTGGTGCCGCGGCCTTGCAGCACGTTGAACACGCCGGGGGGCATGCCCGCCTCCAGGTAGACCTCGGCCAGCTTGACCGCGGTCATGGGCGTCATCTCGGAGGGCTTGAAAATCATCGCGTTGCCGGCCGCCAGCGCAGGGGCCGATTTCCAGCAGGCGATCTGGATGGGGTAGTTCCACGCGCCGATGCCCACGCAGATGCCCAGCGGCTCGCGGCGTGTGTAGGCCAGGGCGGTCTTGAAAGGGTATTGCTGGCCCGTGAGGGTGGCGGCGGCACCGGCGAAGTACTCGATGCAGTCGGCACCGCTGGCCACGTCGACCACATTGGCTTCCTGGATAGGCTTGCCCGTGTCCATGACCTCGATGGCGGCCAGCTCGTCGTTGCGCTCGCGCAGGATGGCGGCGGCGCGCTGGAGGATGCGGCCCCGCTCGACCCCACTCATGGCCGACCACAGCGCAAAGCCCTCCTGGGCCGAAGCGATGGCAGCGTCCACATCGGCTTGCGTGGCCTCGTGCACCTCGGCGATCACGCGGCCGGTGAAGGTGG
>NZ_JAIZVX010000233.1 GCF_021768455.1 Aquabacterium sp. | reverse complement strand
CCTCGCCGCCCTTGCCATTGACCTCGAACTCGGCTTTCCCGTCGACCGAGAGCACCAACTGGTGGTGCCCATGGGCGTGCGTGTGCGCGTCGGGGCTGAGGGGGATCAGGCGGGTGGTGAGCATGGTCAGGCGTGATTGTCCGACATCCAAGCAACAAGGGGGCCCGCGCAGACCCTGGTCTGGTGCGCTGCCCCGGGCTCAGGGGGCCAGCAGCCAGGCCCGCACGCGCTCGGCGGTGTCCGCCGGATTCGTCTGCATGAAGCAATGGCCGCCGGACACCTGGGTGACCGTGACCGCATCGTTGACCCGTTCCCAGCGTTGGAGGCCCTCGCGCACAAAGGGCATGGTGTGATCACCGTAGAGCGCGAGGGTGGGCACGCGCACGCGGCCCAGGCTGCCCCACAGGCGCTCGGGGCCGCTGCTGAAGACCTCGGCCTCGCGGCTGGGCGGGCATTTCAGTTCGACGCCACCGTCGGGCGCATCGCGCAGGGCGTGGTCCACGAAGGCGCGCAGGGCCTCGGGCACCCAGCCTTTGTAGGTGCCGCGCTCGTGCAGGGCGGCATAGGCGGCGTCGCGGCTGTCCCAATGGTGGCGGCGCTTGATGGCCTGGCGGGCCAGGGGCGTGAGGCTGGCGGTGCCGGTGAGGTCGGCCAGGGAGAGGCCCATCAGCATCGCCGGGCTCATGAGCACCGGGTCGAGCAGCACGGCCTTGTGGAAGGCGCGCGGGTGGCCCGCCAGCAGCAGGGCGCTGAGCACGCCGCCCAGGCTGTGGCCCATGGCGAGGTGGGGCACGCCCTTGAAGGCGCCGGCCTGGGCCTTGAAGGCCTCCATGGCGAGTTCGGCGTTGCGGTTCCAGCCTAGGTAGCGGGGGCCGAGGTCGCTGTCGCCATGGCCCTGGATGTCGCTGAGCCAGAGGTCGAAGTCGGGAGTCAGGCGCTCCAGCAGCGGCGTGTAGGTGCGGCCGCAAAAGCCATTGCCATGCAGGAAGTGGATGAGGGGCTTGCCCCGCGGCGTGGTATGCCAGCCACGCAGGGTGAAGCCTTCGGAACAGGGGTGGGCCCAGGGGTGCAGCGTCATGGGCCCATTGTGCCAACTTGGCGGAGGTGGCCTGCGGCGCATCTGGTAGAACCACGGATTCGGCATCCCCGGACCGGGGGCCATGGCGAACACAGGCAGGTCGGCGCACGGGTGCGCTGCCCCCAGCCCAGATCACAGCGAGGAAAAGCACGATGGCCGCGGCATGTTTTGACACGATCTCACGGCAAGGGTGGCGGGCAGCGGGCCTGCTGGCCGGTGGCCTTGCGCTGGCCCTGCTGGCGCCCATCGACCGCATCGCACGGGCCGCAGAGCCTGCCCAGGCCGCGGCCAGCCGCCCGGTCAAGCCCGCCTTGAGCGTGCAATGGGTCAAGGCCCAGCCGGCCGACTGGCCCGCGGTGCTCACGGCCAGCGGCGCCCTGGCGGCGTGGCAGGAGGCGGTGGTGGGGGCCGAACTGTCTGGCCTGCGCCTGGCCACGGTCCATGTGAATGTGGGGGACGTGGTCAAGCGCGGTCAGGTCCTGGCCACCCTGGCGGCCGAGGCCGTGGAGGCCGATGTCGCCAACGCCCGTGCCGCCCTGGCCGAGGCCGAGGCCTTGCTTCAGGAAGCCCGCGGCAATGCCGACCGTGCCCGGGCCTTGTCCGAGCAGAAGGCCATCAGTGCCCAGGAGGTGCAGCGCAACCTCACCGCCGAACAGACGGCCCAGGCCCGTGTCAAGGCCCTGTCTGCGCAGTTGGCCGCCCAGGCGCTGCGCTTGCGCCAGACGCGCATCGTGGCGCAGGACGACGGCGTCATCTCGGCGCGTCAGGCCACCTTGGGTGCCGTGGTTTCGGCAGGGCAGGAGCTCTTCCGCCTGATCCGTCAGGGTCGCCTGGAATGGCGCGCCGAGCTGCCTTCGGCCGATCTGGCCCGCATCCAGCCCGGCATGGTCGCGACCGTGACGGCCCCCGGCGCCCAGCCCGTGCAGGGCAAGGTGCGCATGGTGGCGCCCACGGTGGAGGCTGCCACCCGCAACGGCCTGGTCTATGTCGACCTGCCCGCATCGGCGGCCAGGGCCGGTGCCCGTGCCGGCATGTTCGCTTCGGGCCAGTTGGCCCTGGGCGCCTCCCGTGGCCTGACCTTGCCGCAAAGCGCCGTGCTGCTGCGCGATGGCTTCAGCTATGTCTTCAAGGTCGATGCCAAGGGGGTGGTCGCGCGCAGCAAGGTGTCTGTGGGCCGCCGCGTGGGTGATCGCATCGAGGTCACCCAGGGGCTGGATGCCCAGACGCCCGTGGTCGCCTCGGGCGTGGGTTTCCTGGCCGATGGGGACACGGTGCGGGTGGTGAACGGGGCCAGCGTGCCCGCGCAGCCTGCGGCGCCCATCACCCGGAAGGAGCCGTCATGAACGTCTCCGCCTGGTGCATCCGCAACCCGATTCCCTCGGTGATGCTCTTCATCATGCTCACGCTGATGGGCCTGCTGGGCTTTGCCCGCATGAAGGTGCAGAACTTCCCCGACATCGAACTGCCCACTGTCACGGTCTCGGCCTCGCTGCCCGGGGCCGCCCCCAACCAGCTCGAAACCGAGGTGGGCCGCAAGCTGGAAAATGCTGTGGCGACACTGCAGGGCGTCAAGCACATCTACACCAAGGTGCAGGATGGCGCGGTGACGCTGACCGTCGAGTTCCGCCTGGAAAAGCCCATCCAGGAAGCCGTTGACGACGTGCGCGATGCCGTCTCGCGCGTGCGCGCCGACCTGCCCGGCGAGCTGCGCGACCCCGTCATCGCCAAGATGAACGTCTCGGGCTCGCCCATCCTGACCTACACCGTCGCCTCGGCCCGCATGGACGACGAGGCCCTGTCCTGGTTCGTTGACCACGATGTGAGCAAGGTGATGCTGGCCGTGAAAGGCGTGGGCGCCGTGGCCCGCGTGGGCGGTGTCACCCGCGAGGTGCACATCGACCTGGATCCCGCCCGCATGCTGGCCCTCAAGGCCACGGCAGCCGATGTGTCCCGCCAGTTGCGCAGCACCCAGCAGGAGGCTTCGGGTGGTCGGGTTGACCTGGGTGGGGCCGAGCAATCGGTGCGCACCATCGCCACCGTCAGGTCGGCCGAAGAGCTGGCGGCCATGGACATCACCCTGAGCGACGGCCGCCGTGTGCGCCTTGACCAGATCGCCACCGTGCGCGACACCGTGGCCGAGCGCCGCGCCGAAGCGCTGCTCAACGGCCAGCCTGTGGTGGGCTTCGAGATCACGCGTTCACGTGGCGCGGGTGAGGTCGACGTGGCCCAGGGCGTGCGTGCAGCGCTGGAGAAGCTCCGGGCCGATCACCCCGACGTCACCCTGACCGAGGCCTTCAACTTCGTCGACCCGGTGGAGGAGAACTTCCATGGCTCGATGTACCTGCTGTTCGAAGGCGCCATCCTGGCCGTGATCGTGGTGTGGTTCTTCCTGCGCGACTGGCGGGCCACCCTGGTGGCCGCGGCCGCCTTGCCCCTGTCGGTGATCCCGGCCTTCGGCGCCATGTATTTCATGGGCTTCACGGTCAACGTGGTGTCGCTGCTCTCGCTCTCGCTGGTGGTGGGCATCCTGGTGGACGATGCCATCGTCGAGATCGAAAACATCATGCGCCACCTGGCCATGGGCAAGACGCCGCTGCAGGCCGCCGAAGAGGCCGCCGACGAAATCGGCCTGGCCGTGATCGCCACCACCTTCACGCTGATCGCGGTCTTCCTGCCCACGGCCTTCATGGGCGGCGTGGCCGGCAAGTTCTTCGTGCAGTTCGGCTGGACGGCCGCCATTGCCGTGTTTTTCTCGCTGGTCGTGGCCCGCATGCTCACGCCCATGATGGCGGCCTACCTGCT
>NZ_JAIZVX010000232.1 GCF_021768455.1 Aquabacterium sp. | reverse complement strand
GTCCACCGCCGCCTCGGCCGCCGCCATCGGGGCCACCGGCACCCTCGCCTTCACCCGCCCCACCGCGGCCGGGTTCCCCGCGTGGGCGATCGCTGTCCCAAGCGGGCAGGCGCTCAGTCTCCGTGCGGGCGCCCAGGTCGGCATGGCTGGCCTGACGCAACATGAGCATGAACTGCTGCCCGCCGGGCATGCCGCCAAAAGGCGCCGTGCGCAGGTAGGGCTCGGGCACCAGGCCCAGGGGGTCGCGGTCCTGCTCTGAGGTCACGATCAGGGTGGGGGCCTGCAGCCCGCGGTAGCGGGTCTCGAAGGCGCCCTGTTCGAAGCTCGCATAGGGGCTGACCAGCACAAAAGCGCGGAACGCGTGTCGCAGCCCCTCGGGCACGCTGACGCCGGCGACCTGTTCGCCTTCGGCCTGCTGGGCCGTCCAGGCGCCCAGCTCGTAGCCCAGCAGGGCTGCGCGCGACAGGTCCACACCCGCCAGCAAAGGGTCACCTGCCGCCTGCGAAGCCGGCAGCGAGGCCATCAGCGCCGCCAGCATCGTCACGCGACGCTGAGACGCCGCCGCGGCAAACCGGGTTTGGGCCCATGCGTGGGCATCAACCTGGGGCTCTCCCGGGCGCGAGGGCAAGCGGGCATCCTCGGCCAGGGCTTGCCAGGACAGCACGACATGGCCCGCCTCCGCCAGGGCGCGACGCCAGGCCGCCAAGGCCTGGGCCGACTGCCCCACGCCGGGCAGGCACACCACCAGGGGATGGGGCCCTGGCCCGCTGGGCCTCAGCCACACCAGGTGCTGCACCTCGCCTTGCACCACCCGGGCTTCATGCACCTCACGCGTGTCCGCCTGGGTGCGTGCGGCGTAGGCCCGCGCCTCGAACTGCCGCACCCGCACCGGGTCCAGCGGGGCCTCGCGCGGCGGGCTGGCGCAGGCAGAAAGCAGCAGCGCGGTGCCCAAGGCCCAGCAGGCCATCGGGAAACGCGGCCGCCTGTTGGGTGGCGGGCGACGGTGCAAGGGCGGTGCCGCGCGTTCTGTGCGGCGCACGCAAGGCAGGAAAACAGGCGAAGGATCAGGCATCAGGGCAGGCAGGCGTCACCGCACCATGCGGCGGCCAGCCATGATGACCAGGCCAGGTAAAGGGCTGGTGAAGCCCGGGTAAAGCCGCCGACTCAGGCGCCGCGCCGAAGCCAGGCCGCCAGCCCGGCCCAGGCCAGCAGGCCCAGGACGAAGGGGCCGCCGAGGGCGCCGCCGCCACCGCCGCCACTGGAGGTCGTGGTGGCCGCCGCGGCCGCCACCGTGATGCGCACGTCCGAGCTGTTGGTCTGCAGGTTGCTGTCGGTCACCGTGAGGCGAACCGTGAAAGTGCCTGCGGCGCTTGGGCGCACGGCCAGGCTGGCGGTGGTCAGGTCACCCGTCAGGGCCGAGACAATACCGCCGCCATCCACGAGGCTCCAGCTGTAGCCGGTCACCGCGGCCCCCGAGACACTGGCCAGCGAACCCGTACCGGAGAGCGTCACCGTCTGGCCCGCCGTGGGCGCCGACGGCGTGACCGTGACCACCGCCACGGGCAAGCCCGATGCCGCCGTGACCGCCGCCCCCACATCCAGCATGCCTGCGCCGCAGGTGCTGGTGGTGCAGTAGCACTCCAGCTGCTCGGTCGAGGTCGGGGCGGTGCACTGGCCGATGCCGGCCGTGCCGCCAGTGGTGGGGAAGCTGCGCGCCGTGTTCTGAAGCACCTGCAACACCGCCGCGGGCGTCATGTCGGGGCGAACCGAGAGCACCAGGGCGGCCGCCCCCGCCACCTGGGGAGCCGAGAAGCTGGTGCCATAGGTCGCGGTGGCGGCCGTGGCACCGCTGTAGGTCGAACCACCTGCGCTGTCGGCCACCGGCGTGGTGGTGCCACTGTTGGTCGTGGTCACGATGCCATAGGCGCAGTAGTTGCCATCGCTCAGGCAGTTGCCGCTGGGCGCGCTGATCGCCACCTGGCTGCCCACCGCCGAATACCCCACCTTGGTACCCGAATGGCGCAGCCCCCCCACGGCGATCACTCCCGTGCAGTTGGCGGGCACCTCGACCGCCTCGCCATTGGAGTTGCCGGCCGAGGCCACGATCACCACCCCCAGCTGGTTCAGCGTGGTGATGGCATCGGTATAGGCCTGGCTGCAGGTGCCGGTGCCACCCAGGCTGAGGTTGATCACGCGCGCCGCCTGCACTGGCGGTGTGATGCCGATGTCGATGCCAGCCGCCCACTTCATGCCGGCGATGATGTCGGAGTCGTAGCCCCCGCACTTGCCCAGCACCCGCACCGGCAGGATCTTGACCCCGCCGGCCACAGAGGCAATGCCCACACCGTTGTTGAAGGCCGCGCCAATGATGCCGGCCACGTGGGTGCCGTGCCAGGAACTGGTCGCCACCTCGTCACAGCCCCGGAACACCGTGGGGTTGTCCGAGATCTCGGCAGCCGTCAGGTAATCCCCCAGGTCTTCGGCCCCCACACCGCGGCCAATGCCGTTGCCTGCGATCACACCCGAACTGATCATGGTGTAGCCCGTCAGGAGGTTGCCACTCAGCTCCGGATGATCGCTGCGCACCCCTGTGTCCAGCACCGCCACCGTGATCGCGCTGCTGCCGGTGCTCAGCCCCCAGGCCGTGGGCGCGTTGATGGCCGACACGAAGGTGGTGTCGGGTGCGCGCAGGTACCACTGGCCTGCCGCCACCTGGGTGCGCGGCCGCGAGCTGTCTGCGGCGTAAAGCGGGTCGTTGGGCTCCACGGCGGCCGAGGCCTTGCGCCACTGGTCCACCACCGCATATTCCACATCGCTCTGGGCGCTGAGGCGCGCGGCCAGCGCCGCCGAGCTCAGGCCGGAGGCCACGGCCACGTGCGTGCGGGTCCCCAGCACGCGGGCATCCTGCATGGTCAGACCCAGCCGCTGCCCCAAACGCCGCATGGGCTGGCTGGTGGCACCACTGGCCGAAGCCGCATTCACCCGCTCACGGCTGTCCACCAGGGCCGAGGAGGCCTTCAGCTTGACGATGACCCGGGCCTCACCAGCGGAGGTCTGGGCACAGACAGAGCCCACGCCCAGCATGACCAAGGCAAACAGGGACAGGCAACGGACGATCAAGGCAGGCATGGGCAAGCACGGCAAAGGGAGACAGCGCGCCATGATAGGCCAGCGCCGTGTCGCGTGATCATTTGAGAAACGAGACCGTCGCAACAAGCCGTTGCCCCGGCACACCGCACCGCCCGCGGCATCTGGCACCTCATCTGACACCACGTTGGGCTGGGCGGCAGGGTGCGCCACTGCATCACCACGCTGCGTTTCATCGGCTGAACGGCCAAGCCCCCGAACTGCGTCACAAAACTGCCTCATTTCGAGGCACCGCAAGGCGCTTCCCAGGGGAAAACCACCTTACCCCGTCCTTGCCCCAAGCTTGCCAACACAGTTATCCACAGGAAGCGGGGATAACTTCGCAGGCGGCCACGGCATCCCTTTGAGATGGCGCAGTGCCATCCTGCGGCAGGCCGGGCCCGATCCGGCTACAGTCAGACCATGCCCCGAAAGTCCGCCATGCACGCTGCCCCCCTGCCCCGCCTCCGCCTTGTCGGCGGCCTCCTCCTCACCCTGACCCTGGGCGCCTGCGCCAACTTCGCCGGGCCGCACCGTTACGTCGGCAACGTCGTGGCCGTGCCGGACACCGAGGTCTCGCCCTGCCAGTTCATCGATGAGCTCCGCAGCAGCTCCGGCCTCACCGGCTTCTTCGGCCCCAAGGGCGTGGACAACATCAAACAGAACCTGCTGCGCCAGGCCGACGTCCTCGGTGCCACCCACGTGGTCTGGGGCGAGCCCGAGGTGGGCTACGACAGCACCACGCTCAAGGCCA
>NZ_JAIZVX010000315.1 GCF_021768455.1 Aquabacterium sp. | reverse complement strand
GTTTCTTTGATAAAAACGGATATTGGCAGTATCTTCCTTTAGAACAATTCCCAGCTGAATTCCGTGCTCATTTACTGATCATGGGGGTTCTATGACTGGCTGCGTCTATGTATGGAAATCTCCAGACGTTATTGTAGTTGCTCCTCCTGAGGGTGAATCCCGAGTCTATTGGAATAACTTTCCTGAAGAGTTGCTCAATCTTCCTTGTGTAGATACTGCATTCCCTGATTCTAATCGTTCTGCTAGATACGGTGAGTTTTACTATGCATCAGAAGAAAATAGCGGTTGGGAACCCCTACCATTCTCAGAGTTTCCAGCTGAATTCAAAGCACATCTATTACTACTGGGGGTGTCATGACTGTTAATAACACTCTGTATTTCTGGGTAGATGGAATCATCATTGATTATCATGAAGATGCTTTATGGAAGCCATTAGAAGAAGGATCACTTGATCAGCTTTTCTGTATAGACCGTAGGTTTGAAGCAGGGGATGCATATACCTATGGGTACTATTGGACTGACTCCAATGGTGCTACTGATAACTGGAAGAATATTCCATTCTCTGACTTCCCTCCTGAATTCAAACTTCAACTCTTATTGTTAGGAATATCATGAGTATGCTCATATGTACTAGAAAAGAGATTAAGGAAGTGAGTCGTAGCTCCTCGATTGGAATGTTCTTTAAAGCAGGTAGCTATATAAGATTGCATTCTGACTGGTTCTATCTGCCTGAATCCCAATACGGGTGTCTTAGCAAGAATCTCATTAGTTTAGATTCAGTACCTAATGAGATCAAACTCCTGATGTTAGTAGGGGGTTACTCATGAGCTATTACATGTTCAATTCCCTAGGTATGTTTGAAGTAACTAGGGAATCTCTTACTGATAAAAAGCATCGATTAGGTACTATTGCATACAACAGTGATACTAGAGTTTGGATACAGGTAGCATTACAGTATTCTACGGCTAGCAAGCCTAAGAATAGACGTTGGATAACTGTTTCATCTGAAGATGTTCCAGCTGAATACA
>NZ_JAIZVX010000115.1 GCF_021768455.1 Aquabacterium sp. | reverse complement strand
GGGCGGCAGGCAGGGCGCGGGGCTGGATGGGGCCGTTTACACCCATCGTGTGCTCGACCAGCACTTTCTGCAACTGGCTCTGGCGGAAGGGCTTGGAGAGGTAGTCGTCGAAGCCCAGGCCCAGGAAGCGCTGCTCGTCGCCTTCCAGGGCGTTGGCCGTGACGGCCACCACCGGGGTGTCACTGGGGGTGAGGAAGTGGAAGCGGCTGGTCGAGCCACGGCGGAACCAGCTCAGGGCCTCCACCCCGTCCATGCCTGGCATCTGGATGTCCATGAGGATCAGGTCGAAGCGCTGCTCGCCCAGACGGCGCAGGCCTTCCAGGGCCGAGGCGGCCACGCGCACCTCGCAGCCCAGGCGCTTGAGCATGTGGCTGCAGACTTCCTGGTTCACGGTGTTGTCTTCCACCACCAGCACCAGCTTGTTCAGGTGCAGGGTTTCCTGCTGGCCTTCGATGCCCAGTTCGGCCGTGATGCCCAGGATGGCCTGACGCAGTTCGGCCTTGCGCAGGGGCTTGGGCACGAAGCGCTGGAAGCCGACTTCCTGGGCGCGGCGCACGTCGTCGGGCGAGGAGACGGACGACAGCAGGATCATCTTCAGGTTCGGGTGCCGCTGGCTCTGCCTGAGGGCCTCGGCCAGGCCCAGGCCATCGAGCTCGGGCATGTTCATGTCGACCAGGGCGAGGTCGAAATCGCCGTCCTCGCACCCCTGGCTCAGCAGGATGTCCAGGGCGTGGCGACCGTGCACCGCCTGCGTCACCTTCATGCCCCAGGCACCCAGCATGTTTTCGATCACGGTGCGGTTGGTCTCGTTGTCGTCGACCACCAGCACATTGAACGAAGGCATCTCGGGCTCCTCGAGCATGGCCATGTCGATTTGTGTGTCGCCCACACGCACAGGCACGCGGAACACGAACTCCGATCCCACACCCGGGGCGCTGTGCGCCTCGATGATGCCGCCCATCAGCTCGACCAACTGCTTGGAGATGGCCAGGCCCAGGCCCGTGCCGCCATAGCGGCGTGCCATGCCCACATTGGCCTGCACAAAGGCGCTGAACAGGCGCGGCAGCATGTCGGAGGGGATGCCGATGCCGGTGTCGCGCACGGTGAATTCGAGGTCGAGTTGAGGTGTGAGGTTGCCGGGGTGGGGCTCCATCACCATGCTGCCGGCGCCGCGGCGGATGTCGACCACGACCTCGCCGTGTTCGGTGAACTTGATGGCGTTGGCCACCAGGTTGGTCAGGATCTGGCGCAGACGCAGCGGGTCGCCGTGGATGACGCTGGGGAGGCCCGGCTGTTCTCGGAAGCTCAGCTCGAGCCCCTTCTCGTGGGCGCGAGGGGCCATCAGCTCCAGCGTGTCTTCGACCAGGGTGCGCAGCACGAAGTCGCTGTTGGCCAGCTCCAGCTTGCCGGCTTCGATCTTGGCGAAGTCCAGGATGTCGTTGATGATCTCCAGCAGGCTTTCGCCGGAGCGGTACACGGCCTGGGCAAAGCGGCGTTGCTTGTCGGTCAGGGGCGTGCCCAGCAGCAGCTCGGTCATGCCCAGGATGCCGTTCATGGGCGTGCGGATCTCATGGCTCATGTTGGCCATGAACTGGCTCTTGGCTTGGCTGGCGGCCTCGGCCAGATCACGGGCGCGTTGCAACTCGAGCGCCTGGTTGTGGTCGTCGGTCACGTCGGAGACCAGGCCATAGATGCGCAACTGCCCATCGGGCAGGCGACGGGCGCGGGTGCGGTGGCGCAGCCAGCGCAGGCCCTTGGTCGGGATTTCCAGGCGCAGCAGGTCGTCGGTGGGCTGGCCTTGTGCTTCGGCCAGCTCCTGGCGGCTGAGCACAGCCTGGTCTTCGCTGACCACGAGCTGGCGCAGGCGGTCCGGCCCGGCGTGGAAGTCTTCCGCCGGCAGGCCCAGCAGCTCCTGGGTGCGGGGGCTGAGGTAGAGGTAGTCGGCGCGTCGCTCGGTGGCGACGTAGGCGCAGTCGTCCATCGATTCCATCAGCTCGCGGAAGCGGCGTTCGGACTCTTCCAGGTCGGCCTGGGCCTGGCGCGAGGCGGTGATGTCGCGCACCAGAGAGATCAGCAGGCGCGGGCGACCGTTGCTGTGGCGCAGGGCAAAGTGGCGGGCGTTGACCACACGCAGGCCTTCTTCGCCCGACCAGGTGAAGTCGTGCTCCACCGTGTTGCCGGTCTCGATGGCTTCCTGCATGTAGGGGTTGGTCATGCTCAGCACCGATTCGCCCAGGGCCTGCTCGATCGGGCGGCCCACGACCTGGTCGCGCTGCAGCTTGAATTCCAGCTCGGTGTAGCGGTTGATGGCCACCACATTCAGGTTGATCGGGTCGAGCACAAAAAGGCTGACGGGCAGGTTGCCCAGCAGGGCTTCGAGGAACTCGCGCTCCTGTTCGCGCACGTGCTCCTGGCTCTTGCGCTTGGTGATGTCGTTGAACAGGCAGACGTACTGGCTGCGGCCGCCGCTCTCGTCGAGCATCTGGATGGCGTCGATCTCGCCCCAGTAGCGCGTGACGCTGTGTTGGGCGTTGCGGCCGGCCTCGTAGGCGAGGCGGAAGGGCACACCGCGGCTGAGGTGGTCTTCCAGTTCGCTGACGGCTGCGTCATCGCCCAGTTCCTGCGCCAGCAGGTCGGACAGGCGCCGGCCCAGGGCCTTGTCTTCGGGCCAGCCGGTCAGGGCCACGAAGGCCGAGTTGATCCACTCGATGGTGCCGTCGCGGTCGGTGATGGCCACGCCACTGGTGATGCGCGATGCGACCAGGGCAAGCCGGCCGAGGTGTTCGGCGTTGCTGGCCATGTGGGCGAGGTTGGCATCGCGCTGGGCCACGAAGCCCAGCTGGATGGCCGCGATCTCGAGCACCGGGTTGAGCGCTGGGTGCGCGCGCACCGGATCGCTGAATTCGAGCAAGGCCAGAGGCCAGCCATCGATGGCGATGGGCAGGGCGAGCACGCGGCGTGTGGCCGGATCGCGCCAGGGGCTGGCCGTGGTGGGCACGCTGCCCAGGTCGCAGACGATGGGGCGCAGGTGGCTGAGCGCCGGGCCGAGCGGGCGGTCGTCGCGGTGGGTGGCGGCGATGGCCGTGATGTCGATGATGTCGCCCGCGTCGTTGCCGGTGTCCATCCAGGGGCGAAGCAGGGCCGATTCGCCGTTCCAGCCTTCGACCCGCAGGCAGATCCAGGCCTTGGCACCCAGGTGTTCGTGCAGGGCCTGGCCCACGCGGTGCAGGGCCTGGGGGAGTGACTGGGCAGCGTGTGCCGCCTCGGCAATCTGGCGGCTGAGTTGCAGCAGGTCCGCCTGCTCCTGGTTGCGCCAGGCCTGGTGGACCTCTTCAGGGGGTGCCGTGTGGGGTTGTGTGGGCAGGGGCGGCGTGGTGGTGCTGGGCTGGTCGGCTGCCGGCTCCATGCGCTGTCGTGCGAGGTAGCCGATGCCGGCTGCGGCAAACCCTGACATGGCGAGGCCGAGGCCGGACAGGCCCCAGCGCCACCCCGCCAGGCCGATCACGGCCACGGCCACTGGGGTGAGGGTCATGGTCAAGGGATTGCGCATCGAATACGGGCCCAGCAGCATCGCCTGGTCATGGATGGGTTTTGCGACGTGTCAGAGTTGGCAGCGCACGCAGTCTGTCTGTCGGTTTTCGTCAGTTTATTCACGGACTTTACTCGGTCCGTGAAATCTTCAACCAGCAGAAGAAACCCCCTGCGCCCCTCCTTACAATGATTTGAATGCGGAGAGACGACGAATTTCCCCCTTCCCCGCCGGTGACTGCGCCTGGGGTGAAGCAGATGCCCTGGCTTGGCGTGCTGGGCCTGGCCGCGGCGTGCCTGGGCTGGTGGTGGAGCGGCGCGCTCGTGTGGGCCGTTTTGCTCGGTCTGTCGTTGGGCCTTTTGGGAGCCAGCCTGTGGTGGCAGCGCGACGTTGCCCAGGTGGCCGGCCGCGATGTGGTCTCAATGGATTCCGCGGTTCTGGCGTCGCCGCCCGCCACGTTGACCATGCCCTGGTCGGAATGGGTTTCAGGCTGGTATTGGGAAACGAATGCCGAGGGCCGTTTGTGCCTTGTTCAGCCAGGGCTGGCTTGCGGTGATCCCGCTGAAACCGATTGGGACGCCCTGACGGCCCTGCTGGCGCAAGAGCCTGTTTTCCTGGATTGCTGGACGCCTGCTTCCGCCACGCCAGCCGGGGAGGGCGCAGCCCAGCCGGCTGCCGCCGAACTGTCCCGCTTGCGGTTCGCTTTCACCCAGGCCCAGGCCTGGTCCGGCAGCCTGGTTTTGCCCTGGCCAGCGGCCCTGTCGATGCTGCAAGGTGTCGGGGCCGAAGGCGCGCGGGAATGTGAGCTGCGCGGTGCGCCGCGCCGTGGCCCATGTGGTGAGCTGCTTGGCTTCCAGGGTGTTCTGAGTTTGCGGCCTGCGCAGCCCGAAGCCCGGCCGGTCGCGGCGCCCGCCATCCCTGCCAGCGATGCCGAGCAGGAAGCCTTGCGCTATGCGTTGTCGCACGACTTGCGTGCGCCCCTGCGCGTGGTGGAGGGCTTCACCCGCATCGTCAAGGAAGACTACGGCCGATTCCTCGACCGTGTCGGCCATGACCACCTCGACCGGGTGCTGACCGCGTCGGCGCGCATGAACGGCATGATCGATGCCATCCTCAACCAGGCGCAACTCGCCGGGGCCTCGGTCGAGCGCACCGAGATCGACTTCAGCGCCCTGGCCCGCGAGGTGGGCAGCGAGATGGCCGTTCTGGTGCCGACGCGCACCCCGGTGAGCCTCTGGGTGGCCGATGGCATGCAGATCCGTGCCGACACCCTGCTGCTGCGTCGCGTGATGGAAAACCTCATCGGCAATGCCATGAAGTACAGCGCCAAGGTGGAGTCGCCTCGGGTGGAGGTGGGGGTGATGCCTGCGACCAACCCGTCGGTGTTCTTCGTGCGAGACAACGGTGCGGGTTTCGACATGCAGCATGCCGACAAGCTCTTCGGCCTGTTCCAGCGTCTGCACAGCGCCAAGGACTTCCCCGGCACGGGTGTGGGCCTGGCAGGTGTGCAGCACATCATCCGTCGCCATGGCGGCCGCGTCTGGGCCGAGGCCCGTCCGGGGCAGGGGGCCTGCTTCTATTTCACGCTGGGTGAGGCCTCACAGGCCGCCACTTCGGCATCGCGCATCACAGCCTGAGGGCGCTCTGCCAGGGCTCAGAGCGAGCCGAGTCCGGCCAAGACTTCCTGTGCGTTGAGCAGGCGCTCTGCCAGGGCTTCCACCGAACGGCCTTCGGCGCGGGCCTGTTGCTGCAGTTTCTCAAGGGCCTGCTTGCGACCCAGTGAGTGGCGGTGCATCACGATGCCCACGGCCAGGGGCACCAGGTGGGTCAGCGGATCGGACGGCAAGGTGGGTGCGCCCGTTGCTGGCGCGGTCGCCTGGCCTTGTTGCAGCGATGGCGCCTGGGCTCGGTTGGCGAAGGCCGCCTCGACGGCCGGCACGATCTGCTGGATGTCGAGCGGCTTGACCAGGTAGGTCAGGGCGCCGAGTTCCTTCACCTGGGCCACGGTGGCCTCGTCGGAGAAGGCCGACAGGAACATGAAGGGGATCTGGCAGTACTCGCGCAGGTAGGCGGCCACGTCGAAGCCGGTCTTGCCTTCCATGCGGATGTCGAGCAGCGCGAGTTCGGGCTTGTGCTGGCGCGCCAGCAGGATGGCGTCGTCACCATTGTCGGCATCGATCACCTCGTAGCCGGCCTGGGCCAAGCCGTGCGTCAGCGTGGCGAGCACCAGCCGATCGTCGTCCACCACCAGAATTTTGCCTTTTTGATTCACGCGTGTCCTCTTTGGCCGGATGCGGCCGGTGTGCGGCAAGGGCCCTTGTGAGGCCTTCGCGGCACTGTCCCCGTTCATGTTGTGCGGCAATCGCTATTGTGGCCAAAGAGTGATCTGCTGACCAGTGCCTTCCGAGACTGCGGGGGGGGGAGCCAAGAGGTGGATGCCCGGAGGGTGGAGTTCAACGCAGGTGCGCACCCATTCGCCATCCTGTGTGAGCGTGAGCCGCGCGCTGCGCCGTGGCAGCAGTGCGCGCACCAGGCCCAGGCCCGAGACGCCGCCGCGCACCCGGTCGACGCTGAAGTCTTCGGGCAGCAGGCCGGGGCTGAGGATGTCGATGCGCACGCCACCGTCTTGGGAGAGCAGGGTGCAGCGTAGGTCCTGCGGGCCGTGGCCATGCTTGTGGGCGTTGGTCAGCAGCTCGTTGAGGCTCAGTGCGATCGGGATGGACTCGGCCTCGGGCAGCAGCCAGTCACGGGCGTGGGTGCCTTCCAGCTCCAGCACGATGGGCCGGCCAAAGGTTCGCTGCACGGAGGAGGCGATGGCCTCGACCACGCTGTGAAGGTGCAGCGGGCCGCCCGCGCCCACCTGCAGGCCGTAAACCTGGGCGATGGCCTGGACCTGACCGACGACCTCGGAGATGGCCGAAGCCACCTCGGGCTTGCGGGCCGCGATCTGCTGCAGCAGGCCGGCGACGCCCTGGAGGTTGTTCTTGATGCGGTGGTGCACTTCCTTGACCAGCATCTCGCGCTGGGCAATCGCCGCGTCCAGGCGTGCCTTTTCGGCGGCACGCTGCTCGCTCACGTCGGAGGCCACCAGCAGCAGCTGGTCGCTGGCTTCGCCTTCGCGCGCCAGAGGCAGGTAGTTCACGTCCCAGATCTGTTGGCCCACCTTCTGGGGCAGGGCGTATTCGCGGTGGATGGCCTGTCCCTGGTCGAGCGCAGCCTGCATGTCGGCGCGCAGGATGCGGGCGCGGTCGGCATCGTAGAGCTGCTCGGGCGTGCGGCCCAGGGCGGCATCGGGCTCGACCAACATGAAGGCGGATGCGGCCTGGTTGGCCTGCAGCAGCACGAGCTGACGGGCGTCCACCAGCTGGATGGACATGGGCGCCATCTCGATGATGCGCTGCAAGGTGGCCTGGGCCTCGGCCGACTGGGCTTCGGCTTGACGGCGGCGGTCGATGTCGAGCAGGGCGTAGGTGGTCTGGCGCAGGTTCTGGCCGCTGTAGGTGACCACGGCATTGCCCACGACCCAGAACACGCGCCCGTCGCGGCCCACCACCTGGCACTCGAAGGTGTGGGACTGGCCGTCTTCAAGGACGTCGAGGTAGTCGGTCAGGCGGAACGGGTGGTCGAGGTCGGATGTGGCGACGGTGGACAGGGGCTGGCCCACGAAATCGGCCAGGTCGCCACCGAACATGCGCCGGGCGGAGCGGTTCATCCAGGCGATGCCGTGCTGGTCGAGCGTGACGATGCCGACGAAGACCGAATCGAGGATGGCGCGGGTGCGGTCGGCCTGCAGGGTGAGGTTCTGCTCGGCCCGGTGGCGGTCGTCGATGTTGACGAAGGAGACGATGTGGCCTTCTTCGGGGCGCAGGGGGTTGACCAGGCGCAGGGCCATGTCGGTCCAGAGGGGGCGACCGCGTGGGTGGCGCAGTGCGCGCTCGCCACGCCACTGGCCATGCTGGCGCAGGCGCGCCATGACCTCGGGCTCGGCCTGGGTGTCGTTCTCGTGCGCGTAAAGGCTCACCAGGGGGCGTCCGGCCAGGCCCAGAGGGTCGGCTTCCACCAGCTGGGAGAGGGCCGGGTTGGCGCTCTGGATCAGGCCGTCCTTCACGAAGGCGATGCCCACGCCGGAGACGGAGAACATCAGGTCGCGGTCACGTCCCAGGGCCTCGAGTTGCGCCTGCTGGGCGCGGATGCGGGTGATGTCGGACAGCACCGCGATCACCTCCAGCGGGCTGACCGAGGCGCCCAGGCGGCGCACCGAGAGCGTGTACCAGCGCGTGGTCTGTCCGGGGATGACGATCTCCAGCTCGTTCTCGAACTGGCCTTCGCGCTGCAGTTCGCTGGCGGCGCGGGTGATGACCTGGTTCACGCGCGGGTCGCTGGCGAGCAGGGCGTCGAGGCTCTGCCCAACCATGGTGCCCGGGCTGAGCCCGATCATGCGTTCAAAGCGGCGGTTGCAGCGCACCAGGGTGTTGTCGCGCAGGTAGGCGATGCCGGCCGGGGTGCTTTCGAGGATGGTGCTGAGTTCGTGCAGCAACTGGGCCTGGTCGGGCAGGGGCGGTGCTTCGGGCGCGGCGGCCAGGGTCGGCTTGTGCGTGGATGCCGCACAGGCGCCGGCCTCCTTGATGGCGCACAGGAAGCGCCTTGGCGCATCGCCGGAGGGGGCGCAGGCCCAGACCTGGCTGCGCAGGCTCACCGTTTGCGCCATGGCGCGGGGTTGGCTGACCTGTGCCTGCAGGGGGGCGTCTTCAGGGCCTTGGGCCAGCAGGGCAAGGGGGGCGTCCCAGCCGCAGAGGCGCTGCAGGGCCGAGGGCAGGTCGGCCAGGTTGCCGCCGCCGGGACAGGCGTAGCCCATGAGCACGCTCAGGGCGGGGTTGCAGCGCAGGACGCGACCATGTTCGTTGAACTCCAGCAGCGCGAGCGGGACGAGGTCGAACCAGGCGTCGTCAGGGACCATGGGGGAGGTGGGCATGGGCTGCTGGATGGAAGGGGTGTGGGACGTGGCGTGTGGGGGGGCGCTCAGGGCTTGGGCTGCACGGCCACACCGGGCATCACGCCCGAGTAGTCCTTGGGCAGCATGGCAAGCGCGGCCGCGGCCTGTCGCGCCATGGCCTTGTAGAGCCCGGCCAGCTTGCCATCGGGTTCGGCCACCAGCGTGGGCTGGCCGCTGTCGGCCTGCAGGCGGATCTTCAGGTCCAGCGGCATGGCGCCCAGCAGGGGCACCTTGAAGTCCTCGGCCATGCGCTTGCCGCCGTCCTGGCCAAAGATGTGTTCTTCGTGGCCGCAGTTGGGGCAGCAGAACACGGCCATGTTTTCGACCACGCCCAGCACCGGCACGCTGACCTTTTCGAACATCTGCAGGCCCTTGCGGGCGTCCAGCAGGGCGATGTCCTGCGGGGTGGTGACGACGATGGCGGCCGTGAGCGGCGATTTCTGGCTGATGCTCAGGTGGATGTCGCCGGTGCCGGGGGGCAGGTCGACGACGAGGTAGTCGAGTGGCTGACCCCCTTCTTCTGGTGTCTGGCCCCAGTTGCTGAGGCGCAGCAGCTGGTCGAAGGCCTGGCTGGCCATGGGGCCGCGCCAGATGGTGGCAGCCTGGTTCTCGACCAGCAGGCCCATGGACATGGCCTGGATGCCGAAGCGGCTGGGCGGGGTGATGGTCTTGCCATCGGGGCTCTCGGGCTTGCCGCTCAGGCCCAGCATCAGGGGCTGGCTGGGGCCGTAGATGTCGGCGTCGAGGATGCCCACGCGGGCGCCCTCGGCGGCCAGGGCCAAGGCCAGGTTGACGGCGGTGGTGCTCTTGCCCACGCCGCCCTTGCCCGAGGCCACGGCCAGCACGTTCTTCACGCCCGGCAGCAGGGCCTGGCCACGCGAGGCGGCATGGGTCTTGACCTCGGTGGACCAGTTCACTTCCACGGCACCGATGCCTTCCACCGCCAGCAGGGCCGCTTGGACCTGCTTGGTGTAGGCCGGCCATTGCGAGCGGGCCGGGTAGCCCAGCTTGATGGCCACGCGGGCCGTGCCGCCCTCGACCGTCAGTGATTGCAGCTGGCGGCCGCTGACCCAGTCCTGCCCGGTGAGCGGGTCCGGGATCGCGCGCAGGGCGTCGGTGGCGGCTGAGGCGAGGGCGTTCACCGGGGTGACTTCGGGCTTGGGGGCGGTCATGGGCGGGCTCTTGTATGCAATTCTTTCCAGTCTGGCAGTCTAGCGCGGCCTAAAATCGCGGCCTCCCTCCAGATTGACGACAGGGTCTTGTCCCGCCAGAGACGAGGCCGCCTGCACGCCCGCCCAGAACCATGTCACGCCAGCTCTTCGTCACCACCGCGCTGCCTTACGCCAACGGCCACTTCCACATCGGCCACATCATGGAATACATCCAGGCCGACATCTGGGTGCGCTTCCAGCGCATGCAGGGCGCGCAGGTGCATTTCGTGGGGGCAGACGACGCCCACGGCGCGCCGATCATGATCGCCGCCGACAAGGTGGGCAAGACGCCGCAACAGTTCGTGGCCGACATCGCCGCTGGCCGCAAGCCTTACCTGGACGGCTTCCACATCAGCTTCGACCACTGGTCCAGCACCGACAGCCCTGAGAACCACGAACTGGCCCAGAGCATCTACCTGGCGCTGAAGGCGCAAGGCCTGATCGACGTGCGTCCCATCGAGCAGTTCTTCGACCCCGACAAGGGCATGTTCCTGGCCGACCGCTTCATCAAGGGCGAGTGCCCCAAGTGCGGCGCCAAGGACCAGTACGGCGATTCCTGCGAGGTGTGCGGCGCCGTGTACGCGCCCACCGAGCTGAAGAACCCGTACTCGGCGCTGTCGGGCGCCACGCCGGTGCTCAAGACCTCTGACCACTACTTCTTCAAGCTGTCTGACCCGCGCTGCTTCAACTTCCTGGAGCAGTGGACGCAGGACGGCAAGCTGCAGCCTGCCGTGTCCAAGAAGATCAAGGAGTGGTTCACCAAGGATGAAAACGGCGAAGGCGGCCTGGGCGACTGGGACATCAGCCGCGACGCGCCTTACTTCGGCATCGAGATCCCCGGTGCGCCGGGCAAGTATTTCTATGTGTGGCTGGACGCGCCCATCGGCTACCTGGCCTCGCTGAAGGGCTACTTCGCGGCCGGTGGCCCGCTGAACAAATACGGCGAACAGCGCAGCTTTGACGAGTTCATGGCCGACCCGGCCGTGGAGCAGGTGCACTTCATCGGCAAGGACATCACCTACTTCCACACCCTGTTCTGGCCCGCGATGCTGCAGTTCAGCGGCCGCAAGCTGCCCACCCAGGTGAACGTGCACGGCTTCCTGACCGTGAACAACGGCGAGAAGATGTCCAAGAGCCGTGGCACGGGCCTGGACCCTTTGAAGTACCTGAGCCTGGGCATGAACGCCGAATGGCTGCGCTACTACATCGCCGCCAAGCTCAACGCCAACGTGGAAGACGTCGACTTCAACAAGGACGACTTCATGGCCCGGGTCAACTCGGACCTGGTGGGCAAGTACATCAACATCGCCAGCCGCGCGGCCGGCTTCATCGCCAAGCGCTTTGGCGGCCAGCTGACCGCCAGCATCGGTGACGATGGCCGCGCGCTGCTGGGCACGCTGCAAGCCGGTGCCGCCGGCGTGGCCGAGCTGTACGAGGCCCGCGAGCTGGGCAAGGTGCTGCGCGAGATCATGCTGCTGGCCGACCGCGTCAACGAATACGTGGACGCCAACAAGCCCTGGGAGCTGGCCAAGCAGGAGGGCATGGACGCCCGCCTGCAAGAGGTCTGCACCGTGTGCATCGAGGCCTTCCGCCTGCTGAGCATCTACCTCAAGCCCGTGCTGCCCGCGCTGGTGGGCAACGTCGAGGCCTTCCTGAAGGTGGCGCCGATGACCTTTGCCGACGCGGCCCAGCTGCTCGGCGCCCACACGATTGGCGAGTACAAGCACCTGATGCAGCGCGTGGACGTGAAGATGCTGGATGCGCTGTTCGAGCCGCCGCCTGCGCCCGTGATCGAGCTGCCCAAGCCCGGCGAATCGACCAAGGCCCCCATGCCCCCCGAGGGGGAAGCCCTCGCCTTGGGGCGGCCCGGCGGCGAGGAGATCGCCCCCACCATCACCATCGACGATTTCGTCAAGGTGGACCTGCGCATCGCGAAGATCGTCAACGCCGAGCACGTGGAAGGCAGCACCAAGCTGCTGCGCCTGACCCTGGACGTGGGCGAAGGCCGTCACCGCAACGTGTTCAGCGGCATCAAGGAGGCCTACCAGCCCGAGCAGCTGATCGGCAAGCTCACCGTGATGGTGGCCAACCTGGCGCCGCGCAAGATGAAGTTCGGCGTCAGCGAAGGCATGGTGCTGGCCGCGTCGCACACCGATGAAAAGGCCAACCCGGGCGTGTACGTGCTGGAGCCTTTCCCCGGTGCCGAACCGGGCATGCGCATCCGTTGAGCTGGCGCAGGAAAGGGCTTGCGTCCATTGACCCGGCACAGCCCTTGCTGTGCAATGGGTGTCAATGGACCGCCCTGACCCCACCTCATCCCCAGGGGCTTCGCAGCCTTCTTCGCGCCAACGATCGGCGTGGCTGAGTCACCTGAACCTGGCCCCTTTTCGCCCGCGGCTGCTGAGCGCGCTGAAGGGCTATGACCGCAGCCGTTTCTGGGGCGATGCGGGCGCCGGCCTCACGGTGGGCATCGTGGCCTTGCCCCTGGCCATGGCCTTTGCCATCGCCTCGGGCGTCAAACCCGAATCCGGTCTGTTCACGGCCATCATCGCGGGCTTCCTGATCTCGGCCCTCGGGGGCTCGAATGTGCAGATCGGCGGGCCGGCGGGGGCCTTCATCGTCATCGTCTATGGCATCGTCGAGCGCCATGGCCTGGCCAACCTGCTGATCTCGACCGTGCTGGCCGGTGGCATCCTGTTCGCCATGGGCCTGTTCCGGCTGGGTGTGCTGGTGCGCTTCATCCCGGTGAGCATCGTCATCGGCTTCACCAACGGCATCGCGGTGCTGATCGCGCTGTCGCAGCTCAAGGACCTGCTGGGCCTGAGTCCGGCGCGCATGCCGGCCGATTTCGTGGGCCAGTTGCAGACCCTGGGCGCCCACCTCCACCAGTTCAACCCCGTGGCGCTGGGCTTGGGCCTGGTGACTTTGCTCGGTCTCTTCCTGTGGCCGCGACTCTTTGCCAGCGAGGGGGCCGTGGCGTCTGCGCTGCAGGGCACGCGACCGGTCAGGCTCTTGGCACGCTTGCCCGGGCCCATCGTGGCCTTGCTCAGCCTGGGGGCGCTCACGGCCTGGCTCGACCTGCCTGTGGCCACCATCGGCAGCAAGTTCGGGGGCATCCCGCAAAGTCTGCCGAGCCTGGTCTGGCCGGCGTTCACCTGGGAGGGCGTGCGCCAGCTCTTCATTCCCACGTTGACGATCGCCATGCTGGGCGCGATCGAATCGCTGCTGTGCGCCCGGGTGGCCGACAACCTGAGCAACCTGCCACGCCACGACCCCAATCAGGAGCTGATGGCCCAGGGCGTGGCCAATGTGGTGGTGCCGTTTTTCGGCGGCATCCCGGCCACGGGCACCATCGCGCGCACGGTGACCAATGTGCGGGCCGGTGCCAGCACGCCCGTGGCGGGCATGGTGCACGCGTTGGCGCTGCTCTTCATCGTGCTGGTGGCCGCGCCGCTGGCGGTGCATGTGCCGTTGCCGGTGCTCTCGGGCGTGCTGCTGTTTGTGGCCTGGAACATGGGCGAGTGGCGCGAGTTCGCCAGGCTGGGCCATTACCACTACACCTACCGCACCATCCTGGTCGGCACCTTCCTGCTCACCGTGGTCTTTGACCTCACGGTGGCCGTGGAGGTGGGCCTGGTGCTGGCCTGTGTGTTCTTCATCTACCGCATGAGCACGCTGTTCAGGCTGGCGCCGCCGGAGGGCGACGCCCTGCCGGTGCCGGATGGCGTCGAGGTGCGCCGACTGCACGGATCTTTGTTCTTCGCGGCCGTCGGCAAGGTGGAGGATCTGCCCGAGCAGTTGCCGCCAGGCACGCGTGCGCTGGTGCTGGACCTGGGGCGGTTGATCTCGATGGACACCTCGGGCCTGGACGCCCTGGTGCAGTTGCGCCGCACGCTGGCGCGCCAGGGCATCTGCCTGCTCTTGTGCGGGGCACAGGAACAGCCACTGAGTCTCTTGCAGCGCAGCGGGCAGTACGCCGAGTTTGGCGAGGGGCTGGTGCAGCCCGACCTGGCCGGGGCCTTGGCTTGGCTGGGCAGCCGGGCGCTCAGTCGCTGACCAGCTGCGCCAGCAGGTCCAGGCTCAGCGCGGTGGTGGCCGGGGCGCGGGCCAGGCGCAGGGCCAAGGCTGTGTCGGCCAGCTGACCAGGTGCAGGGCGGAGCTGGCCGAGCAGGGCGCCCAGTGCCTGCTGCACCGCCGGTGGGTGGCCGCGCAGGCAACGCAGCCTGCGCAGGCCGATCACCCAGCCGCGCAGCCAGGGGGTGGCTTCGGCATGACCCAGGGCGACTTCCGCCTGGTTGAGGCCGGCCTGTTCCAGCGCGGCGTTCAGGCCGCTGGCGCGGGCCTGGGCGGGTGTCATCCCGGGGGGGCGCTTGCTGCGCAGG
>NZ_JAIZVX010000114.1 GCF_021768455.1 Aquabacterium sp. | reverse complement strand
CACCGGGGCATGGGGGGACTGAGGCCGCGAATCTGGATCAAGGGAGGTCTCAGATTTTTTCGCCAGAATTTTTAGGTTCCCTCCTTGTCCCTTGCGGTCAACCTTTGCGGCTGCTGATGAGGTGCCACCCGAGGGCCTCACGTACCCGCGACCCGTGGCCGGGGTCTTCCTTCAGCGTGACGCACGCGGGGCCCTTTGCGGCGTACACCTGAAGGTGTGCCGTATCGATCCAGAGGGAGCCCCCGGTGTTGAGTTCCACGGTGGTGCGGTTGATGGTGAAGCTGATAACCATGCTTGCCCTTGTTCTTGCTTCTGGCACGTCAACATCGACGCGGGGCGGATCATGGTCAGGGTTGAAAGACCTTACAAGCGCGGCTCCGAGATGGTTACGGACGCGGGAAGGTGTGTCGGGGGCGTCTGCTGCTGTGGTAGAAACGTGGGTAGTCCATCAACAAACACCACGGACACCGCCTTACGAATCAATACCTTAGCGGCGTCGGTTCGATTGCTCGATTCCTTTCTCCGGCACCATCTGATCAAATCAAGAAGCCCAACCAGAAATGGTTGGGCTTTTTTGTTGCCTGGCGCACTTCTTGAAGCCCTGTTCTCTGGCCCCGGGGTTGGCTGTGGGCGCCACCACTGTTGTTTCCCGCCACGCTCTTTGCACAGCGCAACACCCTGTACAAAGCCCACATACGGCCGAAAACAGGTGTGGTTACCTTCTGCTCCGTCATGGACCCGCCCCGGCCGTGGTCTTCTGCGCACGGGGCCCCTTCTTTGGAGAGACCCCTTCGCATGAACCCCATCCGTTTGCCTGCGTTGGTCAGCGCCTTGTGCCTGGCCCTGCCCTTGGCGATGCCGTCCTGGGCTGCGGCCTTGGCCCCGGCGTCCGATGCCGATCCGCTGCGCTTCCTGCCGGAGCGCTTCGAGACCGAGACCCACACCGTCCGCCTGGCAGGGCAGGACCACGAGGTCCGTTTGCACGTCTACAGGCACCTGCCTTATGTGGCGCGCCCGGTCGATGTGGCCTACCAGAGCCTGGACGTGAAGGTGCCGGTGGCCATCGACGGCCGGGCCGTGGACGCCAGCGCCGCACCCATCGTGCTCGACATCACCGTGGGGGGCTACCACTCGGTGAACAACGCCCAAGGCGGTGGGGCCATGGGCATGATGCCGCCCGGGATGCCGCCTCCGGGCGCGGAGGGGGGCCCTCCGCCCATGGGCCAAGCAGGTGCGCCTGCCGTGCCGGCGGGTGAGGGCCGGGGCGGGCAGCGTTCGTTCACAGGCGGCAATGGCAGCCGTGTCGATCTGGCCTTGCTTGCGGGCTATGTGGTGGTCACGCCCGGTGCGCGTGGCTGGGACAACCAGTCTGCCGATGGCCGCTACTTCGGCAAGGCCCCGGCCGCGATCGTCGATCTGAAGGCGGCGGTGCGCTATGTGCGCCACAACGCAGGGCGCTTGCCAGGCAACCCGCAATGGATCGTCTCGGCCGGTTGCAGCGCCGGGGGCGGTCTGTCTGCCTTGTTGGGTGCCTCCGGCAACAGCCCGCTTTACGAGGCCGAACTGCGGGCCGTGGGCGCGGCCGACGCGCCGGATCACGTGTTCGCCAGCGCCTGTTACAGCCCCATCACCGACCTTGAGCACGCCGACATGTCCTACGAATGGATGTACCAGGGGGTGGCCACCCGGCGCGTCAAGGTGGACGAGACCGTCTCGCGCGAACTGGCGGCGGCCTTTCCCGCCCATCAGGACAGCCTGGGACTGCAGGGGCGCGCGGGGTTCGGCCCGGTCACCGGGGCCCGCCTGGCCAGCTACATGCTCCAGACCTACACCCAGCCTTCGGCCACGGCCTACCTGCGCACCCTGGGCCAGGCCGAGCGTGAGGCCTACCTCGTGGCCAACCCCTGGATCCGCTGGGATGGTCAGCAGGCCAGCTTCTCGTTTGCCGACTACACGGTGCATGTGGGCCCGAAAAAAGGGGCCCCTGCGTTCGACAGCCTCACGCTGGGCACGCCCGAGAACCGGCTCTTCGGCACAGCCACCGTGGACGCCCGTCATTTCACGCCCTACAGCCTGCGCCGGGCCAGTGGCCAGGCCGATGCCGAGCTCGAACCAGGTCTGCGCCAGCTGGTCGACATGATGAACCCCATGTACTTTGTGGCCCAGCAGCATCCGGGCATGGCCGCACACTGGTGGCTGCGCAATGGCAGCAGCGACAGCGACAACGCCCAGTCGGTGATGATCAACCTGGCCACCGGGCTGGAAAACCGTGGACGCGACGTCAACGCCGCCCTGTTCTGGGACGGCGGCCACTGCGCCGACGATGACCCGCAAGGCATGGTCGACTGGATCGCCCAGATCACCGGCTACCGGCGGCCAGGGCGCTGAGTCGGCGCGAAGTTGTCCCCGTTTCCTGTGGACAACCTTGTTGGCAAGCTTGGGACTCGGGGCCTTCCCCCTGGGAAGGGGCTTGGGCTGCTGAAAAAACAGGCAGTGGGTCTTTGGCAGGGTGGGGTTTTGTGACGCGGTGATGACGGATCGCGCCATGCGCCAATTTGGTGCGAAGTTTGCCCGTGCTCAAGTTCACGGCCGGCGTGTCGAAACAGGGTTATCCCTCATTTCTACCCCCTCGCCAGCACCATGCCACTCTCCGTCGTTTCATTGAGTCGCTTGTCCCTGCAAACCCGTTTGTGCCTGGCCGGCGTGGGCCTGGTGCTGGGCAGCCTGGCCATCACCGGCGCTGTCATCGGGGTCCACAGCAGCCGCGAAGCCGAGGCTGCCACCATGAAGCTGGCCGAGACCTCGGCCCGCGAGGCGGCCGGTGCATTGCAAACCCGCATCCGCAGCAACCTGAGCACGGTGATGCAGTTGAGCGCGGCGATGCAGAACACCCGCCAGGCGGGGCGCCCTTTGCAGCGCGATCAGATCGACGACATGGTCAAGGGCGCGCTGGCCAGCTCTCCGGATTTCGTGGGCGCGGCGGTGACCTGGGAGCCCAATGCGCTCGACGGCCACGACGCCGACTTTGCCGACCAGAAGCCCCGCTTTGACGCTTCGGGCCGCCACATGCCTTACTGGACGCGCAAGCCGGACGGCGGCTTCCTGGTGGAGCCCATCGTGTTCGTCGACACCCCGGGTGGCAACGACTGGTACGACGTGCCCAAGCGCAGCCTGAAGGTGTTTTTCACCGAGCCTTATGTCTACCCCATCAACGGCAAGGACGTGCTGATGGCCTCGCTGGTGGCACCCATCCTGATCGATGGGCAGTTCAAGGGCACCAGCAGCGCCGACTTCACCCTGAACCAGCTGGGCCAGTTGCTGGCCGAGTTGCACCCCATCGAGCAGGCCACGCTGAGCCTGGTTTCCAACGGGGGGCTCTACGCCAGCCACCCGGATGCGGCCATGCTGCAAAAGCCGGCGAGCGACATCCCGCCCGAGGCCCTGGCCCAGGTCAAGGCCGGCCAGCCCTTCCACTATGAAGACGCCCAGGGTCTGGTCCACCTGCTGCAACCCGTGCGCATCCACCCCGACATGGCACCCTGGGCCGTGAAGGTGAGTTTCCCCAAGAGCGTGGCCACGGCCTCGGCCCGGGCCCTGCTGTGGAGCACGGTCATTGCCGCCCTCTTGTGCGCTGGCGTGGCCGCGGTGCTGCTGGTGGGGGTGGTGCACCGCCTGATGGCGCCGCTGCGCCGCCTGCGTCAGGCCATGCAGGGCCTGGCCAGTGGCGATGCCGACCTGAGCGTGCAACTCGACGCCCGGGGCCACGACGAGCTGGCCCAGATCGCCCAGGGCTTCAACGGCTTCGTGAACAAGGTGAACGCTTCGCTGGTGCAGATCAGCGAAGCCAGTGGCTCGGTCAAGGTGGCGGCCAGCGAAATCGCGAGCGGCAACAACGACCTCTCGGCCCGCACCGAGCACGCGGCGTCCAACCTGCAGGAAACGGCTTCGTCGATGGAGCAGATCTCGGGCACGGTGCGCCAGACGGCGGCCTCGGCCCAGGAGGCCACCCAGCGCGCCAGTGAGGCCAGCGAGGTGGCGGCCCGCGGTGGGCAGATGGTCGGGCAGGTCGTGGACACCATGGCCAGCATCCACCAGAGCTCGCGCAAGATCGCCGACATCATTGGCGTGATCGATGGCATCGCCTTTCAGACCAACATCCTGGCCCTGAACGCTGCAGTGGAAGCCGCCCGCGCGGGTGAGCAAGGGCGCGGTTTTGCGGTGGTGGCCAGCGAGGTGCGGGCCCTGGCGGGGCGATCGGCCCAGGCCGCCAAGGAGATCAAGGGCCTGATCCAGGCCTCGGTCGAGCGGGTGGACGAGGGCTCGGAGTTGGTCGGGCGCACGGGCGAGACCATGCAGGAGGTGGTGGCCGCCGTGCAGCGGGTGTCCGACCTGATTGGCGGGATTTCGCTGGCCACCCATGAGCAGAGCACCGGGCTGCAGCAGGTGAACGCCGCCGTGACGCAACTGGACCAGATGACGCAGCAGAACGCGGCCCTGGTGGAAGAGGGCTCGGCCGCGGCCGAATCCCTGCGCGAGCAGGCGCACAGGCTGTCGGAAGTGGTGTCGCGTTTCCGCCTGGCGCACCACGGGCATTGAGGGCAAAGGCGGCCCCCTGGGTGGCACGGCGCTAAAGTGTGGGCATGCCTGTGATCCGACCCGCCACCGCCGCCGACTGGCCCGCCCTGTGGGCCTTCCTGCAACCCACGTTTGCCGCAGGCGACACCTATGCCTACGACCCGGACAGCAGCGAGGCCGACATCCGCAAGGTGTGGATGGATCTGCCCGCCGCCACCTTCGTGGCCTGCGGCGAACAGGGTCAGGTGCTGGGCACCTACTACCTCAAGGCCAACCAGCCGGGGCTGGGGGCGCATGTGTGCAACGCGGGTTACGTCGTGGCGCCCGTGGCGCAAGGGCAGGGCGTGGCCGCGGCCATGTGCGAGCACTCGCAGGAGCAGGCCAGGGCGCTGGGCTTCCTGGCCATGCAGTTCAACCTGGTGGTCTCGACCAACGAGCGCGCCGTGCGCCTGTGGAGCCACCTGGGCTTTGCCACGGTGGGCCGACTGCCAGGGGCGTTCCGCCATGCCCGCCTGGGCCTGGTCGACGCCCTGGTGATGTTCAAGACCCTCTGATCAGGAGGCCTTGGCCGGCTCCAGTGCCAGGATCCATTTCACCAGCTTGCGGGCATCGGCTTCCTTGATGGCGGCCGCATTGGGCGGCATGGCCAGGCCCGAGGCCTTGCCCTTCCAGTGGCTTTCGTAGGGGTTGGAGCCGGTCATCACCGTGTGGGTGAGCTGTTCCAGGGCACCCTTTTGGCCCTTGTACTTGGCGGCCACGTCGCGCCAGGGTGGGCCGATGGGGGGCAGGCCGTTGGGGCCTTTGGCGCCCGGGTCAACATGGTGGCAGGTCATGCAGCCGGCATTGTTGGCGATGCCCAGGGCGGCCTTGTCCTTGGCAGATTCCTCGGCCAGGGCCACCGTGCTGGCACAGGCCAGGAGGAGGGCGGCGAGGGTGAGATGGGGCTTGCTTGTCATGTGAGGCTCCTGAAGGAAATCAAGCGGGGTGATCCCAAGTTAGGCCTTTGGCCGCGCGGGAACTTGACGCGTGTCAAGTCACGGGAGGCTTTCTCCAGGATGGAGCACCACTGCGGTGCCGTGCGGTGGCGGTGTCTCGTCCTGTAGCAGTGCCGTGTCCGAAAAAACACGCCTGGATGGCGCCGCAGCGGTGTGAAAAAGGGCTGTGTGCAGGCTCACGCTGTGAGCCTGTGGCTCGCCAAACTGTGTTCCATGGTCGGCCTCACACGGGTGTGCAGGCCGAGGTCACCAAGGAGCACCACATGCGCGTCAACACCACTTTTACGCTGAGCAACCTGGGCGTGGACCTGGCTTTCGAGCTGGGTTGGGATTTCGCCCATTACGGGGTCACCCCGGCGGACGATGCGCTCCTGGCGTGGCCGCAGCTGGCCCAGGGTTTCGACGCCGGCCGCCAGACCTTCGGCCTGCGCACCCTGCAACCCACCCGACACGCCCGCAAGTGGCTGAGCCTGCGCCTCAATGCCCTGGGCCGCGGTCGGGTCTTCGACACCGAGCAGGTCACGCCGCGCTACCTGCAGCTGATCGATGCAAGCCATTGCCCGGTGACCCGCGAGGTGCTGACCCACGGCACGGGCCAGGCCTCGGACGGCTCGGTCGACCGCGTGTTCAACAACGCCGCTTACGCCGCCGGCAACCTCGCCGTGCTCAGCACCCGTGCCAACCGCGCCAAGGCCGACCACGGTTTCGAAGACGCGCTGCGCTTCATGAAGGACTGCGAGGGCGGCGTGAGCGAGGTGGATGGCCTGAACGGCGCCCAGTGGGCCCGCACCGCCGTGCTGGCTTCGTTCGTCGAAAGGCTGGACCATGCCCAGGCCGCCACCCTGCCCATGCTGGTGCTGCCACCCAACCGCCTGCGTGTGTTCAACCCCATTCAGGCGCTGCAGGCCGTGTTGTGCCGCCTGGTCCTGGTGCTGATGGAGGCCGAGGTGCTGCTGCCCCAAGGCCAGGCTCAGGCGGAGGCCCTGGAGGAGCGCCTGGAGCGTGTGCGCGCCGCCTTCCCCGGCAAGGCGCTGCGCAAGGACGTGGCCAGCTTCCTCGAGGCCTACCGAGCCCAGGCCAAGGCGCTGGCCCTGGGTGAGGGCGCCTTGCCCTTGCGCTGGGCCGTGGAAGACGCCTGGCAGAGCCGCATGGTGCTCAACCGCTGGAAGCGCGTGGCACGCCAGCTCACGGCCATGCAGGCGGAGCTGATCGTCGAGGCGCAGGGGCCGGGCACCCGCCACCTGTCGGACACCCAGGCCACCGAGGGCTGGGCCCTGGAGACCCGCGGCTACGTCGTGCCGCGCCCGCAGCCGCGCCGTCTGGCCGACCCCAAGGTGGCCCTGCCGGCCGAGCACTGGCTGACGGCACGGCAGGCTTCGCTGTTTGCCGAACTGGGCTGATGGCACGGAGGCTGCTAAAGTGTTCGCAGGCTCAGGAGGTGAGCCTGCGAACACTGGAGCCAGCACATGGGCAACCGCACCGAACGTTTCTACAAGATCGAGAAACTCATCCGCCACCAGGGCGGCGCCAGCTTCGAGCAGATGCTGGAAGCCCTGGAGGTCTCGCCGGCCACGCTCAAGCGCGACCTGCAGTTCCTGCGTGACCGCCTGGATGCGCCCATCGTCTACAGCCGCCTCGACAACCTCTACCAGTTCAGCACCGACTTCCGCGGCCAGAAGCACGAGCTGCCCGGCCTGTGGTTCGATGAAAAAGAGCTCTACAGCCTGTTGATGGCGCACCAGCTGCTCTCGGGCCTCGATGGTGACGGCATGCTCAGCCGCCACCTGCAGCCCCTGCTGGACCGCATCTACCAGCTCCTGGGCACGACCGACACCGACAGCGCCGAACTGATGCGCCGCGTGCGCATCATCCACGCCGGCAAGCGCCCGGTGCCCAGCGCCCACTTCGAGTTGATCGGCTCTGCGTTGCTGAACCGCCAGCGCATCGCCATGCGCTACTTCACGCGCACCCGCAAGAGCGCCTCCGACCGCGAGGTCTCGCCGCAGCGCCTGATCCACTACCGCAACACCTGGTACCTCGACGCCTGGTGCCACCAGGCCAATGAGCTGCGCCGCTTTGCGCTCGATGCCATCGAATCGGCCGAGCTCAGCGGCCACAAGGCCAAGGACATCTCGCTCAAGCGCGTGGAGCAGGAGCTCGACGGCGGCTACGGCATCTTCGCGGGCAACAAGGTGAACTGGGCCACGCTGGCCTTCAGCGCCGATGCGGCCCAGTGGGTGGCCCGCGAGCAGTGGCACCCGGAGCAGCAGACCCGCACCCTGCCCGATGGCCGCTACGAGCTCAAGCTGCCTTATGTGGACAGCACCGAGCTGGTGATGGACATCCTGCGGCATGGGGCCGAGGTGGAGGTGGTGTCGCCCAAGGCCCTGCGTGACGCGGTGGTCAAGAAGCTGGACGCGGCACGCGCCCATTACGCTTGATCCGGGCTGCTTGACCCGGTCTAGGCCCCCGATCCAGGCAGATGCCGCCCGGGAGGGCCTGCCTGTCAGCGGCAGTTGGCCTGGTCGCTGCTGAGGAAAGCGCTCTGGTCGCCGTCGCGTGCGCGGGCGGAAACGCACTGGATCAGGCGCCCCTCGATGAGGCGCTGGTCGGCCATGGTGCAGGTGTCGGCGCTGCCGCAGAGCTTGTCTTGCTGGGTGTAGCCGTCATAGCGCCAGCTCAGGGCCAGGGTCTCGATGTGGCGGCGTGCGCCCTTGGTGGCACAGGTGCCGTCGGTGGCCCAGGCTTCGACCTCGTGCTGGCTGTAGACCACCTTGAAATCGTTGCGGTACCGCAGGTGCAGGCAGAACGGGGTGCTGCTGACGCCGTAGGTGAGGCGCGGCGCCAGGGCGACGGTGTCGACCTGCAGCTCCTGCGTGACCGGGCTGAGGGGGTAGAGGCTGCAGCCCCCCAGCAGGCCGAGTGTCACGAACCCCGCCAGGGCCAGCAGCGGCAGCGGGGCAGGGGCGGACGATGGGCGCATCATGCGGGCATGGTGGCACGCCCGGCGCTTGCGGCATCGGCCGAAATGCGGGGGCGCGACCGCACAGTTTCGCGCCCATGAAAAAAGCCCCGATGCCGCAAAGGCAAGGGGGCTGGGCTGCGCGGGGATCAGGCTGCGGCGTGTTCCCGGTCGGCGCGTTCGAAGCGCTTGACCATGCTGGCCGAGGGCTTGGGGCCCGTCAGGCTGAAGACCACGATGGCGATGGCCGAGAAGACGAAGCCGGGGATGATCTCGTAGAGACCCAGCCAGCCGAACTGTTTCCACACGATCACGGTGAGCGCGCCCACCACGATGCCGGCCAGCGCGCCGTTGCGGGTCATGCCCTTCCACAACACCGACAACAGCACCAGCGGACCGAAGGCGGCACCAAAACCGGCCCAGGCGTAGGAGACCAGGCCCAGCACGCGGTTGTTGGGGTTGGTGGCCAGGGCGATGGCGATCAGCGCGACCAGCATCACCATGGCACGACCGACCCAGACCAGTTCCTTGTCTTTGGCGTTGGGACGGAAGAAGGGCTTGTAGAAGTCTTCGGTCAGCGCGCTGGAGCAGACCAGCAGCTGGCAGCTCAGGGTGCTCATCACGGCGGCCAGGATGGCCGACAGCAGCACACCGGCCACCCAGGGGTTGAACAGGATCTTGGCCAGTTCGATGAAGACGCGCTCGGGGTTCTCGGCCACGGCTGCGGCGTGCTCGGGGTGCGTGGCGAAGTAGGCGATGCCGAAGAAGCCGACCAGGCAGGCGCCAGCCAGGCAGGCGATCATCCAGGTCATGGAGATGCGGCGGGCGTTGGCGATGGACTTCACCGAATCCACGGCCATGAAGCGCGCCAGGATGTGGGGCTGGCCGAAGTAGCCCAGGCCCCAGGCCATCAGCGAGACGATGCCCACGAAGCTCGTGCCCTTGAACAGGTTGAAGTTCTCGGGGTTCTTGGCCTGGATGGCCAGCAGGGTGGGGTCGATGCCACCGCAGGCCATCATCACGACCACAGGGGTCAGGATCAGGGCGAAGATCATCAGGCTGGCCTGCACGGTGTCGGTCCAGCTCACGGCCAGGAAGCCGCCCACGAAGGTGTAGGCGATGGTGGCGGCAGCGCCGGCCCACAGGGCGGTGTCGTAGCTCATGCCGAAGGTGCTTTCGAACAGGCGCGCACCGGCCACGATGCCCGAGGCACAGTAGATGGTGAAGAACACCAGGATCACCAGGCCCGAGACGATGCGCAGCACGCGGCTGCCGTCATCGAATCGGTGGCTGAAGTAATCGGGCAGCGTCAGCGCGTTGCCGTTGTGCTCGGTGTGCACGCGCAGGCGGCCGGCCACGAAGAGCCAGTTCAGGTAGGCGCCCACGATCAGGCCGATGGCGATCCAGCTTTCCGAGACGCCGGACACGAACAGCGCACCGGGCAGGCCCATCAGCAGCCAGCCGCTCATGTCGGAGGCGCCGGCGGACAGTGCCGTGACGAAGCTGCCCAGGCTGCGGCCGCCCAGGATGTAGTCGGAGAGGTTTTCCGTGGAGCGATAGGCCGCGAAGCCGATCAGCACCATGGCGGCGATGTAGATCACGAAGGTGATCAGGGTGGGGTTGGTGAAACTCATGAGGGCAGCTTGGTAAAGCCCGTGGGACGGGCCAGGTTGACGTGCAGCGGAGGTCTGTGCCCAGGGCGGGTGTGTCTCCTCACCCCGGTGTTGGCAGGTGGGCCTGCTCTGTGGTGAAGAAGGTGATCAGCCGTGCGCCAGCGACAGCAGCGAGGCGTTGCCGCCCACGGCCGTGGTGTTCACGGTGGTGGTGCGCTCGTTGGCAAAGCGCAGCAGGTAGGAGGGGCCGCCGGCCTTGGGGCCGGTGCCCGAGAGGCCGCAGCCGCCAAAGGGCTGCACGCCGACCACCGCACCGATCTGGTTGCGGTTCACATAGAGGTTGCCCACGCGGGCGGCGGACTCGATGCGCTGTGCCGTGTCGTCGTTGCGGCTGTGCACGCCGAGCGTGAGGCCGTAGCCGGTGGCGTTGATGGCGGCCACGACCTCGTCCAGCGCCTTGGCTTCGTAGCGCACGACGTGCAGGATGGGGCCGAAGTTTTCCTTCTTCAGCTCGTGGATGCCGCTGATTTCAAAGGCCACGGGGGCGATGAAATGGCCGTTGAGCCCGGCGGGCAGCGTGGCCTCGGCGATCAGTTTGCCTTGCGCCTTGAGGGTGTTGACGTGGTTCTGCAGGCCCTGGAGGGCGCGGGCGTCGATCACGGGGCCGACGTCGCTCTCGCGCACATCGGTGGGGCCCACGCGGAGTTCGGCCATGGCACCTTTGATCAACTCGATCACGCGCTCGGCGATGTCGTTCTGCACATACAGCACGCGCAGGGCGGAGCAGCGCTGGCCGGCGCTGGTGAAGGCCGAGGCGACGGCGTCCTTCACGATCTGCTCGGGCAGGGCGGTGGAGTCGACGATCATGGCGTTCTGGCCGCCGGTCTCGGCGATCAGGGTGGCGATGGGGCCATCGCGCAGGGCCAGCGCGCGGTTGATGACGCGGGCGGTGTCGGTCGAGCCGGTGAAGCACACACCGGCCACGCGCACGTCGCGGCAGAACACGGCGCCCAGTTCGGCGCCCGTGCCCGGCAACAAGGCGATCACGTCGGTGGGCAGGCCCGCTTCAAAGGCCAACTCGATGGTGCGGCAGGCGATCAGGCTGGTCTGTTCGGCGGGTTTGGCCAGGACGACGTTGCCCGCCACCAGCGCAGCGGCGATCTGACCCAGGAAGATGGCCAGGGGGAAGTTCCAGGGGCTGACGCAGGCGAAGATGCCCTTGCCTTCGTGGAAGAGCTCGTTGCGCTCGCCCGTGGGGCCGGGCAGGGTTTCGCGGCCCAGTCGGGTGCGGGCCTGCACGGCGTAGTAGCGGCAGAAGTCCACGGCTTCGCGCACTTCGTCGATGCCGTCTTGCAGGCTCTTGCCGGCCTCCAGCGTGCACAGGGCCATCAGCTCGGGGCGGTGGGCTTCGAGCAGGTCGGCCAGGCGCTCGAGGATGGCGGCGCGGTCTGCCACGGCGGTGGCGTTCCAGCGCGGCCAGGCGGCGGCCAGGGCGTCGAGCGCCTCGGTGGTCTGCGCGGCGGTGGCGTACTGCACCTGGCCCACGGTGCGACCAAGTTCATACGGGCAGGCCACGGAAACCGTGCTGCCGCCGCTCAGGAGCTGGCCTTTGATGAGGGGGGCGGCCGTCCACTGGCGTTGCAGCTGGGGGGCGAGGGCGGCCTGCAGTTCGGCCCAGGGTTGGCTGATGTTCATGTTGATGCCTTGGGAGTTGGTGCGCTCGGTGCCGAACAGGGCGGGCGGCTGGGGGATGCGGTCGTTGCGCAGCGAGGGCTGTTGCTGCAGCTGGCGAACCGGGTGGTGGATGAGGGCGGCCACGGGCACGGTCGGGTCGACCAGCTGGTGCACGAAGGAGGAATTGGCGCCGTTTTCCAGCAGGCGGCGCACCAGGTAGGGCAGCAGGTCGCGGTGGGCGCCCACGGGGGCGTAGATGCGCACATCGACCTTGTGGCGGGCGATGACCGTGTCGTAGAGCGCATCGCCCATGCCGTGCAGGCGCTGGAACTCGAAGCGGCGGTTGCCCGCCATGTTCAGGATGCTGGTGACGGTGTGGGCGTTGTGCGTGGCGAACTGCGGGCGGATCACGTCGCGCGTGTGCTCGCTCAGCAGGAAGCGGGCGCAGGCGAGGTAGGAGGTGTCGGTGCCTTCCTTGCGGGTGAAGACCGGGTAGTCGTTCAGGCCGGCCTGTTGCGAGCCCTTGATCTCGCTGTCCCAGTAGGCGCCCTTGACCAGGCGCAGGGGGATCTGTGCGCCCAGGCTCTTGCCCAGGGCGGTGAGCCACATCAGCACCGGCAGGCAGCGCTTGGAATAGGCCTGCACCACCAGGCCGAACTGGCCCCAGCCGGCGATGGCCGGGTCGCGCATCAGCTTCTCGAAGAGCTGCAGCGAGAGTTCCAGTCGGTCCGCCTCTTCGGCGTCGATCGTGATGCCCACATCCAGGCTGCGGGCCAGCGAAGCCAGGTCGCGGACGCGGGCAAAGAGCTCGCTCATCACGCGTTCGCGCTGGGCCACTTCGTAGCGTGGGTGCAGGGCCGAGAGCTTGATGGACACGGTCGGGCGCGGGCCGGGGCCCACCTGCGGCTCCTTGCCCACGGTGGCGATGGCCTGGCGGTAGTCGGCCAGGTACTTCTCGGCATCGGCAGCGGTGAGGGCGGCTTCGCCCAGCATGTCGAAGGAGTAGGTGTAGCCCTGCTTGCGCTGCGGGCGGCCATTGGTGAGCGCCTCGCTGATGCTGCGGCCCAGCACGAACTGCTTGCCCATCAGCTTCATGGCCTGGTTCATGGCCGCACGGATCACCGGTTCGCTGGAGCGCTGCACCAGGCGGTTGATGACGCCACCCGCTTTGCCCGAGCCGGGTTGGTCGAGGTTGACGACCTTGCCGGTCATCACCAGGCCCCAGGCTGCGAAGTTCACCAGCACGTTGTCGCTCTGGCCGACGTGCTTGTCCCAGTCGGCGCCGTTGAGCTTGTCGCGGATCAGGGCGTCGGCGGTGTGGGGGTCGGGCACGCGCAACAGGGCCTCGGCCAGGCACATCAGCATCAGGCCTTCCTGGGTGTCCAGGCTGTACTGGCGCAGCAGGGCGTCGAGCGTGTCGACGGCATTGTCCTGGCGGCGCACGGCCTCGATCAGGTCACGCGCTTCGGCGCGGATGGTCTCCACCCCCTTGAGGCCCGGGTCGGCCAGTTCGATCAGTTCGGCCAGGTAGGCGGCCTCGTCGACCGCGTAGTTGGCGCTGATGAGGGGGAAGACGTCTTCCGGCTTTCCGATCTGGAATCCGGGTTGCAGGATCTGGCTGGCTCTGAACATCGTGCGCAATCTCTGAGGCGGGATGGGACGGGCGGGGTGGCCCAGGCCTGGAGATTAGGTTTGGCGGCGCGCGGTGTCTTGCAGAAGGCTCTGGTGGTTTTTGTGAAAAATCCGGGCCTGTCACAAGGGTGACATGCGGGCCTGGCGCAGGCGCTTGGGTGTCACGCCCAGGTGGCGTCCCATGGCGGTGGTGAGCGCACTCTGGCTGGAAAAGCCGGCCTCTTCGGCCACCTGGGCCAGCGGCAGGGCGCTGTCTCGCAGCAGCTGCGAGGCGTGGCGCAGGCGGGCTTCCAGCAGGTACTGGTGCGGCGTCATGCCGGCCGCATCCTTGAACTGGGCGTGGAAGTGGCTCAGGCTCAGGCAGGCCACCTGTGCCAGTTCGCTGACGCCGATGGCGCGCCCGATGTGGCGGGCGATGAAGGCGTCGATGCGGCCCAGGTCGATGCGGCCATGGCGGCCCACACCCTGTTCCGTGGCCTCGCTGAAAAGGCGCAGGTGCAGGGCGCGCAGCAGCGAGCCGCCCAGGCCCCGGGCCAGCATGGGATCGTTGCCGAAACGGTCGAGCTCGGTGCTGGCGTACCGCAGCAGGTGCTGGAAGCCGGCGTCCAGGGTGGGGTAGCGGGGCTGGGCGAAGAGGCGGTCGAGCAGGTCCTGGTCCTGCTCGTTGCGCAGG
>NZ_JAIZVX010000113.1 GCF_021768455.1 Aquabacterium sp. | reverse complement strand
GTCCTGGGGTGGCGGCGGAGGCGGCTTCTCATCCGGCGGTGGAGGCGACTTCGGTGGCGGCGGCGCCTCCGGGCGCTGGTGAACACAAGAGGCCGAGCCATGACAGACCACCTTCCTCCACCCCCACACGCGCTGCGACGCGCCTGGTACCACCTCTGGCTGGACGCCAGCGACGCCCGCCAGCGCATCACGCCCGCTGGCCTGCGGCGCCTGGAGCAGGCCGTTCGCGACAGCGAAAGCCGCCACCGGGGCGAGCTGCGCGTGTGCATCGAAGGTGGTCTGGGGCCACTGGCCCTGTGGCGTGGCGTGCAGGCCCGCGACCGCGCCATCGCCCTGTTCAGCGCCCTGCGCGTGTGGGACACCGCCGACAACAACGGCGTGCTGATCTACCTGTTGCTGGCCGAGCGCCGCATCGAACTGCTGGCCGACCGGGGCCTGAGCGAGAAGGTGCCCGCCGGCGTCTGGGCCGACATCAGCGCCACCCTGAGCCAGGCCCTGCAGCGAGGCGACTTCGAGTGGGGGCTGCAAGAGGCCATCGAGGCCGTCGGGGCGCTCTTGCGCACCCACTGCCCCCGCCTGCCGGCCGACCGCGATGTCAACGAACTGCCTGACGCCATCGTCCTGATCTGAGAGACTCTCGCCCCATGAGCACCCCCATGAAGCTGGCCGAGATCCAGCCTTTTTTCGCCACCCTGCAGGCGGCCAACCCCGAACCCAAGACCGAGCTGGAATACAGCTCACCCTTCGAGCTGCTGGCCGCCGTGCTGCTCTCTGCCCAGGCCACGGACGTGGGCGTGAACAAGGCCACGCGCAAGCTGTTTCCCGTGGCCAACACGCCGCAGCAGATCCTCGACCTGGGGCTGGAAGGCCTGAGCGAACACATCAAGACCATCGGGCTCTACAAGAGCAAGGCCAAGCACCTGATGGAGACCTGCCGCATGCTGGTCGAGCTGCATGGTGGCGAGGTGCCCCACAGCCGCGAAGCGCTGGAGGCCCTGCCGGGCGTGGGCCGCAAGACCGCCAACGTGGTCCTGAACGTGGCCTTTGGCGAGCCGACCATGGCGGTCGACACCCACATCTTCCGCATGGGCAACCGCACGGGGCTGGCCATCGGCAAGACACCGCTCGAGGTGGAGCTCAAGCTGCTCAAGCGCATCCCGGAGCCGTTCAAGCTGCACGCCCACCACTGGCTGATCCTGCATGGGCGCTATGTGTGCCAGGCGCGCAAGCCACGCTGCTGGGAATGCAGCGTGAGCACCTGGTGTCACTTCAAACCCAAGACCGCGGCCCCGGGCTGACGCTCGGACTCAGGCCGCGCGGCGGCGCCCCACCACGGCCACGCCCAGCAGGCCGACCAGGGCCAGGCCCATGGTGCTGGGTTCGGGCACGGCGCTCACCGAAGCGGCAAAAGCGTTGCCCAGGGTCTCGTGCACGATGGCCGTGGGGTGCACCTTGTCGAAGAGGAAGTAGGTGTCCGGGTCGCTGCACAGGGTGGCGCCGGACGAGCCGACCGCCCCCAGGTAGGAGCCCGTCCAGCAGCTGCTGCCCAGGGTGCCGCCGTTGGCGGCAATCTCGCTGCGCAGGGTGGTCAGGGCCGCATTGGTGTCGAAAAAGTGCACCGAGGCATCGGTCGCGGCCTGATCGAAAGCGCCCAGGTAGCTTTGCACAGCCTGGTTGAAGCGCTGGGTCATGGCCGACAGGCGCTGACGCGTGGCCTCATCGGCCGTAGCGCCATAGATGGTGAAGGAAAAATCGGCCAGGTCGGGCACGAAGAACTCCCGCGCGCCGGCCGCATAGAGGCTCTTGACCTCGCCCACGATGTTCGTGATGGCGGCGGTGGCCGCGGCCGTGATCAGGGCCGAATCGTTGCTGGCCAACACCGACAGGAAGTCGTTGCCACCGCCCCAGACCATGTAGAGCGCCGAAGCATCGAGCGCGCCGCCCTTTTCGGTGATGTAACCGCTGACCTGCGAGGCCATGCCCGTGTTCGCCATGACAGACGCGAACACCGAGGTCGCGGTGAACTGGTTGCCCGTGCCGGTCAGGGCGCCGCCGTAGGCGCGGTCGTCCAGGCCAATGCCCAGGGACTGGGCCATGACCTCGGCCGCCACCTGTCCGTTGGTGAAACGGCCATCGTAGTAGGGCGCCCCTGGCAGCTTGAGCGTGCTGCTGAGGGACTGCAAGGCGCTGTAGGCGTTGCCGTCGTCCGAAAGGCTGTCACCAAACACAACGAGCTGGCTGTAGGCCTGGGCCGAGGTGGCGCTCAGGCCCGCGATGAAGGCCAGGCTGGCCGAGGCGATCAGGTGACGCACTGACATGGAGGGGCTCCCTTTGCGGATTCTTGGATCGTGAAAACCCAGACCTTATCACCGCCTCGGCGCCTGTTGAATGCAGGCCATCCCCCTGTTCAGGAGCCCTCTTTGGGGTGAGCGAGCCCGTCCTGGACGAGGGGATAACGCAAACGCAGGCGCAGTTCGTCTTTCAGGCGCCTGTTGAGGAGGCGGCGCGATTCGCCCATGAAGCTCATCTGCATCGGGCTGAGCTGGGTGGCGGCCTCGGCACGGCTCAGGCGCGGGGCCCGGGGCAGGCCGAAGTGGTCGGCCACCCAGTCAAAGTGATCGCCCATGCGCAGGTCGGTGTCGTCACAGACATGGAACACCCGCCCAGGGCGGCTGCGCCACAGGGCCAGCATGCAGGCGCGGGCCAGGTCATCGGCGTGGATGTGGTTGGTGTAGACGTCGTCTTCCGGGCGCAACAAGGGGCTGCCACGGCGCAAGCGCTCGCGCGGGTCACCGCCGACCCGATCGAGTGCATAGATGCCGGGGATGCGCAGGATGCCCACCCGCGTGCCCTTGGAGGCCACCATCTGGCGCCCGAACCAGCGCAGCCGCGCTTCCGCATCAACCCGGCGGCGGGCCCGATCGGTGGCAGGCGCCACGGTGCGGGTCTCGTCGAACACCGCACCTTGGGCATCCCCGTAGACGCCGGTAGTGCTGCCGTACACCAGGCTGCGCAACGCGCCCCGCCGGGCCAGCGCCTGGGTGAGGTGTGCCGTGCGCGGGTCGGTCGCGCCCTGTGCAGGCGGTGGCGCCAGGTGCAGCACGCGGTGGGCCAATCCGCCCAGCCGGGCCAGGGTGGCCGCGTCATCGAGGTTGCCCACCAAGGGCACCAGACCCAGGGCGCGCAGTTCGGCGGCCCGCGCCGGCTGCGACGTCAGGGCCAGCACGCGCACACGGGGGCACAGCAGGCGGACAGCCCGCACCCCCACATCACCACAGCCCACGATGAGCACGCGCTGCTGGCGGAAACGGGCATGTCGGGAGGGCACAGGGTTGAACATGGTCAAGGGGGATGTGAACAATGCCAAAGGCCAGCCAGGGTCTGGCCAGACTGAGCGAAAATCAGCCCTCCATTGTCACCGCCTGGCACCCACTGCGCCCCGCGCGCCGCCCGGCGGTTGCCCCGCTTCCGAGATCGACCCCATGAGCCTGACCGTCTCCCTCCAGCCCAGTGGCCGTGAATTCAGCATGCAGCGCGACGAGACCGTGCTGAGCGCCGCGCTCAACGCCGGCATCGGCCTGCCTTACGGCTGCAAGGACGGCGCCTGTGGCTCCTGCAAGTGCAAGCTGCTGGAAGGCCGCGTCATCCACGGCGCCCACCAGGCCAAGGCCCTGTCGGCCGAAGAAGAAGCCGAGGGCTGGCTGCTCACCTGCTGTGCCACACCGCAGACCGATCTGGTGATCGAGGCCAAACAGGTGGTGGGCCTGGGTGACCACCCCGTGGTCAAGATGCCCACCCGCGTCACCAGCCTGAGCCGCGTCGCGCCAGATGTGATGGTGCTGCGCCTGCAACTGCCGGCGAACAACGCCTTTGGTTTCCGGGCCGGCCAGTTCATCGAGTTCATCCTGAAAGATGGCGCCCGCCGCAGTTACTCCATGGCCAACGCGCCGCACGCGGTCAAGGAAGCCGGCGTGCTCGGCATGGAACTGCACATCCGCCACCTGCCGGGCGGCCTCTTCACCGACCACGTCTTTGGTGGCCTGAAGGAGAAGGACATCCTGCGTGTGGAAGGCCCCTTCGGCACCTTCTTCCTGCGCGAAGACAGCGATCGCCCCATCGTCCTCCTGGCCTCGGGCACGGGCCTGGCGCCCATCAAGGCCATCGTCGAGGAACTGCGTCACCAGGGCCTCACCCGCCCGACCACGCTGTACTGGGGCTGCCGCAGCCTGGCCGACCTCTACCTGCACGACTGGGCACAGCAGCAGGCGGCAGAGTGCCCCTGGCTGACCTACGTGCCGGTGCTGTCCGACGCGAAACCGGACGACGCCTGGACGGGCCGCACCGGCTTCGTCCACCAGGCCGTGCTGGCGGACCTGCCCGATCTCTCGGGCCACGAGGTGTATGCCTGTGGCGCGCCCATCATGGTGCAATCGGCCCAGCGCGACTTCGTGCAACAGGCCGGCCTGCCCGCCGAACACTTCTACGCCGACGCCTTCACGAGCGAGGCCGACAAGCACGGCGCCTGAACACACCCATCCCCATCACGGAGACCAGACCATGGCCTACGACACCCAGAACGCCTTCGCCAAGATCCTGCGCGGAGAGATCCCCTGCTTCAAGCTGCACGAAGACGCGCACACCCTCGCCTTCATGGACATCATGCCGCAGGTGGCCGGCCACGCCCTGGTCATCCCCAAGGAAGCGGCCACCACGCTGTTCGAGCTGTCCGAGGAGGCCGCAGCCGCCGTGATGCGCACCGTGCGCAAGGTGGGCGCGGCCCAGCAGAAAGCGCTGGGCGCAGAGGGCATCGTGCTGATGCAGCTCAACGGCGAAGCAGCCGGCCAGAGCGTGCCGCACTTCCACATGCACGTGATCCCGGGCTCCATCGCCGACCTGCGCAAGCCGCACGCCGCCGTCATGGGCAACATGGACGAGATCAAGGCCCTGGCCGACCGCATCCGCGCCGCCCTGGCCGACTGAGGCGACGCTCAGGCGCCCAGGTAGGCCGCCTGCACCTGGGGGTTGCCCAGCAGTTCGCGGGCAGGGCCTTCCAGGGCCACTTCGCCGGACTCGAGCACGTAGGCCCGGTCGGCCATTTCCAGCGCACGGTGGGCGTTTTGCTCCACCAGCAGCACGGTCACGCCCTGCTTCGACACGTCGCGCACCACCTCGAAGATCTTGTCGACCATGATGGGTGCCAGGCCCATGGAGGGCTCGTCCAGCAGCAGGAGCTTGGGACGGGCCAGCAGCGCGCGGCCCATGGCCAGCATCTGCTGCTCACCGCCCGACAGGGTGCCGGCCAGCTGCTTGTGGCGCTCTTTCAGGCGCGGGAAGCGCTGGTAGACGGCCTCGGTGTCGGCGTCGACGTCCTTGTCCTTGCGCAGGTAGGCACCCATGCGCAGGTTCTCGTCGATGGTCATGCGCGTGAAGATGCCGCGGCCTTCGGGCACCATCACCAGGCCCTGCGAGACCAGCTCCCAGGGGCCCTGGCCCTTGAGGCTGCGCCCCATGTACTGCACCTCGCCGGTCTTGGGCGCCAGCAGGCCGCAGATGGCCTTGAGCGTGGTCGTCTTGCCGGCACCGTTGGCACCGATCAGGCTGACCAGCTCGCCCTCGAAGAGTTCGAGGTTGAGGTTCTTGACCGCCTGGATGCCGCCGTAGGCCACATTGAGCTGGCGCACGGACAACAGGGGGGTCTTGGCTTGAGAAGGAGTGGTGCTCATCGGATGGGGTCAGACAGTCGGCTCATGGGCCGTGCCCAGGTAGGCAGCGATCACGGCAGGGTGGCGTTGCACCTCGGCGGGGGTGCCGGAGGCGATCAGCTTGCCCTGGTCGAGCACGGTGACATGGTCACACAGGCCCATCACCAGCTTCACGTCGTGCTCGATCAGCAGCACGGCGCGGCCCTGGGCGCGGATGCGCTCGATCAGCTCACGGAGTTGCACCTTCTCGGTGGCGTTCATGCCGGCGGCGGGCTCGTCGAGGGCCAGCAGCTTGGGCTCGGTGGCCAGCGCACGGGCGATCTCGAGGCGGCGCTGGTCGCCGTAGCTCAGGGTGCGGGCCGTCTGGCCAGCCTTGTGGCCCAGGCCCACGAACTCCAGCAGGGCGCGGGCGTCCTTGGTGATCTGGTGCTCTTCGGCCACGAAGGACTTGCTGCGCCACACGGCGTGCCACCAGCTCACCTTGGTGCGCACATGGCGACCCACGCGCACGTTGTCGAGCGCGGTCATGTCGGCAAACAGGCGGATGTTCTGGAAGGTGCGCGCGATGCCAGCCTTGGCCACCTCGTGCACCGCCGTCGGCTTGTAGGGCGTGCCGGCAAGTTCAAACCGCCCCGTGTCGGCCGGCACCAGGCCGGTGATCACGTTGAAGAAGGTCGTCTTGCCCGCGCCGTTGGGGCCGATCAGGCCATGCACCTGACCGGGCTGGATGCTCAGGCCCACATCGCTGAGCGCCTGCACACCACCGAATCGCTTGGCCACACCGGCCACCATCAACAAAAGCTGGCTCATGCGCGGCCTCCTTCCTGGCCACCGGGGATGAGGCGGTCTTCCTGCCTCGGTGAGGGCCACAAGCCACGGGGGCGGGCCAACATGATGCCGATCATGGCCAACGCGATCAGCAGCTGGCGCAGGATGGCGGCGTCGAGACGACCGCCGGTCATGGACTGCAGCGGGCCAGCCACCTGGCGCAGCACCTCGGGCAGGGCCGCGAGCAGGAAGGCGCCCAGGATCACGCCGGGGATGTGTCCCAGGCCACCCAGCACCACCATGGCCACCACCAGCACCGACTCCTGCAGGCTGAAGGACTCGGGCGACACAAAGCCCTGGAAGCTGGCGAACAGCACGCCCGACACGCCCCCAAAGGAAGCGCCCAGGCCGAAGGCCAGCAGCTTGAGGTTGCGCGTATTCAGGCCCATGGCCTTGGCGGCGATCTCGTCTTCACGGATGGCCATCCAGGCACGGCCCAGGCGGGAGTTGTGCAGGCGCATGCAGACCACCACGGCCAGCACCACCAGCCCCAGGAAGAGGTAGTAGTGCAGCGTGACAGGCGGCAGGGCCAGGCCACCGATGTGCCAGGTCTCGCCCAGGTTGATGCCACCCACATGGATGGGGTCGATGCTGTTGATGCCCTTGGGGCCGTTGGTGATGTTGATCGGCGCGTCCATGTTGTTCATGAACACGCGGATGATTTCACCAAAGCCCAGGGTCACGATGGCCAGGTAGTCGCCGCGCAGCTTGAGCGTGGGCGCACCCAGCATCACGCCCGCCAGCGCGGCCACGCCGGCACCCAGCGGCACCGCCACCCAGATGGGCGTGTGCAGGCCATTGGGGAACATGGCGGCGATCCAGGGCACGTTCTCGGTCAGGTGGGGCGAGCCCAGCAGCGCGAAGAGGTAGGCTCCCACAGCATAGAAGGCGATGTAACCCAGGTCGAGCAGGCCGGCAAAGCCCACCACGATGTTCAGGCCCAGGGCAAGCAGGATGTAGAGCAGGGCCGTGTCGAGGATGCGGACCCAGGCCTCGCCAAAGCCCTGCATCAGCACCGGCAGGATGGCCAGCGCGATGGCGGCGCCCACGAAGGGCAGCAGTCGTTTTTGCGTCATGGTGTGAGAAGGATCAGGCGCGGTCGGCCACGCGTTCGCCCAGCAGGCCCTGGGGGCGCAGGGTCAGCACGAGGATGAGGACGGCAAAAGCGAAGATGTCCTGGTAGTTGCTGCCCAGCACGTTGCCGGTCAGCTCACCGATGTAGCCCGCGCCCATGGACTCGATCACGCCCAGCAGCACGCCGCCGACCATGGCCCCACCCAGGTTGCCGATGCCACCAAAGACCGCTGCCGTGAAGGCCTTGAGGCCGGGCAGGAAGCCCATGGTGTGTTGCACCGAGCCGTAGTTGGCCGCCCACATCACCCCCGCCAGCGCGGCCAGGCCAGCGCCGATCATGAAGGTGGCAGAGATGACCTTGTCAGGCTGCACGCCCATCAGTTGGGCAACCCGCGGGTTCTCGGCGGTGGCGCGCATGGCACGGCCCAGCCTGGTGCCGTGGATCAGTGCCATGAGGGCCGTGAGCGTGATGGCCGTCACCACCAGGATCATGATCTGAACCATGTTGATGGTGGCACCCATGACCTCGTAAGGCTCATCGGGCAGCAGGATGGGATACGGCTTGTAGTCCGGCTTCCAGATGATCATGGCCAGGGTCTGCAGCAGCAGCGACATGCCCATGGCGGTAATCAGGGGTGCCAGGCGCGGAGCCGTGCGCAGTGGCCGGTAGGCCAGCTTTTCGATCAGGTAGTTCAGCGCCATGCAGACCAACACGGCCGCGATCAGCGAGATGAGCAGGATCAGCCATCCCGGCAAGCCGCTTGCGCCCAGGGCGGTCACGACCGTCCAGCTCACAAGGGCACCGACCATCAGCACCTCGCCATGGGCGAAGTTGATGAGGTTGATGATCCCGTAGACCATGGTGTAGCCCAGGGCGACCAGCGCATACATGCTGCCCAGCACCAGACCGTTGATGAGTTGTTGAATGAAGGTGTCCACGGGGCTCTGTTTAAGCAAAAAGCCCGCCAGCTTTCTTGCAGCGGGCGGGCCGAGGGGAAAGGCCTGGGCCTCATCCGTTCAGGTGTCCGGATTATCGAACACTGGCGAGCAGCCGTGTCCGATGCGCCGAACGGGCGCTTCTCGTTTCTCAAAAGATCGACGGCAGGCGCAGGCTGTCGACCGTCCAGCGGATGAGCTTTTGCTTGAGGCCCGTGTAGGGCGGGAAGAACATGCGGGCCATCAGCACCGGGCCGGACTTGAGCACGGCGCGCTCGTGCGAGAAGGCCTTGAAGCCGAACTCGCCGTGGGCGCTGCCAATGCCGGAGTTGTTGACCCCGCCAAAAGGCAGGTTGCCATGGGCGTAGTGCAGCACACAGTGGTTGATGGCCACGCCGCCGGAGCTGGTGCGCTCGATCAGGTTGCGGGTGCGCGCCTTGTTCGTGCTGAAAACGTAGAGCGCCAGGGGCTTGGGCTGGGCGTTGATCTGGGCCACCACCTCGTCGAGCTGGGTGTAGGTGAGGATGGGCAGCACCGGCCCGAAGATCTCGTCCTGCATGATGGCCGCGCTGGCGGGCACCTGCTCCAGCAGGGTCGGGGCGATGTAGCAGCCGGCCACGTCGACCTCCCCACCGGCCAGCACCTTGGCCCCCTTGTCCTGGGCATCGGACAGCAGGCCGGCGATGCGCTGGGTGTGGCGCTGGTTGATGACGCGGGCAAACGAGGTGCTCTGGCGCTGGGCCTCGGGCGTGGCACCGAAACGCTCGGCGATCACCTCGCGGGCGGCCGCCACGAAGCGGTCCTTGACCGAGGCCTGCACGTAGACGTGGTCGGGCGCCACGCAGATCTGGCCGCAGTTGGTGAACTTGCCCCACAGCAGGGCTTCGGCGGCCAGCTTGATGTCGGCGGTTTCGTCGACGATGACGGGCGACTTGCCCCCCAGTTCCAGCGTGACGCTGGTGAGGTGCCTGGCGGCCGCGGCCATCACCACCTTGCCCACGGCCGGAGAGCCGGTGAAGAAGATGTGGTCGAACGGCAGGTCGAGCAGCACCTGAGAGGTCGGCAGGCTGCCCTCGAACAGCGCCACCTCGTTGGCCGCGAAGACCTCGGCGATCACCTCGGCCATCACGGTGCTGACGGCGGGCGTCATCTCGGAGGGCTTGAGGATGGCGGTGTTGCCGGCGGCCAGTGCCGAGACCAGGGGGCCGAAGCAAAGGTTGAGCGGGAAGTTCCAGGGCGCGACGATGAGCACCCGGCCACGCGGCTGGTACTCGATCCAGCTGCTGGTGAAGGCAGTGGCCATGGTGGGCCACACGCGCTTGGGCTGCGCCCACTTCTTGAGGTGGCCGATGGTGTGGCGGATCTCGTCGAGCACCGGCATGAACTCGGTGGCCTCGACCTCGGCCGAGGGCTTGCGGTAGTCCTTCAGGAAAGCCGCGTAGAAGTCCTCTCGGCGGGCCATCATGGCCGTGCGCAGCCTTTTCAGGCGCGCGATGCGCTCGGCGATGGTCGACTGACGCCAGGCCAACGAGGTGGCGAGCTGGGACTGAAAGACCCGCTGGATCTCGGCCGGGTCGGACTCGCCGGTGTGGGGGTCGACAAGGTGCATCATGGGTCGGTTCATCCTGGGTCTCCGTCAAACATCAACAGCGGGTGAGGGCCCGCCAGGGCGTCAGGTCTTGCGGGTCTTTTTGGCCGCAGGGCGCGAGGTGGCCACCTGGGTGGCAGGCGCCTTCTTGGCGGCAACCTTCTTTTCAGGGGCCTTCTTTTCAGGGGCCTTCTTCACAGCGACTTTCTTCTCGGCGACTGTCTTCACAGCGACCTTCTTGGCGTCCACCTTCTTGGCGGCCACTTTCTTCGCTGCATCCTTCTTGGGCGCAGCGGTTTTGGCCACGGCCTCTTTGACTGCCACGTCCTTGGCCGCCACCGCGGGCTGGGCCGCACCCAGGCTGGCCTGCAGCAGGCGGGCGGTCAGGTCGTTGAGCGAGACGCCCTCGGCGGCAACGCGGTCGTGCAGCTGCTTGACCAGGGCCTGGGGCAACTTGGCGGCAAAGGGCACCAGCCCGGCGAGCTGGTCGAGTCGGCGTTGCTCGCGGCGGTCGATCAGGGCGGCGGCACCGGCGGCAAAGCGTTCGGGCGAGCCCGCCTGACGCATCTGGCCGACGATTTTGAGGCCCTTGTTTTTCGCGAGATCGGTCTTTTTCATGGAGAGGGAGTGCTGCCTGGCAGGACAATGTCGAACACGGCGGACCGTATTTGAATACAGTCCGCTTCACAATCCTGCGATTGTGCACCGCCCATGCAAGATGCACGGTTTCCTGCACGACACACGCCCCTCCGGACCTTCCCTGCCCCGCCTTCTCGGGCCCGCTTTCCATGCAACAGATCACGTTCGAACTCCGCGGTGAGTTCATCACCCTGGACCGCCTGCTCAAGGCCACCGGCCTGGCCGAAAGCGGGGGCCGCGCCAAGATGATGGTGTCCGAAGGCCGGGTGCAGGTCGATGGCCGCGACGAGGAACGCAAGACCGCCAAGATCCGCGCCGGCCAGGTCGTGGCCTTGCACGGGGTGCGGATCAGGGTGATCCCGGAAGGCGAAGGCGAACCGGAAGGCGACGCCCAGGCCTGAGGCTGCGCCTTCACCCTGTCTGCCCCGCCCCTGTCTCGTCATGACACAGGGCGAACCCGGTTCTGTTTCAAATTGACCCGGCGCACGATCAGCGCATTCCCATCCGGAGCGCCTCGCCATGCCGAACATCTTTGAACAGGACCTGCCGCGCAACGCGGCCAACCACACGCCCTTCACGCCGCTGTCCTTCATCGAACGCACGGCACTGGTCTACCCGGAACGCCTGGCCATCGTGCACGGCGCCCTGCGGCAGACCTGGGGCGAGACCTACGCCCGCTGTCGCCGCCTGGCCAGTGCCCTGCTCGCCCGCGGCATCGGCCTGGGCGACACCGTGGCCGTGATGCTGCCCAACACGCCGCCCATGGTCGAAGCCCATTTCGGCATCCCCATGGCCGGGGCCGTGCTCAACACGCTCAACACCCGGCTCGACCCCGAAGCCCTGGCCTTCATGCTCGACCACGGCGAAGCCAAGGCCCTGATCGTCGACCCCGAATTCGCCGGCGTGATGGCCAAGGCCCTGGCCCTGCGCACGCGCAGCGAGCCCATCCTGGTGATCGACACCGAAGATGCGCTGTATGCCGGCAACGGCCAGCCCATCGGCAGCCTCGGCTACGAGGACCTGCTGGCCGAAGGCTCGCCCGACTTCGCCTGGCAACTGCCGGAAGACGAATGGCAAGCCATCAGCCTGAACTACACCTCGGGCACCACGGGCAACCCCAAGGGCGTGGTCTACCACCACCGCGGTGCGGCCACCAACGCCATCTCGGCCATCCTGGAGTGGGACATGCCCAAGCACGCCACCTACCTGTGGACGCTGCCCATGTTCCACTGCAATGGCTGGTGCTTCCCCTGGGCGGTGGCAGCGCGCGCGGGCGTGAACGTGTGCCTGCGCCGGGTCGATCCCAAGGCCATCTTCGATGCCTTCCGCGACCATGGCGTCACGCATTACTGCGGCGCGCCCATCGTGCACGCGGCCCTGGTCAACGCCCCGGCCGAACTCAAGGTTGGCCTGCAGCTGAAGGACAAGCCGGTCAAGGCCATGGTGGCCGGCGCCGCGCCCCCCGCGGCCATGATCGAGGGCATGGAGGCCCTGGGCATCGAGCTGCTGCACGTGTACGGCCTGACCGAGGTCTACGGCCCGGCCTCGGTCTGCGTGCAGCACGAGACCTGGAAAGACCTGGACGTGGGCGAGCGCGCCCGCCTCAATGCCCGCCAGGGCGTGGCCTACCACCTGCAACGCAGCGTGAGCGTGATGGACCCGCTGACCATGCAGCCCGTGCCGGCCGATGGCGAGACCATGGGCGAGATCATGTTCCGCGGCAACATCACGATGAAGGGCTACCTGAAGAACCCCAAGGCCACGCAGGAGGCATTTGCGGGCGGCTGGTTCCACACGGGCGACCTGGCCGTGATGTACCCCGATGGCTACGTGAAGATCAAGGACCGCAGCAAGGACATCATCATCTCGGGTGGCGAGAACATCTCGTCCATCGAGGTGGAAGACGTGCTCTACCGCCACCCCGCCGTGATGGCCGCCGCCGTGGTGGCCAAGCCCGACGAGAAGTGGGGCGAGACCCCCTGCGCATTCATCGAGCTCAAGCCGGGCGCACAGGTCACGCCGGAGGACATCGTCCGGCACTGCAAGGCCCACCTGGCCGGCTTCAAGGTGCCCAAGGCCGTGGTGTTTGGCGAACTGCCCAAGACCTCGACCGGCAAGATCCAGAAGTTCGAGTTGCGCAAGCAGGCAGGCTCGGCCAGCGCGATCAACGTCTGAGCCGATCGCCCAGGCTGGCCAGGCCGCGCTCGGGTTCGCTGAAGGCGCGGCTCAGGCGCTGGGTGGCCTGGAAGACGCGGCGCCTGGTCTCGTCCTTGTCGAAGGACACGCCCATGCGCAGGACGATCAGCTTCTGGCTGGGCACCATCACCACGTACTGCCCCATCAGACCGCTGAAGTAGGCGACGTCGGTGGGCATGCCGGGCGGCATGTCGGCGGGCTGGTGCAGCCACAGTTGCCCGCCGTAACCCGGGTTGGCCGGCGAGGGCGTGCGCATGAAGCGGATGTAGCTGGCCGGGATGCGCTGCACGCCCTGCCACTGGCCGTCCTGCAGGATGAGCTGGCCCAGCTTGAGCCAGTCGCGCGGACGCAGCACGGCGCGCGAACCGCCCGAAGGCGTGCCGGCCACATCGGCCTCGACGAAGGCGCCACGCATGCCCAGGGGCGTGAACAGGGAGGCGACCTGGTGATCGTGGGCGCGCTGCGCGTCGTCACCCAACACGCGCTTGAGGCTGCGCGCCAGCAAGGCGCTGTCGCCCGTGGCGTAGTTGAAGCGCGTGCCGGGCGTGGCCGCCATGGGCTTGGCCTCGACGAAGGCACCTTCGTCGGGCTGGCCAAACACCATGTTGGACACGTCGCTGAAGCCCGCGTGGCCCTCGAACCAGTCCACGCCCGAGGCCATCTGCAGCGCATCGCGCCAGCGGACGGGCGGCCGATGACTGCCTTGCCAAGCGGGGACGGGCAAGGCGTCATCCAAGGCCAGCAGGCCTTCGCCCAGGGCCACGCCGGCCCACAGCGCCGTCACCGTCTTGGTCATGGACCAGCCCAGCAGCGGCATGCCCGGCCCGTATCCCTGGGCGTATCGCTCGTGCACCAGGCGCCCGTCTTTCACGACCAGCACGGCCAGGGTGTTCTGGCGGGTCTTGGGGTCGGTGGCGGGCTCGTCGAACAGGGCATCGCTCACCTGCTGCAGGGCCTGGGCCTGGGCGCTGCCGGCGTGCAAGGGCTCGGGGGCGCCTTCGCCCAGGGGCCAGGGTGTGGCCCGTTGGGCGGCCGTGAGCGGCGGCAAGACCGGGCCTGACCTGGGGGCCGAGGCCTCCCAGCTGGCGCGGTCGACGTCCGGCGTGAGCAGGGTGCAACCGGCCCCGGGCCGGTAGACCGCCACGCGCTTGAAGGACGTGAAGGGCAGCCAGGTGTCGACCTACATCAACCTGTT
>NZ_JAIZVX010000231.1 GCF_021768455.1 Aquabacterium sp. | reverse complement strand
TTGCCGGCTGAATCCTTGCAGCCAGGTCTCGACATCGTGTGAGGGAACCGTGAGCGCACGATGCGTTGCAGTGGCTGAGGGGTAGCCGCCGACATCGTTCTGGCTGTCGATCTGGCGTCCGGTGCCATTACGGATCTCGGCAATCAGGCGCTGGTCCACGCTGTCACGGTCGGCGGGGCGGGCGCCGGCATGAGCGAGGATCTGTTCGCGCAATTGCGCGGCGGCCACGACATTGCCGCCGATCGTGAAAGGGTTCTCCGCCAGAGCGGTGATGCCACCGCTGAGCAATGTCGCGGGCGCACCGGTCTTGAGGAAGGCGAGGTTGTCACGCATGTAGGCATCGCCCTGCAGGTCGGGTGAATTGCTGCTGATCATGCCCAGGGTGGCGGGGGTATCGGCGCCGTGCTGCAGCACGTTGCCGATGATGGCGAGTTTCGGTGCCGGGGGCGGTGTGCGCTTGTCCCATTCTTTCGGGTTGTAGCCCAGCCGTACCGCCCATTTGCCCGGGTTGTAGATGAAGTTGTTGATCAGCGCGCCGGTACTACCCCCCTTGAACCACGGATTGCGATCGGCATTGTGGGTGTAGAGATTGCCGCGGATCAGCACACTCTGCACATCGTCATGGATCAGTGAGCCCATCGAATGTGCGCCCTTCGAATGGGTGGAATTGACCAGGCCTTCGGCGACGATATTGTTCGACAGGGTCACGCGATGTGCGGTGCCCGCCGGGCCGTCATGGCGCGGGCCGGAGATCGAAAGGTTTTCGTCGGTCCCCCAGGCGACCGAACAGTGATCGACCAGTACGTTGTAAGCGTTCTTGCCTTCGATCGAGACGTCGACTTCATAGCCGTTCTTTTTCGGCAGACCTGTGTCGCCCATGCGCCAACGCAGGTGCTGCATGATCACATCGTGAGCGCGGATCTTCATGCCGCCGCGGATCAGCGTGATGCGCAATGCCGCCCAACGTTCACGCCATTGCTGCAGGGCGGCCAGGGTGGAGGCCAGGGCAAGGACACACAGGGCAAGGCGACGGGTGCAAGACAAGGACATGGGGATCTCCGGGGTGGACTGGGACGGGGGAAGGACGGAACGAGAGGGGATTCAGTTCAGGGGCGAGAAGGCGGCCGGGCGCATGACCTTGCTGTCCATCTCTTCCAGGCAGGCCTGGATCTTGGGCGCGAAGGCCTGCCAGGCAGGGTCGGCGGCCAGGGCGTTGCGGCGGCGTTCGCGGTCGTCGAGCGAGGCAAAGGCCCAGATGTGCACGATCTGGTTGAGCGGGCCGATCTCGGACTGGAAGTAGCCGATCAGCTGGCCCAGGTGGCCGCGCTGGATGGCGATGCCTTCTTCTTCGACCAGCTTGAGGTAGGTGGGCAGGGTGCCAACCTTGAGGCGGTAGGTGCGGATCTCGTAGAACATGGGCGGGCCTCAGCGCATGACAAAGGGATCGGGGATGGGGGCGTCCGACGTGTTGAGCCAGACCGACTTGGTGCGCGTGTAATCGAGCACGGCCTCCAGGCCGCCTTCGCGCCCCAGGCCGCTGAGCCCGAAGCCGCCAAAGGGCACGATGGGCGAGACCACGCGGTAGGTGTTGACCCAGACGATGCCGGCGCGCAGCTGGCGGATCATCCGGTGAGCCTGTGCCAGATCGCGGGTGAACACGCCGCTGGCCAGGCCGTAGGCGCTGTCGTTGGCCAGGGCCAGGGCCTCTTCTTCGGTGTCGAACTTCAGCACGCTGAGCACGGGCCCGAAGAGCTCGGTGTGCACGCAGGGCACGCGGGCATCGGGGCAGGCCAGGATGGTGGGCTCGTAGTAGTGGCCCAGGGGGAAGTCGGCCGGGGCCTGCCCGCCGGTGAGCAGGGTGGCGCCGGCCTCGATGCTGGCCTGCACCACCTGCTCGATGTGCTGGCGCTGTTTGAGTGTGGCCAGGGGGCCCATTTCGGTGGCCGGGTCGTGCGGTTCGCCGATGCGGATCTGGCGAGCGCGGGCCACCAGCCTGGCCATGAGCGCGTCGTACACGCCCGATTGCACCAGCAGGCGCGAACCGGCCACGCAACTCTGGCCGCTGGCGCCGAAGATGCCGGCCACGATGCCGTTGCAGACGCTGTCCACATCGACCCCGTTGAAGACCAGCACTGGCGACTTGCCGCCCAGTTCCAGCGAGGTGGCGGCCAGGTTCTGCGCCGCGTTGTGCACGATGTGGCGGGCGGTTTCGGGCCCGCCGGTGAAGGCGATGCGCTGCACCAGGGGATGGCTGGTCAGGGCCTTGCCGCAGTCCTGCCCGAAGCCGGTGAGGATGTTGAGCACGCCGGGGGGGAAGCCCGCTTCGTGCACCAGGCGGGCCAGGGCCAGCAGGGGCGCTGGGCCTTCTTCCGAGGCCTTGAGCACCACGGTGCAACCGGCGGCCAGGGCCGGGCCGATCTTCACGGCCGAGAGGAAAAGCTGTGAGTTCCACGGCACGATGGCCGCCACCACGCCAATGGGTTCGCGCCGGGTGTAGGCCTCGATGTCGGGCTTGTCCACGGGCAGGTGGGCGCCTTGCACCTTGTCGGCCAGGCCGCCGTAGTAGCGGTAGTACTCGGCCACGTAGCCGATCTGGGCCAGGGTCTCGCGGATCACCTTGCCGGTGTCCTGCGTCTCCAGCCGGGCGAGCTCGGGGGCGTCGCGGGCGATCAGGTCGGCCAGCCTGTGCAGCAGCTTGCCGCGCTGCGTGGCGGTGAGGCCTTGCCAGGCCGGCGCGTGCAGGGCGCGGTGGGCGGCGCGCACGGCACGGTCCACATCGGCTTCGGTGGCCGCGGGCATGCGGGCCCAGGCTTCGCCGGTGGCGGGCGAGAGGCTCTCGAAGTGCTGGCTGCCGGGCTCGAACTGCCCGTCGATGTACTGCTGGAAGGTCTCGTGCGTCGGGTTCATGCAGGGGCTCCGGTCCGGTGGCGTGGGGCTTCAGGCGAAAGCCGGCATGACCTGCTGGATGAAGAGTTCGAGCGTGCGGCGCTTGCGCTCGAAGTCCATGTGGTTGTCGATCCAGAAGCTGTACTGGTCGTAACCCTGGGCCTCGTAGACCTTGAGGCGCGAGATGACCTCGTCCGGCTTGCCGATCACCAGGCTCTGCCGCAGCTTGTCGGGCGCGTACTGCGGGAAGGCCTCGATGTCTTCGGGGCGCAGGGGCTCCATCAGGCCGTGGGTGATGGGGCGGTCCTTCTTGATCCATTTCTGGAAGTGGCAGTAGAAGGCCTGGATGTCGCGTGTGCCCTGCGCCAGTTCGGCATCGGTCTCGGCCACGTAGGCGTGCTGCAGCAGCATGATCTGCGGGCGAGGCACCTCGGGGTGGGCGGCGCAGGCGGTGTTGAAGCGGTCCATCAGCGAGGCCACTTCGCCGTCGCCCGCGGCCAGCGGCGTCACCTGCACATGGCAGCCGCTGCCCACGGCAAAGTCGTGCGAATGTGGATCGCGCGCGGCGATCCACATCGGTGGCGTGGGGCCCTGCACGGGGCGGGGCAGCGAGGTGGTCTCGGGGAAGGACCAGTAAGGGCCCTCGGTGCTGCAGTGGCCCTTGAACAGGCCCTGCAGCAGCGGCACCATGGCGCGCATGCGGGCGCCGGCCTCCATCGCGTCCAGGCCGGGGAAGAGGCGCTCGTACTCGTACATGTAGGCGCCGCGCGCAATTCCCAGGTCGAGTCGGCCGTTGCTGATCAGGTCGACCAGGCCGGCTTCGCCGGCGAGCTTGATCGGGTGCCAGAAGGGCGCGATCACGGTGCCCGTGCCCAGGCGGATGGTGGTGGTCTGCGCGGCCAGGTAGGCCAGGTTGACGAAGGGGTTGGGCGCGATGGTGAAGCCCATGCCGTGGTGTTCGCCGATCCAGGCGGTTTCCATGCCGCCGCGTTCGGCGATCTGGACCAGTTGGGTGAGCTCGTCGAGCTGCTGGCGGGCCGGGGTGCGCTCGTCGTAGCGCTCCATGTGCAGGAACAGAGAGAACTTCATGGGCTGCTTTCCGTGTGCGGGGTGGCGG
>NZ_JAIZVX010000112.1 GCF_021768455.1 Aquabacterium sp. | reverse complement strand
CGACCTTGTCTGCCAGCGCATCACCTGACCGATTGGATTGATTGCTCCATGTTGCCCAAGATTCTCACTTCGATTTTTGGTAGCCGAAACGAACGCCTGCTCAAGGAGTACCGCAAGACGGTTGCCAAAATCAATGCGCTGGAGCCCAGCTTCGAGCCCTTGAGCGACGACCAGATCCGCGCCAAGACCGAAGAGTTCAAGCAACGCGTGGCCCGCGGCGAATCGCTGGACGCCATCCTGCCCGAAGCCTTCGCCCTGGTCCGTGAAGGCTCCAAGCGCGTCTTCAAGATGCGCCACTTCGACGTGCAGATGCTGGGCGGCATCACCCTGCACAACGGCAAGATCGCCGAAATGCGCACCGGCGAAGGCAAGACCCTGACCGCCACCCTGCCCGTCTACCTCAATGCCCTGACCGGCAAGGGCGTGCACCTGGTCACCGTCAACGACTACCTCGCGCGCCGTGACGCCGAGTGGATGGCCAAGCTCTACAACTTCCTGGGCCTCACCGTCGGCATCAACCTGCCGCAAATGCCCCGCGAGCAGAAGCAGGCCGCCTACGCCGCCGACATCACCTACGGCACCAACAACGAGTACGGCTTCGACTACCTGCGTGACAACATGGTCTACGAGGTGGCCGACCGCGTGCAGCGCGGCCTGAACTACGCCATCGTGGACGAAGTCGACTCCATCCTGATCGACGAAGCCCGCACCCCGCTGATCATCTCGGGCCAGGCCGAAGACCACACCGAGATGTACGTGCGCATCAACGCCGTCGTCCCCCTGCTGAAGAAGCAGATCGGCGAGGCCGACCCGCGCACCGGCGAAGGCGTGATCGAAGCCGGCGACTTCACCGCCGACGAAAAATCCCGCCAGGTCTTCCTGACCGAAGCCGGCCATGAAAATGCCGAGCGCCTGCTCTCCGAAGCCGGCCTGCTGCTCGAGGGCGCCAGCCTCTACGACGCCGGCAACATCACCCTGATGCACCACCTGTACGCGGCCCTGCGTGCACACCACCTCTTCAACAAGGACCAGCACTACGTCGTCCAGAACGGCGAAGTCGTCATCGTCGACGAGTTCACGGGCCGCCTGATGGCCGGTCGCCGCTGGTCGGATGGCCTGCACCAGGCCGTGGAAGCCAAGGAAGGCGTGCACATCCAGGCCGAGAACCAGACCCTGGCCTCGATCACTTTCCAGAACTATTTCCGCATGTACGGCAAGCTTTCGGGCATGACCGGCACGGCCGACACCGAAGCTTATGAATTCCAGGAAATCTACGGTCTGGAAACGATCGTCATCCCCCCCAACCGCGTCCTCGCGCGCAAAGACCAGCTCGACCTGGTCTACAAGACCTCTGCCGAAAAATTCAACGCCATCGCGGCCGACATCAAGGATTGCCACCAACGCGGACAGCCCACCCTCGTGGGCACCACCAGCATCGAGAACTCTGAGCTGATCTCGGCCCTGCTGACCCGCGAAGGCCTGCCGCACCAGGTGCTCAACGCCAAACAGCACGCCCGTGAGGCCGACATCGTCGCCCAGGCGGGTCGCCCCGGCGTGATCACCATCGCGACCAACATGGCCGGTCGCGGCACCGACATCGTGCTGGGTGGCAACGTCGAGAAAGACATCCTCGCCATCGAGGCCGACGAATCGCTGGACGCCGCCGCCAAGGCCGCCAAGATCGAGGCGCTCAAGGCCGAACAGGCCAAGCTCAACGCCCAGGTGAAGGAAGCCGGCGGCCTGCGCATCATCGCCACCGAACGCCACGAATCGCGTCGCATCGACAACCAGCTGCGTGGCCGCGCCGGCCGCCAGGGTGACCCGGGCTCCTCGCGCTTCTACCTCTCGCTCGACGACCAGCTGATGCGCATCTTCGCGGGCGACCGCGTGCGCGCCATCATGGATCGCCTGAAGATGCCCGAAGGCGAAGCCATCGAGGCCGGCATCGTGACCCGCTCGATCGAAAGCGCCCAGCGCAAGGTCGAAGGCCACAACTTCGACATGCGCAAGCAGCTGCTGGAGTACGACGACGTCTCCAACGACCAGCGCAAGGTCATCTACCAGCAGCGCAACGAGATCCTCGAGACGGTCGACGTGGCCGAGTCCATCGCCAACCTGCGCAAGGGCGCCCTGACCGACGTGGTGCGCACCTTCGTGCCGAACGAGAGCCTGGAAGAGCAGTGGGACCTCCCCACGCTCGAGCGGGTGCTGGCCGAAGAGTGGCACGTCGAGGTGGACCTGGTGAAGTGGGTCGAAGGCCAGCAGGCCGCCGACGACGAGGACGTGCTCAAGCGCGTGATCGAAGCCGCCAACGCCGCCTACGACGCCAAGGTCAGCCAGGTCGGTGCCGAGCAGTTCGCCTCCTTCGAGCGCATGGTGCTGCTGCAGTCCATCGACTCGCACTGGCGCGAACACCTGGCCGCGCTCGACTACCTGCGCCAAGGCATCCACCTGCGCGGCTACGCCCAGAAGAACCCCAAGCAGGAGTACAAGCGCGAGGCCTTCGAGCTCTTCGGCCAGCTGCTCAGCGTGGTGAAGATGGACGTGACCGGCACGCTGCTGAAGGTGCGCATCCAGTCGCAGGAAGAAGCCCAGCAGGCCGCTGCTGCCATCGAGCAGCAGGGCGACAGCTTCCTCAACGTGACCTACACCCACCCCACCGAAGACGGCGGCGTGGCCACCGAGGCCGACCCCGCCACCCAGGTGGCCGAGGTGCCCCGCGTGGGCCGCAACGAGCCCTGCCCCTGCGGCAGCGGCGAAAAGTACAAGAACTGCCACGGCAAGCTGGCCTGATCCCCGCTGGAGCTTTCAAAGATGCCCGTCAACCTGAGCGCCCCCAATCCCGCTGACCTGCACCCCGTTCCCGGCGTCAAGCTGGGCGTGACCATGGCCGGTGTGCGCAAGGCCAACCGCCGCGACCTCAGCGTCATCCTGCTGGACGAAGGCTCGGCCGTGGCCGGCGTGTTCACCAAGAACCGCTTCTGCGCCGCGCCCGTGCAGGTGTGCCGCGAACACCTGGCCGCCCAGGCCGATGTGCGTGCCCTGCTGATCAACACCGGCAACGCCAACGCCGGCACCGGCGAAGACGGCCTGATCCGCGCCCGCCAGAGCTGCATCGCCCTGGCCCGCTACCTGAATCTGGCGCCGGAGCAGATCCTGCCGTTCTCCACCGGCGTGATCATGGAGACCCTGCCGGTCGACCGCATCCAGGCTGGCCTGAGCGCCGCCATCGCCGACGCCAAGCCCGACAACTGGGCCGTGGCCGCCGAAGGCATCATGACCACCGACACCCTGCCCAAGGCGTACTCTCGCCAGGTGCAGATCGGTGGCGCCACCGTCACCATCACCGGCATCAGCAAGGGCGCCGGCATGATCAAGCCGAACATGGCGACCATGCTGGGCTTCCTGGCCACCGACGCCAAGGTGGCGCCCGGCCTGCTGCAGGCCCTGGTGACCGAGGCCGCCGACGCCTCCTTCAACCGCATCACCATCGATGGCGACACCTCCACGAACGACTCCTTCGTGCTGATCGCCACCCGCCAGGCCGCCCACGCCGAGATCACCGACCTGAACAGCGCCGAGGCCCAGACCCTGCGTGCCGCCCTGGTGGCCGTGTCGCAGCAACTGGCCCAGGCCATCGTGCGCGATGGTGAAGGCGCCACCAAGTTCATCAGCATCACCATCGAGGGTGGCCGCGACGAGGCCGAATGCGCCAAGGCCGCCTACGCCATCGCCCACTCGCCCCTGGTCAAGACGGCCTTCTTTGCCTCCGACCCCAACCTGGGCCGCATCCTGGCCGCGGTGGGCTACGCCGGCATCGACGACCTCGACCAGAGCCTGATCGATCTGCACCTCGACGACGTGCACGTGGTCACCAAGGGTGGCCGCCGCCCCGAGTACCGCGAGGAAGACGGTCAGCGCGTGATGAAACAAAGCGAGATCGGCATCCGCGTGGGCCTGAACCGCGGCACGGCCACCACCACCGTGTGGACCTGCGACCTCTCGCACGAGTACGTCACCATCAACGCCGATTACCGCAGCTGAGCCCAAAGGGCTACAATGCAGCTTCTCTCTCTTTCTCACGGGGCCGACCTGGTTTCGACGTGGGTGCGGATGGGGGTTAGGGCATGTCGAGCACCAGTCAGCTCGTAAATCCATCTGGAAACAAAAGTAACTGCAAACGACGAATCGTTCGCACTCGCCGCTTAATACCGGTGAGCCTCTCAACAGTCGGCCTATGGGCTGGGCTTGCGCCGCAAGGCAATAGCTGAGAGGTCATTTTCATAGGCTGGATTCCACCCGGGTCACTCGGGTGGGGTCAAGATCAAGTGACTGGCCTGATGGGTAGCGTGCCGCTGCGCGACTCGTTGGGTGAGATTCAAACCAGACGGCTACACATGTAGATCTGCTCTTTGATGGCTTACGGACGGGGGTTCAATTCCCCCCGGCTCCACCACATGCAAGACGAAAACGCCAAGTCACTCACCTGACTTGGCGTTTTTTCTTGGGGCGCCCCCTCATGCGGCCCGCGCCCAACGCTCCCGAAAACCCGGCCAAGGTGGTGCAACGCACGGACGGGCCGCCCCCTGGCGCCCACCATGACCGGGCGGGTGTGCTTGCCCGCGCCCGCAGAAAGCCGGTATGTCCCGTTCCTCGCCCCACCACCCGCCCATGTTGCGCCGTGAGCTGCTGCGCCATGCACTGCCCGCCACGGTCAGGCTGATCCAGGCCAACCAGGCCGACCAGGCGCTGTCTGGCGTCATCGATGACTACCTGGCCCTGCAGTGGCTGGAACGCGGCGATCAGGGGCTGTGCCTGACCGACACAGGCCGAGCCATCTGCCAGCAGGCCCAACGCGGGCGCAGCGCCACGCAGCAGCGCCGTGCGGACCGCGCTCAGCACTCGGTGGCAGAGTGAAGCCGTGCGCAGGCAACCCGGGCACGGCCTGCGGATGAGGACTGCCCGATAAAATCCCGGCATCGGCCCCAAGTCACGCACGACTTGGGGCTTTTGCTTGTGAACACCCTCCGCTTCGCCGCCCCCTCCCCCGCTCACCGCCAGGACATCCAGTTGCTGCGCGCCCTGGCCGTGCTGGCCGTGCTGGGCTTTCATTTCCATGTGCCCGGCTTCGGTCATGGCCACCTCGGGGTGGACGTGTTTTTCGTGATCTCGGGTTACCTGATGTCGCGGGTGATCCTGAACGGCCTGGACGCGGGCGATTTCCGCTGGGGCGGCTTCATGCGGCGCCGGGCCCGGCGCCTGCTGCCTGCGGCCTTGACCGTGATGGCATGCACCACCCTGATCGCGCCCTGGGTGCTGACGCCCTCGGCCCTGCAGGACCTCGCCTGGCAACTGGGCGGTGCACTGGGCATGGGCGCCAACGTGGTGCTCTGGCAGCAAAGCGGCTATTTCAGCGGTGCGGCGGAACTCAAGCCGCTGCTGCACACCTGGTCGCTGTCGGTGGAGGAACAGTTTTACCTGGTGCTGCCGGCCGTGCTGTGGGGGCTGCAAGCGGCCTCCCCCCGCGCTCAGACCGAGCGCTGGCGCCGGCTTGTGGTGCTGGGCCTGTTCGCAGCCAGCCTGGCCACCTGCCTGCACTGGCTGCGCACCCAGCCGGATGCGGCCTTCTACCTGCTGCCCGCCCGCGCCTGGGAACTGCTGCTGGGCACCCTGTGCGCCCTGCGATGGCCTGGTTTGAAGCAGGCCCAGGGCGGCGTCGACACCGCCTGGTTCAGCCTGCCGCTGCTGGGGGGCCTGTTGAGCCAGGGCTGGGACCCGGTGCACCCGCGTGGCGACGCGCTGCTGGTCTGTCTGGCCACGGCGGCGCTGATCGTGCGCCCCTCTGCCTGGCTCGGTCGCCCGTCCCCCTGGGCCCGGCCCGGGCTGTGGCTGGGTGAGCTGTCGTACGCGCTTTACCTCGTGCACTGGCCCCTGATCGCCCTGGCCCGGCACGTCTGGCTGGAGGGCGTGCCGCCCGAGGTCAACGCCGCGCTGCTGGCCCTGTCCTTCCCGCTGGCCTGGGCGCTGTGGCGCGGGGTGGAACAGCCGCTGCGGCGCCCCCAACCCGCCGTGCGGCCCATTGACGATGAGACATCGGTGGGCCACGACGGTACCCAGTTCCCGGCAGGGCCCTCATGGCGCCTGCAGGCCATCGTGGGCACGCTGGCGCTGGGCCTCGGCCTGATGGGCTGGCGCCTGCAGCAACCGGAGGGCGAGCGCTGGAGTCGCCTCATGCAACCCAACCACGGGCTCTCGGCGCAGTGCGAGTTCGGTGCCGCATTCAGCCCGCGCCCGGCCTGCCGCACCAGCGAGGCGCCCCGCACCCTGGTCTGGGGCGACAGCTATGCCATGCACCTCTTGCCTGCGCTGCAGGTCTCTGCGCCCCAGGGCGGGCTGCTGCAGGCCACGCGCAGCCTGTGTGGCCCGGTGCCGGGCATCGCCCACCTCAAGCCTGGCGATGGCGGCCAGAACGCCCGGCAGTGTCTGGCGTTTTCGGAATCGGTGCTGGCACAGGCCGAGGCCATGCCCTCGGTCGACTACGTGGTGCTGGCGGCCCGCTGGCAGTACTACCTGGATGCGCCCGTGCTCGACGCCCAGGGTCGGCGTCACGCGGTGACCGAGGCCGAACTGGTGCAGGCCGTGAGCGAGGCCATCCAGCGGCTGCGGCAGGCGGGCAAGAAGGTGATCCTGGTGTCGCCACCGGCCCTGATCGGCCCCGAGGTGGACCTGGGTGCCTGCGCCGAACGCCGCGCCCTGGGCCTGGTCACCGTGGGGCAGGCGCTGCACGCCGATTGCAGCTTTGACCACGCCACCGCCCAGGCGCGCCAAGCGCGGGTGCTGGCCCTGCTGGACGCGATCTCGGCGCACAGCCACACCGAGGTCTTGCACCTCGATGCCCTGAATTGCCATGAGGGCGCCTGCGAGACCAGCCTCCACGGCACGCCGCTCTACCGTGACGCCGGCCACCTGAGCCGGGAAGGCGCAATCGAGGCCGGGCGTCTGCTGCACCTGAAGGAAGCGATCGAGCGGGACGCACGCTGAGGCGCCATCCCCCAGGCGGAATCGGCCGACCTGCGCAAGCTCACAAGGCCTGCAGGGCCACCTTGATCCGGGCGGCATCACCCGCCTTCAAGGCCCTGGCAAAGGCCCGGCTGCGCCCTGGCGCGCCCACCACCAGACCGGCCTTCAGCACACCGCCCTGCCAGCGCACGCGCCACCAGGTGGCGGCGTCGGGTGGGGCCGTCCAGACCTCGTCATCGGCCTCGCCTTGTGGGAGGCCAAAGGCGCTGACGTCGAGGCCCTTGCACTTGAGTTGCAGCACCACCTCGGGCGGGGTGTAGAGCGCCTCGCCACCCAGCATGGCGTTGACGGCCACCTCGGCCTGGCTGGCACCCACCTGCCAGAGCCCACCCGGGCCATTGGGCTGGGCCACATCACCCACCGCCAGGATGGCCGGGTCGGAGGTGCGCATGGCGGCGTCCACACAGATGCCGCGCGGGCCCACTTCCAGGCCGGCGGCCACGGCCAGCTCGCTGTGCGGGCGGATGCCCAGACAGGCCACGATGAGGTCGACCGGCAGGCGTTGCCCATCGCCCAGAACGAGGCCGCGCAAGGCCTTGTCGGGCTCGCCTTCAAAGGCCTGCACCGACACGCCCGTGAGCGAGCGGATGCCGATGCCATCGAGGAAGGCGGCCAGGCGCTGCGCACCCACCTCATCGAGCTGGGCGGCCATGAGGCGCTCGGCGCGCTCCAGCAAGGTCACGCCGAGCCCGCGCGCGCGCAGGGCCAGGGCGGCCTCCACACCCAGCACCCCACCGCCCATGACGATCGCATGACCGGCCCCGGCTTGCTCGGCCTGGGCGCGGATGGCGTGGGCGTCTTCCATCGTGCGCAGCACGAAGGCGTTGGGGTGGTTGAGGAAATCGGGGCCCGGTGCCGCGGCACTGGCGCCAGTGGCCAGGATGAGGCGGTCGTAACGCAGGCGCTCGCCGTCGCTCAGGGTGAGCAGGCGGGCCGCGCGGTCGATGGCGGTGACGCGGGTGCGGGTCACGGCGCGCACGGCCTTCTCGGCCTGCCAGCGCGGTGGCACCAGGGCCAGGCTTTCGGCATCGGCCTCGCCACTGATCAGCTGGGCGATGGCCATGCGGTTGTAGAAACGGCCGGGTTCGTCGCCCACCACCGTGAGCTCGACCGAAGGGCTGGCGCGCCGCAACGCATCGATGGCGCTCATGCCGGCCACGCCGTTGCCGACGACCACCACGCGCTCGATGCCCAGGGCGGCTGCCGGGTCAGGCTGGGCGTGCATCGCCGGGGCGGCCGCCCCCCTTGCCTCCACCGTGGGCGCGGCCTCACCCAGATCGGCGTGGGGATTGCGATCGATGGTGACGGGGCCCTGCACCTCGCACATGCAGGCCAGGCGGGCCTTGCCTTCCAGGCCCAGGCGGCGCAGGGTGGCGAGTTCGGTGTCGCTGGGTGGGCTGAGGTGGGCGCCACCGTCGCACACGGCCACGGCGTCGGCACCACACATGCCGGCGTGGCAGCTGTGCTGGATGGGCAACTCGGCCTCGCAGATGGCTTCCAGGAGGGTCTGGCCCGGGACCACGTCGAGCACGGTGCCGCTGGTACGGTCGGTGACACGCGGACCGGTGTCGGCCTGAATGGGGATGACCCGGCGGGCGGTGGCGGTGCGGGCCTTGCGCTCACTGGCCTCGCGGCGCAGCAAGTGGTCGGCACGGTGGCTGCGCACGCTGCTGAGCAACAGGAGCACGGCCGCCATCATGCCCACGCCGCGGGCGAGGTTCAGCGCGGCATCATGAGGCTGCCAGCCCAGCAGTTCGCCCACATGGCGCAGGATGACCGGGCCACTGAACCAGTAGAAGAGGGCCAGCGCCGCCGCGCCAAAGACCGAAGCCAGGCGGTAGGCGTTGAGCGGCAGGAAGAAATGCAGCACCCCGTAGAGGCCGGCCGAGGCACAAGCCGACGCCAGCAGGATGGCCCAGTAGGTGGGCAGGCCCTGGGCGGGTGCCGGCCCCTGCAGGAAAAAGCCGGCGATGAGGCCAGGCAGCAGGCCCATGAACAGGCGGCGCTGCCAGGCATGGCGGGGGTCTTCGTCGTAGAGGTCCTGGAAAACGGCGCCACGGGGGTTGAGGTCGTAGCAGTTCTTCTGGCAGCCCACGCAGGTGGGGCAGTAGCCATTGGGGACCACGGCCAGCGGCGCCTGCCCGTAGGTGCGCTGGATGGGGCCCAGCGGGCAGAAGGTGCCGCACCAGCCGCTGCGGCCCTTGAAGACGCGCCCTCCGGCAAAGGCCAGGCCCAGCACCCCGAGCAGCCCCAGCGCCAGCACCTGGGGCGAGTGGTTGAGCAGGGGCACGCGCAGCGCCACCAGGCCCACGAACAGGCCCACGGCGATGGGGAAGGCCGCGGTCTTCCAGCGCTCGGGCAGTTCGCGGTTGAGCGAGAAACCCAGGGCACGGGGCAACTGGTTCAGAAAGGCCATGGGACAGACCTGGCGCCACAGGCCCGGCGCCACCACCAGCAGGAAGGGCACGACCGGGATGGCGACGCCCCAGAACACCTTGAGACCGGCCTCGCCCTTGAACCACAGCAGGGCGATGAGGCCCAGCGTGTTCACCAGGGTGATGACGCGCGCCGCCTCCCACATCCACGCCGGCGCTGTGCGCGGGTAGTCGGTGTAGGCGCGGAAAAACGCCGGAAGCCGGGAAGCCGCAGCGGGTGCCTGCCCGTGCTCGCCGTCCTCAAGGGTGGTGGTGCTCGACATCTGGATCGCCCTGCAAGATTTGTCCCAGGCGGGCGGCCCGTGTGCCTGCACCTGGCTTGGGCGCGTGTTGCCCATGCCATGCACGCCCTCGTCACCGGGTGACCGAGGGCCAGACCGCTCCCTGCATTTTTTTGATGGCTCGATTCTAGGAAGCGGCATGCCGTCTGGCGCCCCTCTGCTGGGGGCTTCGACCTCACCTTATGGGGGTTCGATGTGCCATTCTTTCGCCATGCGACAAGGCCACTCAGGCTGGCCAGGGCGGTGCGGCAAAACGGTCGGCCAGGAAGTCGACCAGGGCCCGAACCTTGGGCGCCAGGTGACGACGGGAGGGATAGACGGCATAGACCCCCACTTCCTGCGCCCGGTAGTCGGGCATCAGCTCGACCAGGCGGCCGCTGCGCAGCGCCTCGCCCACCAGGAAGGTGGGCTGCAGGATGATGCCCTGATCGGCCAGGGCGGCGGCCAGGCAGGTGTCGCCATTGTTGGTGCGCAGCATGGGACGGGTGCGCACGCTCACCTCGCCTTCGGGCCCCTGCAGGCGCCACTCGTCACCGGTGGCCCAGTAGCTGTAGCCCAGGGTGTGGTGGCGAGCCAGGTCGGACGGGTGGCGGGGCTCGCCGTGCTGGCGCAGATAGCCCGGTGAGGCGCACAGCACGATGCGGGTGCCGGCCAGGCGGCGGCTCACCAGCACCGAATCGGGCATGCGGGTGATGCGCACGGCCATGTCGAAGCCCTCTTCCACCAGGTCGACCACGCGGTCGGAGAGGCTGACGTCCAACATCAGGCGAGGGTGCAGGGCCATGAAGCCGCCCCACAGCGAGGCCAGGTGCTGCACGCCAAAACTCAGCGGCACGTTGACGCGCAAGGTGCCAGCCACCTCGGCCTGGCGAGAGCTGAGCTCGGCCTCGGCCTGTTCCAGCCCGGCCAGCAGCTCCTTGCTGCGCTCGTAGAACAGCTGCCCTTCTTCTGTGAGCGAGAGGCGGCGGGTGCTGCGCTGCATGAGGCGCACGCCCAGGTGGGCCTCCAGCTCGCTGACCTGGCGCGAGACCGCCGCCTTCGACAGGCGCAGCACCTCGGCCGCCCTGACGAAGCTGCCGGCGTCGACCACGGTGGTGAAGGCCCTCATGGCCTCGAATCGGCTCATTGTCTTGATTTCCTCAACAATCAATCACTTCAAAGGCAGTTTATCTTCCTGATGAGCCGGAATACAGTGAGACATCGGCCCTCCAGCCCGCCTCTCAGAAAGACCCTCATGTCCGCCACCCAGCCCGTGCTCTTTGTCTCCCATGGCGCCCCCACCTTTGCGCTCGATCCCGGTCGCCCCGGTGCCCTGCTGAACGAACTCGGCACGAAGCTCAAGCCGCGCGCCGTCGTGGTCGTGTCCCCGCACTGGATGACGCGCGGTGGCATCGCCGTGACCGCCAGCCAGCGCCCCGAGACCATCCACGACTTCGGCGGCTTCCCGGCCGCGCTCTACCAGTTGCAGTACCCGGTGGCCGGTGAACCCTTCCTGGCCGCTCAGGTGGCCGCCCGCCTCAACGCCGCCGGGCTGGAAGCCCACCTCGACACCCAGCGTGGTCTGGACCACGGCGCCTGGGTGCCACTGATGCACCTCTTCCCCGATGCCGAGATCCCGGCGATCCAGGTGTCCATGCCCGCCACGCTGACGACCGAAGGCGCCTGGAAGCTGGGCGAGGCCCTGGCACCGCTGGCTGCCGAGGGCGTGCTGATCCTGGCCTCGGGCAGCCTGACGCACAACCTCTATGAGATCCGCTTCAACGACACCCGTGGCGACGTGGCCGCCCAGGCCTTTGTCGACTGGGCCCGCCAGGCCGTGACCACGCACGACCGCGCCGCCCTGGTCGATTACCTGCGCGTGGCGCCGAATGCCCAGCGCGCCCACCCCAGCTCGGATCACTACCTGCCCTTGCTGGTGGCCGCCGGTGCGGCCGGTGCCGAAGCGCCCGTGACGGTGCTCGATGGCGGCATGCAGCACGGTGTGCTCTCGATGGAGAGCTACCTGTTTGGCGAGGTGAGCGCATGAACACCGCTTCCACCCTCGACACCCTGATCCCGGCCGAAGGCTTCAGCCTCGTCCACCGCATTCGCTCGGCCACCCAACTGCCGCCAGCCGGACAGGCCACCCCGGCCCTCTTCCTGCTGCATGGTGTGGGCGCCAACGAGGCAGGTCTGGCCGAACTGGCTCGCCGCCAGGACCCGCGCCTGGCCGTGTTCCTGCTGCGCGCCCCGCTCACGTTCGGGCCGGGTCAGTTCGGCTGGTTCCAGGTTCAATTCGGGCCACAGGGCCCGGTGATCCGCGCCGACCAGGCCGAGGCCTCGCGGCAGACGCTGCTGCGCTTCATCGACGAGGCCGTGGCCGCCCATGGGCTGGCCCCACAGCGCCTGTGGATGGCGGGCTTCAGCCAGGGCGGCATCCTGAGTGCCAGCGTGGGCTTGACCCGCCCCGACAAGGTGGCCGGCTTTGGCGTCCTCAGCGGGCGCATCCTGCCCGAGATCACCCCCCAGATCGCCCCACGTGAAGCCTTGAAGCAGACACAGGCTTTTGTCTCGCACGGCACGCACGACAGCAAGCTGACCATCGAGTGGGCGCACAAGGCCCGCGCCCTGCTTGAAGCTCACGGTGTGAGCCTGAGCTACCACGAATACCCCGGGGTCGATCACGCGCTGACGCACGAGATGGCGGCCGACTTCGACACCTGGCTTTCAGCCGCGCTGGACCGTCCCGCGGCCTGAGCAGCACCCGCGTCGATCAGCCCAGCTCGGCCACGCCGCTTTCGGCCTGGTCGCGCAGGCGTCGGATGTCGCGCTGAGGCGGCTCGCCAAAGAGGCGGCTGTACTCCCGGCTGAACTGGGGAGCGCTCTCGTAGCCGACGCGGGCTGCGGCGCTGCCGGCGTCCAGCGCCTGGTTGAGCATGAGCTGGCGGGCCTCCTGCAGGCGCAGCTGCTTCTGGTACTGCAGCGGGCTCATGCCGGCCAGCTGCCGGAAGTGGTGGCGGAAGGTGGAGGGGCTCATGTGCACGCTGGCGGCGAGTTCGTCCATGCGCACGTCTTCGCTGAAGTGCTGCTTGAGCCAGGCCATGGCCCGGGCCACGTGGTGACTGGGCGAACCGCTTGACACCAGGTGGCGCAGGTGCGGCCCATGGGGGCCGGCCAGCAGCCTGACCATGATCTCCTGCTGCACCAGCGGGGCCATCTGCGGGGCCAGGTCGGGCTCGTCGAGCAGGCGCACCAGGCGGACCAGGGCGTCGAGCAGGCGGGGTTCGACCTCGCACAGCGACATCGCGCCCGGCGGCATGGCCCGCGACAGCGGCGGCAGCTTCATCTCGGCGGCGGTCTGCACCAGGGCGCGGGCGTCCAGCGTCAGCACCATGCACAGGAAAGGCGTGGCCAGGTCGGCCCGCACGACCCGGGCCACCACCGGCAGGTCCACCGTGGTCAGGAGGGACTGCCCGGCCCCGTAGACCCGCACCTGGTCGCCCTGGCTGACCTCCTTCGCCCCCTGCACCGCCACGGCCAGGCCCAGCCCGTAAACGCAAGGCAGCGGCTCGGTCTTGACGCTGCTGCGGTAAAGCGTGAGCGGGGAGATGGCCGTTTGCAGCGGACCGTCGTTTTGGGCAAACCGACTGATCTCGGCTGCGAGGGTGTCGATGGGCATGGTGGAGGCGGATGCGGGCGATGAGAGGCGGCGAACGCAGGGCAAACGCAAGTGGAGGGGGCGGCTGCGTCGGCTTCACACTGTATCGCCCTGAGGCAAGCCTGTGCAGCCCCGGCGAACGCATTCGACACATTCGTCGAAAAAGGCAAGACATGGCTCAAAAACGGCAAATGCCGGGCAGACCGTCGCGGCACACTCTGCGCAACCCTCAGCGGGGCCGACACGTTCGGCGCGACCCGCCCGACTTCTTCTGCTCCCCCACTCGGAGAACCGCCTCACCATGAGCACGCTCAACGTCAACGGCCAGGTGCACCAGGTCGACGCCACCCCCGACACCCCCATCCTCTGGGCCCTGCGCGACAACCTCGGCATGACCGGCACCAAGTTCGGCTGCGGCGCGGCCCTGTGTGGCGCCTGCACCGTGCACCTCGATGGCCAGGCCATCCGCTCCTGCATCACGCCCATCTCGGTGGCCGAGGGCAAGCAGATCACCACCATCGAGGCCGCCACCGCCGGCACCGACCGCGTGGGCGCCGCCGTGCACGCAGCCTGGGTCAAGCACGACGTGGCCCAGTGCGGCTACTGCCAGAGCGGCCAGATCATGAGCGCCACGGCCTTCCTGAAGTCGCTGCCCAAGGGCAAACAGCCGACGCCAGCCGAGATCGATTCGGCCATGTCGGGCAACATCTGCCGCTGCGGCACCTATGCCCGCATCCGCGCCGCCGTGGCCGATGCCGCCCGCGCACTCGCCTGAAGGAGCCCACATGCTGCCAAACACCTTCCAGGGCGAACTG
>NZ_JAIZVX010000230.1 GCF_021768455.1 Aquabacterium sp. | reverse complement strand
GGGGAGTGGGGCGGTGAGTTTGATGTCGTTGCCTTCCGGGGCTTCTACAAGGGTGCCTGAGCCAAGCATCAAACCTGTTTTGGAGGCGCCGGTCTTCAGCGAGGCGTTGGGTTTCACTGATTACCCAGGCGAATGGCTCCCATTCAGTGGCGCTAAAAGTGTGACGGTATTCGATGGCCCGAATTCAGTTGGGCAACTGTCGGCGGGCCCTGCCGAGGAGTTCACTGTCGGTGTGATCACCGACCAGGCCAAACAGGTGCGTTACGCCCTCGGCCTGAAGCATGATTGGACTGTGGAGCAGGAGATTGAAGTTGCCGATTGGGATGCTGGCGTGATGAGCGGCGAACACATTGATGAGGGCGACGATGAGTGAGTTGAGCATTCAGGACCCTTATCGGGTCAAGCACGGCGATACGTTGAGCAAACTGGCAAAGCGTTGCGGAAAGACCGTGACAGAACTCTGTCAACTCAATGGGATCGCCAACCCAAATATGCTGGATGAAGGTCAAACGCTTTACCTGTCGAAAGAAACAGCCTTCGGTGTCAGCGTTCTCTTTCTGGATGTATTGCGTCAACCCATCGAGAACTTGCGCTACAAGATCAAATTTGATGGGCAGGTCGTCCCGGGGGAAACGTCAGGCAATGGTTCAGCGGCAAAGGTGACAACCAAGGACGCGAAGTCTGTCGTCGAGGTTTTGGTTCAAGACCTTCAAGGACACTGGGTTCAGGTTTGCAAGGCAGCATCCGATCATGGGCACAAGTTGATCACTTTGGTCAGCGGGGCGTTGGTGTTCAATGGTGCGACACAAGAGCACCCCAAGAACGCGCCAAGCAAGCCTGAGTCGACAGGGGCGCAGCGTGCCTTGGGGAACGCCGAGGGCGACGCTATAAAAAACAACCCCAGTGTGAAGTCCAAGAAAGAAAAGGGTAAACACGGCCAGGCTGTGATTCAAATCGCTGTGGATATTCCTGAGGGACTGCGGCGACTGTTTGAATTGTATAAAGATGCTCCTATCACTGCAAAGCAATGGGACGATGTAGCAAACAACTTGGAATGCGAGGTTGCTGTATTGAAAGCCATTGCAGAGGTGGAAACCAAGGGTGCGGCATTCTGGCGGATCAATGCTGTTGATGGCAAACAGGTGCCCAGCATTTTGTTCGAGCGGCATTGGTTTAGTCGATTGACCAAGCACGCCCATGACAAAATGCATCCTGATATTTCAGGGCCTGCTTTCACGTCCAAGAAGGATGCCGATGCATCAGATCGCTATGGTTCTCACGCAACCAGTTACTTGCGTTTGATGAATGCCTACCGGATTGACCCAGAGGCCGCCTTGGCCTCTTGTTCATGGGGTAAATTTCAGATCATGGGCGGAGAGTTCGCAAACTGTGGTTTGACCAGCGCGACTGCAATGGTGGAGAAGATGTGCGCAGGTGAAGCTGGGCAAATTGGTTTGCTGTCGTCGTTCATTAGAAAAAAGGCGGGGGGTAAGTTGTGGTCTGCGGTGAAGGCCAAGAGGTGGGATCTGATTGCGCTTTACTATAATGGTGGTGATTACAAGAAGAATGCTTATGATAAGAAGATGGAGCAGGCGTATGAAAAATATAAATTGGTTTGATTTGGTGCGCGTTGCTGCCATTTTTGTCGGTGTCGGTGGGGTGTCAAATCTTTGCAATGCCGAATTATTGTTGGACTACAAGTTCCCGTGGACGGAGGAGCAGGTGGGTTTTGCGCTTCGTGGCGTACATTATTTCGAGGCTGCATTGAATCGTGATCAGGTTGCGCAAGGTTTTGAGGCCAAGAGTTTCTACGAAACAATTAATTTCTTCCGAATGCAATGGGGTGGTCGGAACTTTTACGTGGCTGGCGCTCAGTATCAGTCAAGGGAGCAGAATGCTGCCAGTATTGCTGCAATTTCTCGCAAAACTCAGTCAGGCCCTATTGCTGGCGGTGGAATATGTGCCCTGTTTATCTATGACGAAAAGCTGAAGCAGTCTGCCAAACACGACATCAAGCTCGCCGAAGCAAATGGCCGCACTTGGTGCAATGGCGTTCAGGCGCTGGCGAGGGTCAAGGGCCAGGACGCCTTGTTGTTTTCACTCAGCTACTACCTTACTGACAAGCCACTGGTCAAGAAGGCGCAAGACATTGGGGATGGCTGGCGTTACATGACTGTGCTGCTGAAATTGCGTGAGCAGGATGGCAAGGTTCTGATTGAGCAAGATGATGCCTGCCTCGGCAATCCTAATCAGATCAAAGATGTGTCTGCTGCACGCAAGGTGCTGGCTGAATGCAAGTGAGTCCAATACAGCATCGGGTTGATTGCACTCCGTGACTCCCCCTCACTGCGGCCCCGTCGCCTGCGTGCTGGGCAAATGCGCCAGGATGGTCAGCAGGCGGTTGATTTGCAGGGGCTTGACCAGGTAATGGCTGAAGCCGGTCTGGAGGGCGCGGGCGATGTGGTCGGGCAGGGCGTCGGCGCTGAGGGCGATCAGCGGCAGTTTCTTGAAGGCGGCCTGGCCGCGCAGGCGGCGGCAGAGGTCCAGGCCGGAGCCATCGGGCAGGTTGATGTCGACCAGGGCCACGTCGGGGTGGGTCGCTTCGATGCTGGCCAGGCCCTCGGCGGCGGTCTCGGCGGAATAAAGCCGCACCTGGGGGTAGGCCGCGAACATGGCCTCGACCAGGCTGCGGTTGAGCGCGTTGTCTTCGATGTGCACCACGCGCAGGGGCGGCAGCATGATGGCGGGTTCGTTGCCGCCGCGCAGGTTGTTGGCGCGCAGCGCGCCCGGGCCTTCGGCCAGCGGCAGGTGCAGGCTGAAGGTGCTGCCTTTGCCCAGGGTCGAGCTCACGGCGATGCGCCCGTGCATGAGTTCGGCCAGGCGCTGTGACACGGCCAGGCCCAAACCGTTGCCCGCAGGCTTGCCGGGAGCGGTGTCGAGGCGGGTGAAGGGCTGGAACAGGCGGGGAAGGTCGTTTTCTTCGATGCCGAAGCCCTGGTCGCGGATCTCGACGATGCCGATGCGCTCGTCTTGCGCGACCTTGCCCTGCAGCCAGATGGTGGCGCTGCGGGGGCTGAACTTGATGGCGTTGCTCATGAGGTTGAGCAGGATGGCCCGGGTGTGCTGCGGGTCGGCCCAGACGGCAGGGCACTGGCAGTCGACCACGACGGTCACGTCCTGGGCCAGGGCGTCGTCTTCCAGCGCGGCGCGCACCTCGCGCAGCAGCACCGAGATCTCGACACGCTGGGGGCGGATCCCCAGGGGCTTGTCGTCGAGTTTGGCGTATTCCAGTGCCTGGTCGAGCAGGGAGAGCAGCTGGCCCCCGGCCGTGTGGATGTGCCCGATCTGGCGGCGCTGCGATTCGGGCAGGCTGCTGTCTGCGTGCATGTCGAGCAGCTGGGTGAAGCCGAGGATGGCGTTGAGCGGCGAGCGCATGCTGTGGCTCATGCGGGCGAGGAAGTCGACCTTGGTCGCCAGGGCCACTTCGGCTTCCAGGCGCTTGGCGTGTTCGTGTTCGGCGCGGCGGTGTTCGCCGATGTCGGTCAGGACCTCGATGTAGCGGTTGATCTGGCCGTCCGGCCCGTGCAGGGGTTGCACCGAGCGGCTGACCCAGAAGGGCTCGCCGTCCTTGCGGTGGTGGCAGACCTCCAGGCGCTCGACGGTGGCGCCCTGGGCCAGCATCTGGTTGATGCGGGTGATGACGGCAGGGTCGGTGTGCGGGCCGCTCAGCAGTTCTTCGGGCAGCTGGCCGTGGCACTCGGTGAGCGGGAAGCCCGTGAGCCGCGTGAAGGCCGGGTTGACCCAGGTGATGCAACGCTGGGCGTCACAGATCAGGATGGCGTCGGTGGCGCGGTCGGCCACCAGGGCGAGTTCCTGGTTGGTGGCCTGGGCCCGTTGCAGCGCCGCCTGCATCTGTTTGAGCAACTGGTTCTGCTGCTCGAAGGCATCGTGGCGCAGGTGGAGCTCGTCGAGCAGGCGGGCCGGGTCGTCGGCCATGCTGCGTTGA
>NZ_JAIZVX010000314.1 GCF_021768455.1 Aquabacterium sp. | reverse complement strand
AGGCCGCCCAGTCGAGGATGGTGTCGTAGCGGGTGGGCAGGCTAGGGGCGCCTGCCGCCGCTTCGCCGTTCGCACCAGCCTGGGCGGCCTCGGGCGCCTCGCCTCCACCTCCAAACAGGTCGGCGGTGCCATCGGCGGCCTTGGACCTGGCCTTGCCCTTGGCGGCGGGTGTCGCCTTGCCAGCGGCCACCGTGCCCCCGCCACCCAGCAGGCGCTCGACCTCGACCTTGGCACTGCGGAAACCGTAGCGGGTGTAGAAGTCCAGCAGCGCCGGCAGGTCTGGGGCCTTGAGGGCCAGGGCGTCCAGGCCAGGCCATTCGGGCACAAAGCCCGTGAGGTCGCAATCGAGCTTGACGGTGATCAGGCGGCGCCCCTGGGGCAGCCAGTCCAGCGCCTTGCGCAGGTTCTCGCCGGCCACACCCTTGATGGCGTCGGCCGCGGCCATGACGCCGGCCAGGCTGCCGTGCTCGGCCAGCCACTTCACGGCGGTCTTGGGGCCCACCTTCTCGACGCCAGGCACGTTGTCGACCGTGTCGCCGATGAGGGTGAGGTAGTCGATGATCAGCTCGGGCGGCACGCCGAACTTGGCCTGCACACCGGGCACATCCAGCACCTCGGGCGGCTTGGCCATGGTGTTGATCAGGGAGACATGGGGGTTGACCAGCTGGGCCAGGTCCTTGTCGCCCGTGGAGATCACCACCCGGTGGCCCGATTCGGCCGCGACACGGGCCAGGGTGCCGATGGCGTCGTCGGCCTCGATGCCGGGCACTTCCAGCACGGGCCAGCCCAGCAGCTTCACCACCTCGTGGATGGGCTCGATCTGGGTGCGCAGGTCGTCCGGCATGGGCGGGCGCTGGGCCTTGTAGGCCGGGTACCACTCGTCGCGGAAGGTGGGGCCTTTGGCGTCGAAGACGCAGACCGCGTGCTCGGCGCCGATGTGGTCCCGCAGCCAGCCCATCATGTTGACCATGCCGTGCAGGGCCCCGGTGGGCTCGCCACTGGGCCCGCGCAGGTCGGGCATGGCGTGGAAGGCGCGGTAGAGGTAGCTGGAGCC
>NZ_JAIZVX010000111.1 GCF_021768455.1 Aquabacterium sp. | reverse complement strand
GCTTCGTCATGGCGCTGTTTCTGGCGGGCTGGGCCACCTTCTCCCTGCTGTACGGGGTGCAGCCCCTGCTGCCCGCCATGGCCGCGCACTTTGGCGTGAGCCCGGCGCAGAGCTCGCTGGCGCTGTCGCTGTCCACCGGCTGCCTGGCCTTCGCCATCCTGGGTGCAGGGGCGGTGTCGGCCAGCGTGCAGCGCCGACCGCTGATGTTCGCCTCGATGCTGGCAGCGGCCCTGCTCAACATCGTGGCGGCCCTGGTGCCGCACTGGCACACCCTGCTGGTGGCGCGCGCCCTGAGCGGTCTGGCCCTGGGTGGGGTGCCCGCCGTGGCCATGGCCTACCTGGCCGAAGAGATCGAGCCGCCTGGCCTGGGCCTGGCCATGGGGCTGTATGTGGGGGGCACGGCCTTTGGCGGCATGAGCGGTCGCGTGGTGGTCAGCGTGCTGGCCGAGCACCTGGGTTGGCAGCATGCCCTGGTCACGCTGGGCGGCCTGTCCCTGCTGGTGGCGGGCGGCTTCTGGTGGCTGCTGCCGGCCTCGCGCCACTTCCGGCCCCGGCCGCCCCAGCCCTGGCGCGAGCACCTGGGCATCTGGCGGACCCAGCTGCGTGCCCCCGGCCTGTCCAGCCTGTTTGCCATCGCCGGGCTGTTGATGGGCGCCTTTGTCACGGTCTACAACTACGGCGGCTTTCGGCTCATGGCCGCGCCTTATGGCCTGAGCCAGGCCCAGATCGGGCTGATCTTCGGGGCCTATGTGTTCGGCATGGTCTCGTCGGCCACGGCCGGTGCGCTGGCCGACCGCTTCGGGCGCTGGCCGGTGTTGCTCAGCGGCCTGCTGTGCACGGTGGTGGGCCTGGCCCTGACCTGCCTGGCGCCCCTGGGCGCGGTGGTGGGGGGCATCGTCGCCCTGACCATCGGCTTTTTCGTGGCCCATGCCGTGGCCAGTGGCTGGGTGGGGCAACTGGCCGTGGGCAGCAAGGGGCACGCGTCCTCGCTCTACCTGCTGTCGTATTACCTGGGCTCCAGCACCATGGGCTCGCTGGGCGGCTGGTTCTGGGCGCATGGGGCCTGGCCGGGTGTGGTGGGCTTCTGTCTGGCGCTGCTGGGGCTGGCCCTGTGGGCGGCCTGGCGCCTGCGGGCCGTGGGGCGCGCGGTGCCGGCCTGATCCGCCGCGCTGTTTTGCACGCCTGGGTTGCCTGGCTGAGTCGCGCCGGGGCATCACGCCGAGATACAGGGCTGTTCCCACGCTGTTTCGGCCACGGCGGGGTGTTCACATCGTGGGATGTGGCCGTATCCTTGCCACATGCCTTCTGCGTGTCAAGGTTGACATGCAAGCTGGAGACCCCACACCGTCGCCCTTCGCCCCACCATGTCGACTTCCACGCTCGCCCCTGCCTTGCTCACGCCTGATGCCATCCAGAACGCGGCCCGCTTCCTGGCGATGCGGCGCCTGCGTGGACGCCAGGGGCCGGTGCTGCCCGAGGCCTGCCGCCCCCACACGCTGGACGACGCCTTCGCCATCCAGCAGGCCATGGTGCCCCTGACGGGCTGGCCCGTGGGGGGCTGGAAGTGCGCGCTGCCCTCCGAGGGCAAGCTGGTGGTGGCGCCGCTCTACGCACCCAGCATCCAGAGCGGTGACGGCGCCCAGGTCTGGGCCCGCGACGGCCAGGTCCGCATCGAGCCCGAGCTGGCCTTTGTGCTGGGCCTCGACCTGCCGGCCCGCAGCCAGCCCTACACCGAGAAAGAGGTGGACGCCGCCATCGTGCGCACCCACCTCGCGCTTGAACTCATCGACTCGCGCTACGACGCCGCGGCCGAACCCACTTTTGAAGACAAGCTGGCCGATGGCCTGGTCAACCAGGGCCTGTTCCTGGGCCCTGAGCTGCCGGCCGAGGCCGCCCGCCAGGCCGCTGCCTTCGAGGTCCGTCTGCAGGTGGGCAATGCCCCGCTGCAGGTGCTGGCCGGGTCACACCCCGATGGCCTGCCGCGCAAGGGGCTGTATTGGCTGGCCGAGTTCCTGCGCGCCAAGGGCATCGGCATGAAGGCGGGGCAGGTGGTGATCACCGGGTCTTATGCCGGCGCGCCCTGGGTGCCGCTCGACACCCCCATGAACGTCCGCTACGAAGGCCTGGGCCACGCCACCTTGTCGCTCAAGGCGCGGGCCGCTGGCTGAGCTCGTAGAGCTCCAGGGGCAGGTCGTCGGGGTCGGCAAAGAAGGTGAAGCGCTGGCCGGTCAGCTCGTCGACCCGGATGGGCTCGGTGACCACGCCGTGGGCATGCAGGTCGGCCACGGCTGCGTCCAGATCGGCGACCGAAAACGCCAGGTGGCGCAGGCCGCGGGCCTCGGGGTAAGAGGGCCGCGCGGGGCGATCGGGGAAGGAGAACAGCTCGATCTGGCCGCCATCGGGCAAGGCCAGGTCCAGCTTCCAGGATTGCCGGGCCTCGCGGTAGGTTTCGGCCACGATGGCCAGGCCCAGCACCTCGGTGTAGAAGCGCTTCGAGAGGGCGTAATCGCCGCAGATCACGGCGACGTGGTGGATGCGTTGCAGGTGCATGGGGTGATCTTATCGGCCCGGCCGGATTCGCCTCAGCGCGCGGCGGTCAGCGAGGGCGGGTTGGGAATGGCTGCGGTGAGCGGCGCCTGCACGGTTTCGCGCACCAGGGCCTCGAAGGCCAGCAAGAGGGGTGATTGATCGCCCGCCCGCTGGTTCATGGTCACCGGCGAGTCGATGCCTTGTTCTTTCAGGGGGCGGTAGGCCACGTCGGCGCGCTGCAGGGCCTGCACCGGCGCGGGCACCAGGGTGATGCCGATGCCGGCCGCCACCAGGCCGATGGCCGTCTGCATCTCGTTGGCCTCCTGGGCCACCACGGGCTGCAGGCCACGGTCGTGGAAGTGGGCCAGCACCTGGTCCGCAAAGCTGGGCCGGGGTTGGGCCGGGTAGATCAGCAGGGGCTCTTCGGCCAGGCGGGCCAGGCTCAGGCTGCGTGAGCTCAGCAGGCGGTGGCGGGCGGGCAGGGCGGCCACCAGCGGGTCGCGCGCCACCACCTCGCTGCTCAAGGCGGGGTCGTTCAGCGGCAGGCGGCCGAAGCCCACGTCGATGCGGCCGGCCTTGAGCGCCGCCACCTGGTTGACCGTGGTGAGCTCGCTCAGGCCCACCTCCACCTGCGGGTGCGCGGCCCGAAAGCGCCGGATCACCTCGGGCAGAAAGCCATACAGGGTCGAGGGCACAAAGCCGATGCCGAACCAGCCCTGCCCACCTTGGGCGATGCGGCGTGTGGCCTCACGGGCCTCCGCCAGGCGGGCCAGGGTCTGTACCACCTGGGCATGGAAGAAGCGCCCCGCGGGCGTGAGCTGCAGCGGCCGGGCCGAGCGGTCGAACAGCACCGCGCCGATCTCGTCTTCCAGCTGGCGGATCTGGCGGCTCAGCGGAGGCTGGGCGATGTGCAGGCGCTCGGCCGCGCGGCTGAAGCTCAGCGTGGTGGCCACGGCATCGAAATAGCGCAGGTGGCGCAGCTCCATGGTGTAGACCTCAAAGGTATGGAAACGGACCGATTCGATATTGGACGACCGCACTGTACAGCGACAAGATGCACCCATGCCCGCTGAACACACCATACCCACCATGTCTGAAGACCACGCCGCCGTTCGCATCGAAGCCATCGAGGCCGTGCTGGTCGACCTGCCCACCATCCGCCCGCACAAGCTGGCCATGACCGTCATGAACGGTCAGACCCTGGTGATCGTCAGGGTGCGCTGCAGCGATGGCATCGAAGGCATCGGGGAGACCACCAGCATCGGCGGCCTGGCCTATGGCGAGCAGTCGCCAGAAGGTGCCAAGCTGGCCATCGACCAGTACATGGCCCCGTTGCTCATCGGCCAGGACGCCACCACGGTGCAGGCCACCCTGGCCCGCATGGGCCGCCAGGTGCAGGGCCAGTCGCATGCCAAGGCCGCCATCGAAACGGCCCTGCTCGACGCCCAGGGCCAACGCCTGGGCCTGCCCATTCACGCCCTGCTGGGTGGCACCGACCTGAGCAGCCTGCCTGTGCTCTGGACCCTGGCCAGCGGCGATGCCGCCCGCGACGTTGAAGAAGGCCTGAGCCTGATCGAGCAGCGCCGCCACAAGGTCTTCAAACTCAAGATCGGCCGCCGCAGCGTGGCCGAGGACGTGGCCCACGTGGCCGCCATCCGCAAAGGCCTGGGCGATGCCGTGCCCCTCACGGTGGACGTGAACCAGGCCTGGAGCGAGGCCCAGGCCATGGAAGGCATGGCCGCCTTGCAGGAGATCGGCCTGATGCTGGTGGAGCAGCCCATCTCGGGCCGCAACCGCCGCGGCATGGCCCGCCTGGCAGCCCGCTTTGACGTGCCCCTGATGGCCGACGAAGGCTTCAACGACGCGCAGGATGCCTGCGACATCGCCCAGACCGGCGCCGCCGACATCCTGGCGCTGAAGATCGCCAAGGCCGGGGGCCTGCACGCCACGGCCAAGGCTGCGGTGGTGGGCGAGGCCGCGGGCCTGGGCCTGTACGGCGGGACCATGCTGGAAGGCAGCATCGGCTCCATCGCCTCGGCCCATGTGTTCGCCGCCGGCCCGGCGCAGGCCTGGGGCACCGAGCTCTTCGGCCCCCTGCTGCTGAAGGACGACATCGTGCAGGAGCGCCCCGCCTACCGCGACTTTGCCCTGCAACTGCCCACCGGCCCCGGCCTGGGCCTGAAGCTCGACACCGACAAGCTCGCTTTCTACCGCCGCAAGGCCTGATCAGGATTCCCCATGCTGTTCCACGTTCAGATGACCGTGCGCCTGCCGCACGACATGCCCACCGCGGTGGCCGACGAACTCAAGGCCCGCGAGAAAGCCATGGCTCAGGGCCTGCAGCGCGATGGCACCTGGCGCCACCTCTGGCGCATCGCCGGCCGTTACGCCAACGTCAGCGTCTTCGATGTCGAGAGCCCCGCGGCCCTGCACGAGTTGCTGACGCGCCTGCCGCTCTTCCCCTACATGGACATCGAGGTCCAGGCCCTGTGCCGCCATGCCTCTTCCGTGCACGAAGATGACCGCTGACGCGGTCACCTCGATCCTTTGGCCCTTTTTTTCACCCGGAGACAAACCATGAAGAACGAGATGAACCAGGCCGAACTGCTGGCGCGCGTCAACACGTCCCACCAGGGCGGTGGCAGCGAGCGTGTGCGCGCCATCAGCGCCCGCATCGTGGGCGACCTGTTCAAGGCCATCGACGACCTCGACATCCAGCCCGACGAGTTCTGGGCTGGCGTGGACTGGATCAGCCGCCTGGGCGCCAGTGGCCAGGCAGGCCTGATCACCGCAGGCCTGGGCTTTGACCGCCTGCTCGACATCCGCCAGGACGAGGCCGATGAGCGCGCCGGTCTGGCCAAGGGCACGCCCCGCGCCATCGAAGGCCCGCTCTACGTGGCCGGCGCCCCCAGCTTCAAGGGCGAGGTGGTGCTCGACGAAGGTGCCGACCTCAAGGGCGACGTCTTCGTGATGGAAGGCCAGGTGCTGGACACCCATGGCAAACCCGTCCCGCACGCCCTGGTCGACGTCTGGCATGCCAACGACCATGGCCGGTATTCGCACTTCGACCCGGCTCAGCCTGCCTACAACCTGCGTCGTCGCATCGAGACCGATGCCCAGGGCCGCTACCGCTTCCGCAGCTGCCTGCCTCCTGGCTACGCCATCCCCCCGAACAGCCCGACCTCCGAGCTGTTCACGGCACTCGGTCGCCATGGCAACCGTCCGGCCCACGTGCACTTCCTGGTGGCCGCGCCGGGCCTGCGTGCCCTGACCACCCAGGTCAACATCTCGGGTGACCCGTTCATCCACGACGACTTCGCCTTCGCCACCCGCGACGACCTGATCGTCGAAGTGCAGAAGGGCGTTTCGCCGGCCGGTTACGAGTCCCTGGGGCTGACCCAGCCCTTCGGCCTGGTCCGCTTCAACTTCACGCTGCAACCCGCCCGCGACGAGGACGAATCGGCACCCAAGTCCCGCATGGCTCGCGCTTTGGGCTGATCCGGCCCGCACCACCGCCCCTGGTCTCGGGGCCGCTCACGAGGCGGTGACCTGAACCCTGGGCGGTATCATCGAAAGACCCTGTCTGGGCCATCTGGCCGGATGGGGTCTTTTCATTTGCAGAGGTGTACGCATGGACCAGCCCGGGGTCTCCCAGCCCGTTGACGTCAAGCCGCAGGGTGGTCCTGCCCGCACAGGGCCTCGCCCTTCACGCTGGTGGCGCTGGCCTCTGGGCTTGGGTGCGGTGGCCGCGGTCTACACGGGCGTGGTCGGAGCCTGGCTGCCTGGCTTCGTGCGGCCCCGGGTGGAGGCGGTCGCCAGCCAGGCCCTGGGTGCACCGTTTGCCCTGGGCGAGCTCAGCATTCAGCCCTGGACCCTGACCGTGGCCATGGGCGATGTGCGCCTGGGCCCGGCCGAGGCTCCCTGGTTCACGCTCAAGCGCGCCGAGGTGCGCCTGTCGCCTGAATCGCTCTGGCGTATGGCGCCCGTGGTGAGCCGCGTCGAGGTGCTGAGCCCCCGCGTGAACATCGAGCGCCAGAGCGCCGAGCGGCTCAACATCAGCCCCATGCTGGACCACCTCCGTGCCCAGCCCAGCGCCCCCTCGACGGGCGAGCCCGCGCGCTTTGCCGTCTACAACATCGCCCTGCGCGATGGCGAGGTGCACTACAGCGACCGTGTGCTGAACCAGGCCCACCATGTGGCGCACCTGAAGATCAGCCTGCCCTTCGTGTCCAACCTGCCCAGCTTCGTGAAGGTGGAGGTTGAGCCCGCCTTGTCGGCCCGGGTCGATGGCAGCGCCTTGTTGATCGAAGGCCGTACCCTGCCTTTCACGCAGGGCAAGAAATCGGTTCTGGATGTGAGCCTCCAGCAGGTGGCGCTCAAGCCCTTGGCCGAAGCCGCCAAGCCCTTCCTGCCGCCGGGCTGGCAGCTGGCCGTGCCAGAAGGCGAATTGGCCACCACGCTCAAGCTGCAGTTCGAAGAACGCGCGGCACCCGCCGTGGCCAGCCTGGTGGTGCAGGGTGGCCTGACGGTGAACAAGCTGGCCGTGCAGGCCAGCGGTCTGCCGGGCATGGGGCCGCTGGAGACCGGCTGGTCGAACCTGTCGGTGCAGGGCATCGAGGCCCGCCCCCTGGAGCGCCAGGCCCGTGTGGGCAGCGTCGCCCTCGATGGCCTGCGCCTGGCTTTGAAGCCTGCGCCCGCGCCCGCCGTGCCCGGCAAGCCTGTCGCCAAGCCGGCTCCCCAGCCCGTCGAGACCCAGCCCACCACCGCCGCACCCTGGCAATGGCAGGTGGGCGAGCTGCGTGTCAACGCGCCCACGCTCGATGCCCAGACCGAGGCCAGTGCCCCCTGGCCCGGCCTGCGCGACCTGAGCCTGCGCATCAAGGGCCTGTCGGCCGCCGAGGGCGCTGCGCCGGCCTCCTGGCAGCTGGCCTGGCAGGACACCGCCGGTGGCCGCTTCCAGGCCGAGGGCGATGTGCAGCTGGCCCGTTCGCAGGCCCGTGCGCAGTTCCAGCTGGCACAGCTGCCTTGTCTGCCCTGGTTGGACCCGGTGGCTAAGCAGGCCGCCTTCCAGGCCTTGCCCCTGCAGCTTCGCCAGGGCACGCTCGACCTGGGCGCCACGGTGTCGGCCCAATGGGCGCCGGCCGAGGCCCTGTCGGTCACGCTCTCTCAGGGCCAGTTGGCGCTGAACCAGGTGCAGGCTCGCGCCAGCCAGACCGCCAGCAAAGAACAGGTGAGCTGGTCGGCGCTGACGCTCGATGGCATTCAGGCCGAGCTGAAGGCTTCAGGCCTGCGGCGCGCCTCGGCCGAGGCCTTGACCCTGCAAGGACTGGACGCCCGCCTGACCCGCGATGCCCAAGGGCGTGTGCTCGGCTTTGGCGGCGCACCCGGTGCCGTGGCCGAGCCCGCCAGGGCGGCGCCTGCCCGCAGCCGATCTCCGGCCGCCACCGCGCAGCCTGCCGCCACGCCCACTTTCGCCCTGGGCACCTTGCGCTGTCAGGCCTGCCAGCTGCGGTTCACCGACCAGGCGGTGAGCCCGCCCGCCGAGCTGAGCCTGAGCCAGACCGAGCTCAGCGTGCAAGGCCTGTCGCAAGACCTGAGCAAGCCACTGGCCATCGACTTCCGCACCCGCGCCCAGGGGCCTGGCCAGCTCAGCTTCAAGGGCGAGGTGCGCCCGCAGCCGCTGGACGTGCGGGCCCAGCTGGGCGTGCGCAATCTCGAGTTGCGTGTGCTGCAGTCCTACATCGATCCGCTGGTCAACGTCAGCCTGGCCGGTGCCAAAGCCCAGGCCAATGGCCGTCTGCAGCTGGCCGATGACCCACGCAAGGGCCTTCAGGCACGCTACCAGGGCACGCTGGGCCTGACCGACCTGCGTGTGCTCGACCGCCTCAACGAGGCCGACTTCCTCACCTGGAAGGCCTTGAGCCTGCAAGGCATGGACGTCGCGTGGCGCGGCGGCGAGCTCGACGCGGCCCTGGGCCGCATCGCCCTGCAGGATTTTTACGGCCGCGTCATCGTCAACCCCAACGGCAAGCTGAACCTGGCCCAGGTGATGCGACAGCCCGATGCCGAGGCCCAGTCGCTCACCACCCCGCAGGCGCCCGGTGCCCAGCCGGCCCCGACCGTGAAGGTGGCGCCGGTGGCCGTGGCGGCTGCCCCTGCATCCACACCCGCCTCTGCATCCGCATCCGCATCCCGCATCCGCTGGGACCAGATCCAGCTCAGCCGGGGCCGGGTCGATTTCACCGACAACTTCATCAAGCCCAACTACTCGGCCCGCATGACCCAGCTTGAGGGCCTGATCTCGGCGGTCTCCTCGGCCAAGCCCGAGCCTGCCACGGTGAAGGTGGCCGGTGCCATCGACGACGGCGCGCCCCTGTTGATCAGCGGCCAGCTTCAACCGCTTGGCCCCAAGCTCTTCACCGACATCGAAGGCTCAGCCAAGGGCATCGAGCTCACGCGCCTGACACCCTATGCGGCGCGCTACGCGGGCTATGCGATCGAGAAGGGCACGCTGTCGGTCAAGGTGCATTACAAGGTCGATGGCGGCAAGCTGCAGGCCGAGAACCAGGTCTTTCTTGACCAGCTCACCTTTGGCGAGAAGACCGACAGCCCCGATGCCACCAGCCTGCCGGTGCGCTTTGCCGTGTCCCTGCTGAAAAACAGCAAGGGCGAGATCGACATCAACCTGCCGATTTCCGGCTCACTGGATGAGCCTCAGTTCTCGGTGGGGGGTATCATCTGGAAGGTCCTGGTCAACCTGGTCACCAAGGCCGTGACCGCGCCCTTTGCCCTGCTCTCGGGTGGGGGCAGCGACGAGCTGGGCTTCGTGCCCTTTGCCCCCGGCAGCGCCGAACTGGGCCCCGAGGCCCGAGCCAACCTCGACAAGCTGGCCACCCGCCTTGGCGACCGGCCAGCGCTGAAGCTGGAGGCCACCGGCCGCGCCGATCCCGCGGTCGATGCCGAAGGCCTGCGCGAGGCGCACCTGGATCGCCTGCTCGCGGCCGCCAAGGCCAAGGCCCTGAAACAGGACCCCGCCGAGGTGGTGGTGGCGCCCGCGGAGCGCGACACCTGGTTGGCCGCCGCCTACAAGGCCGCCGACATCCGCAAGCCCCGCAACCTCGTGGGCCTGGCCAAGACCCTGCCACCGGCCGAGATGGCCGAGCTGCTCAAGGCCAGCGCCCCCGCCGACACCGAGGCCCTCAAGGCCCTGGCCAACCGGCGTGGCGATCAGGTCAAGGCCTACCTGGCCGCGCGCATGCCGCCGGAGCGCGTGCTGCTCACGGCGTCGAAGCTGGGCACCGAGGGCCTGCCGCAGGACAAGGGACCGAGCAGCCGCGTGCAGTTCGAGGTGCGCTGAGGTCAGCCGACCGATGCCGTGCGGCGCTGGCTGCTCGGCGCGCTGGCATCCAGCCACTTGAGCAGGGTGGGGTAGAGCACGGCCACGTCGATGGGCTTGTTCAGGTGTTCGTCCATGCCCGCTTCTTCGCAGGCCTGGCGCTCCTCCTGCATCACGCTGGCCGTCATGGCCAGGATGGGCACCCGCCGCCCCTGAGGCGTGCCACGGATGCGACGCGTCGCCTCCAGCCCGTCCATCTCGGGCATGTGAACGTCCATCAGCACCAGGTCGATGGGCTCGCGCTGGAAGGCGGCCACCGCCTCTTCGCCCGTTTGCGCCAGCACCACCTGCAGGCCGGCCAGATTCAGCAGTTCGCTGGCCAGCATCTGGTTGACCGGGTTGTCTTCGGCCAGCAGCACCGTGGCGCCCGGGTGACGTTGGCGCAGCGTGGCTTCGGGCTCGGTGGCCTGCACGGCGCTGGCGGCCGGTGCGGGGGCCACCGCCGTCAGGCCTTGCACCGCGGGCGACAGGGCGGGCAGCAGCGGCAGGGTCACCACGAAGGTGCTGCCCTTGCCTTCGGCGCTCTGCACCGTGATCTCGCCACCCATCTGCTCGACCAGGTCGCGGGTGATGGCCAGGCCCAGGCCAGAGCCCCCAAAGCGCCGCGTGGTGGAGTTGTCGGCCTGCTCGAAGGGCCGGAAGATGTGCCCCAGTTTGTCGGCCGGGATGCCGACCCCGGTGTCGCGCACGGTCAGGCTCACCCGCGCGGGGCGCCCTTGGGTTGCATCGGCTGGCTGGGCCAGAAAGGCTTCCAGCGTGACCTCGCCTTGTTCGGTGAACTTCACGGCGTTGCTCAGCAGGTTGATCAGCACCTGCGACAGGCGGGTCGGGTCGCCACGCCACCAGTCCAGCTGCAGGCGGTTGTCCAGCCGCAAGCGCAGCCCCTTCTGGCTGGCCTTGTCGCCGACCATCTGCAGGCCGCGCTGCAGCAGTTCGGGGATGCGGAAATCGATTTCCTCCAGGCTCAGCTTGCCCGACTCGATGCGAGAAAGGTCGAGGATGTCGTTGATCACCCCAAGCAGGTGCTGGGCGGCCGCGTCCATGGCGTCGAGGCGCTGGGGGTTCTCGGCATGGCCGGGCTCGCGCCGCAGCAGGTAGCACAGGCCGATGATGGCGTTCATGGGCGTGCGGATCTCGTGGCTCATGTTGGCCAGGAAAGCGCTCTTGGCCCGGTTGGCCGCGTCCGCCTTGTCGCGGGCCAGGCGCAGCTCCTCGGTGCGTTCGGCGATCAGCTCTTCGAGGTGGTCACGGTAGCGTTGCAGTTCTTCGGAGGTGGTGGTCAGGGTCCGCATCTGGGCTTGCAGGCTGCCGTCCAGTTCGTACAGGCTGTGGGCCAGTTCGCCCACTTCGTCTCGGGCGCCGTTCAGGCCCTGATCGGCCAGCGGGAAACTCACCGCTTCGCCTTCGCGGCGCCGGCGTGCGGTCTCGGCCAGCTGTCGCAGCGGACGGGAGACGTGGGTCGCCAGCAGCCAGCTCAGGGCCATGAAGATCAGGGCTGCCGCCATGCCCACCATCAGCGCCCTTTCGCTCAGGGTGTGGGCCGTGCGCAAGGCGGTGTCGGCCGGCTCGCGCACCACCAGGGTCCAGTTGGGGGCGTCCGGGTCGTCGGCCAGCTTCAGCGTGGCGGTGGCCGTGAGGTAGTGGCGGCCGTCGTCCCAGGGGATCACCGCCGGTTCCTTGGGGATGCTGTCCGTTTCGATGCCTGGCAGCGAGAGCGCGACCGGGGTGTTGACCAGGCCTTCCGGGCCGATCACCACCAGGCCCTCGGGCGAGATCAGCATGCTGTCGACCTGTTTGTCAGGCGGTGTGCGCGGTGTGGCGGGTGGGACGCTGCTGTCGGCCCGCAGGTCGACGTCGCGGGTCAGGGCCTGGTGCACGCCCCGGATCCAGGCCCAGTCCAGCTTGGCCACCACCACGCCGATGGTCTGGCCGTCGTAATCGATGACGGGCACGGCCAGCTCCAGCAACTGTGGCGGCTGGCCATGGCTGTCGCGCGGCAGGTAGGGGGCCAACAGGCCGGCCCCCTGGGGGCTGCCGATGTAGGGCTGGCGCAGGGCCTGCTGGAACCAGGGGTGGTCGCCCAGGTTTTCGCCTTCGAGCAGGGCGCCGGTCGCCGAGATCACCTGGCCCTGCTGGTTGAGGTAGGCGATCCAGCTCAGTTCGGGGTGGTGGGTGAGCGTCTGCTCCAGCAGGATGCGCAGGCGGCCGGGTTCGATCAGCCCGCTGCTGACCTCGGGAAGGGCTCCCACGCGGTGGATGCGGGCCAGGCGTTCGGACAGCGCCAGCGACAAAGAGCGCCCCAGGAACTGCGCTTCGCGTCGCGCCGCATTGCCGGCGGCCGCCTCCAGCTGGCGCAGCTGGTTCTGTTCGACCAGCCAGGCCAGCAACACGGCAAAGAGCAGCCCGCTCAGGCCCATGACCAGTGCGAACCGCACCCGCACGCTGCGTCGGGGCCACGTCAACCAGTGTTGACCTGTTGTGCGCATGCTGGACCGCCTGATCACCCTGTCTGCTCCGGTTGAGGGCAGCCTCCGGGTGCCGGGTGGGCGCCAGGTCTGCCTGGTTCAGCAGGGCGTAGGCCCACTGATTCAAGATCGATTGTGTCGAACTTGCCTGGCCTTGTCAGCCAAGGCTTGCCCCGCTTGTCAGCGTGGCCCGATTCGCTTAGGGTCGTGGCCTATTTGGGCTCTGATCGACACCATGAAACAGCGGGTCCTGGCGATCGGGTTGCTGTGCGCCTGCGTGCACGCCCTGGGCGGCGAGCTGCGCACTGCCACGGTCAACAACGGACACATGATCACCATGCAGCGCATGGGGGCCGAGTTCGAGCGCACGCACCCCGGCACGCGCCTGACCTGGGTCACGATGGAAGAGGGCGCCCTGAGGCAGCAGATCGCGACCGACATCGCCACACGCAAGGGGCGCTTTGATGTCATGACCATCGGGGTGCTGGAGGCGCCGATCTGGGGGCGCCGCGGCTGGTTGCGACCCGTGCCCGACGACCCGGCCTACCAGGCCTTCGATCTGCTGCCGGCCATCCGCCAGAGCCTCTCCGACAACGGCGTGCTCTATGCCTCGCCTTTCTACGGCGAGAGCAGCATGACGCTCTACCGCACCGACCTCTTCAAGGCGGCCGGCCTGAGCATGCCGTCCCAGCCCACCTGGGAGCAGATCAAGGGCTTTGCCGCCCGCCTGCACCAGCCGGCCAAAGGGGTCTACGGCCTGTGCCTGCGCGGCAAGCCGGGCTGGGGCGAGAACATGACCCTGATCACGCCCATGGTCAACAGCTTTGGTGGCCAGTGGTTCAACATGGACTGGCGCCCTCAGCTCGACACCCGCCCCTGGCTGGACGCCGTCCGTCTCTACACTGAACTGCTGAACCGGTACGGCCCCCCGGCGGCGGTGGCCAATGGCTACAACGAGAACCTGGTGCTCTTCAGCGAAGGGCGGTGCGCGATGTGGGTAGACGCCTCCGTGGCCGGCGGGTTCGTGAACCGTCCTCAAGGCTCGAGGGTGGCGGGCAAGGTCGGCTTTGTGCGCGCGCCCTACGGCACCTCGCCCAAAGGTGCGCACTGGTTGTGGGCCTGGGCCCTGGCCGTGCCGACCAGTTCTCGCCAACCTGATGAGGCCATGGCCTTCGTGAAGTGGGCCACATCGAAGGCCTACATCGACCTGGTGGCGCGCAGCGAAGGCTGGTCCGCCGTGCCCTCGGGCACCCGCCTGTCGACCTATGCCAACCCGGCCTTCATCAAGGCCAATCCGCACGCCGAAGTCGAGCGCCAGGGCATTGCCTCGGCGGATCCGAACGACAGCACCGTGCCCCCATCGCCCTACACCGGCGTGCAACTGGCCGTGATCCCCGAATTCCAGGCGATCGGCACGGCCGTGGGCCAGCAGATCGCCGCCATCCTGAGCGAAGGCGTGAGCGTGGAAGACGCCCTGGGCCGCGCGCAACAGGCGGCCGAGCGGAAAATGCGCGAGGCGGGCTACCTGAAGTGAGGCGCCCGCCATCGCCGAAGAAGCGGCGCTCAAGGCCGTGTTTTCGGTCGATTTCGCCGGATCTGCACGGTTCCGGCCGGCGCCCGCCGAGTGGTGCGGCGCCGCGGCGCCCCTTGCCCGAACATGGCGGGCAGAAGGAGACGCCCACCATGAGCATCACCAGCACCACGGCCCTGAGCGGCGTACAGGCCGCGCGCCTGCACCTCGACAGCGCCGCCCACAACATCGCCAACATCGACACGCCCGACTTCCGGCGCCAGCAGACCCTGCAGCAGACGCTGGAGCCCGCCGGCGTGCAGACCAGCGCCACCCAGTCGGACACCACGGGCAGCGCGCTCGAGACCGACCGGGTCGAGCAGATGGCCGCGAGCTACAGCTTCCAGGCCAACCTCAAGACCCTCAAGGTC
>NZ_JAIZVX010000110.1 GCF_021768455.1 Aquabacterium sp. | reverse complement strand
ATCGGCCTGCAGGCCGATCCCCATGCGTGGACGCCCGCCAGCGACAGCGGCGAAGCCGCGGCTCCCTTCGCCGCCCTGATCCCCTGCGCCAGCCGGCCTGAAAAGCTCTGGCCGCATGCCGATTGGGTGGCTGTGGGCCAGGCCTTGAAGGCCAAAGGCTGGCAGGTGGCGATCTTCTGGGGCAGCCCGGAAGAACAACAGCGCGCCCAGGCCCTGGCCGCCGACCTGGGTGGCAGCGTGCCGCCCTTCCTCACCGTGGCCCAGGCCGCCGACACCCTGGCCCAGGCCCAGGTCGTCATCGGGCTGGACACCGGCATGAGCCACCTGGCCGCAGCCCATGGTCGCCCCACGGTGGGCATCTACTGCGACCACGAACCCGGCCTGGCCGGACTGCGTGGTTCAGGCCCCGTCGTCAGCCTGGGCGGCAAAGGCCAGGTGCCCAGCCGCGATGCCGTGCTCAACGCCATCTCGCAGGTCCTCGCCGCAAAGTAAAGCGAAGCGCCGCAGCCGCCGGGCACTCACCTGGCGGCCAATGCCACAATCCCCGGCGCGGCAGTTCTGCCGGCACCCCGCCACCTCACACGCTCATGGACTTTTCTGACACCTATGCCCGCCTGAAAGGCTACCTGCGCCCCCAATGGCGCATGCTGGTCGCCGCCGTGCTGTTCTTCCTGCTGAGCTCTGCAGTCGAGCCCCTGGTGCCCGCCCTGTTCAAGAAACTGATCGACTCGGGCTTCAAGGAAGGACTGAAGTACCCGCTGTGGCTGGTGCCCATCGTGGTCATCGGCCTGTTCGTGGCCCGTGGGACCTTCAACTTCGCAGGCTCGTTCGTGATGAACTCGGCCACATCGGCCATCGTGCTCAACCTGCGGCGCGACCTGATGCGCGCCCTGCTGCGTGCCGACGCCAAGCTCTTCACCACGATCAGCCCCGGCATCGCCGTCAGCAAAATCATCAACGACCCGCAGTCGGCCGCCTCCGGCATGGGCGGCTCGGTCATCTCCATCATCCGGGACGCGTCCACACTCGTCTTCCTGGTCGCCTACCTGCTCTACCTCAACCCGCAGCTCACCCTGCTGGCCTTCGTCTCCATGCCCCTGCTGGCCTTCAGCGTCAAGCTGATCCGCAAGCGCCTCAACAAGGTGGGCGAAGCGCAGTACCTGGCCCAGCAAAAGCTGGTGTCCACGGTGGACGACAACGCCCGAGCCTGGCGCGTGGTGCGCACCTTCGACGCCGTCGACTTCGAGCTCGACCGATTCGAGAAGGACGCCGTCCACCACCGGCGCATGACCATGAAGCAGGTCGCCACCAGCGCCCTGGTCACCCCCATCACCCAGGTGCTGGCCGCCGTGGGCGTCTCCATCATCCTCACGCTGGCCATCTGGCAAGCCAGCGAGGGCGCCTCCACCGTCGGCGAGTTCGTGTCCTTCATCACCGCCCTGCTGATGACGATCTCGCCCATGCGCCACCTGACCGACGTCTACACCCCCATCAGTGGCGCGCTGATCACCCTCAAAGGCGCCTTTGAGCTGATCAACGCCCCGCCCGAGCCCGATCTTGGCACTCTGGAGATGCCCGTCTCGCGCGGCGAAATCACCTTCGACAACGTCACCCTGCAGTACGAAGGCGCCAGCACGCCCGCCCTCAACGGCCTGAACCTGACCATCGGCGGCGGCCAGACCATCGCCCTGGTCGGCTCCTCAGGGGCCGGCAAAAGCACCGTGGTCAGCGCCCTGCTGCGCTTTGCCAACCCGGACAGCGGCCAGATCACGCTCGACGGCACGCCCATCAACGAGCTCAAGCTCGCCAGCCTGCGCCGCCACTTCGCCGTGGTCTCGCAAGACATCGTGCTGTTCGAAGGCTCTGTGGCCCAGAACGTGGCCTATGCCAGCCCCCTGGGCCTGGACCGCGCCAAGGTCGAGCAATGCCTGCGCGCCGCCAACCTCTGGAACCACATCCAGACCCTGCCCGATGGCATGGACGCCCACATCGGCACCAACGGCAGCAAGTTCTCCGGCGGCCAGCGCCAGCGCCTGGCCATCGCCCGCGCGCTCTACCGAGACGCCGCCATCTGGATCTTCGACGAAGCCACCTCCGCCCTCGACTCCGAATCCGAAGCCGTGGTGCAGCGCTCCATCGAAGACCTGCGCGGCAGCAAGACCCTCATCCTCATCGCCCACCGCCTCAGCACCATCCGCAATGCCGACCGCATCTGCGTCATGGCCGATGGCCGCGTGGTGGAAGAAGGCGACCACGCCGAACTCATGGCCCAGGGCGGCATCTACGCGGGCATGGTGCGCATCCAGTCGGCGCACTGAGCTGCGGCTGGCCCGTGTGCGCATGGGCCACCTGCGCTTTGGGTGAGGTGCTTTGCCAAAAATGCCACGCCAAGCCCACCGATTACACGGTTTACAGCCCGCCTTGATTGACGGATGATTTGACGTTCACATGGGCCTTTCTGGCCTGCGAAAGCCTGCTTCATTTCCATGGCCGACACCATCTTTGCTGATGCCCCCGCCCCCGGCTCGCTCTCTGGCGTGGCCCGCGTGCTCGTCAACGCCGGCAAGCTGGACGTGAAAGCCGCCGAATCCCTCACCAAAACCGCCCGCGACACCAAACGCAGCTTCGTGAGCACCCTGGTGGGCAGCGGCGCCATCCAGTCGGCCGACCTGGCCCACACCCTCTCGCGCGCGCTCGCCGTGCCCGTGATGGACCTGGCAGCCATCGACATGCAGCGCCTGCCCAAGGGCGTGATCGACAACAAGCTGTCGTCGCAGTACCAGGTGCTGGTCCTGTCCAAGCGCGGCAACCGCCTGTTTGTGGCGGGCGCCGACCCGACCGACCAGGAAGCCATCGAGCGCATCAAGTTCGCCACCCAGCTCACGCCCGAGTGGGTCATCGTCGAGCACGACAAGCTGAGCAAGCTCCTCGAAGGCCTGACCGCCACGGCGGAAGAACAGCTCTCGGCCCTGGCCTCGTCCGACTTCGAGTTCGACGTCACCGACGACATGGGCATGCCCGCCCCCGAGGCCACCGATGTGGCCAACGAGGTGGAAGACGCCCCGGTCGTGCGCTTCCTGCAGAAGATGCTGATCGACGCGATCAACGCCCGCGCCTCCGACATCCACTTCGAGCCCTACGAGTACAACTACCGCGTGCGCTTCCGGGTCGACGGCGAACTGCGCGAAGTCACCCAGCCGCCCATTGCCATCAAGGACAAGCTGGCCTCGCGCATCAAGGTCATCTCCAAGCTCGACATCGCCGAACGCCGCGTGCCGCAAGACGGCCGCATGAAGCTCAAGTTCGGCAGCAAGGCCATCGACTTCCGCGTCAGCACGCTGCCCACGCTGTTTGGCGAGAAGATCGTGATCCGGATCCTCGACCCGTCCAGCGCCAAGCTGGGCATCGATGCCCTGGGCTACGAACCGATCGAGAAGGAGCGCCTGCTCAACGCCATCAGCCGCCCCTACGGCATGGTGCTGGTCACCGGCCCCACGGGTTCGGGCAAGACGGTGTCGCTCTACACCTGCCTCAACATCCTGAACCAGCCAGGCGTCAACATTTCGACCGTGGAAGACCCGGCCGAAATCAACCTGCCCGGCATCAACCAGGTCAACGTCAACGACAAGGCGGGGATGAACTTCTCCGTGGCGCTCAAGGCTTTCCTGCGCCAGGACCCGGACGTGATCATGGTCGGCGAAATCCGCGACCTGGAAACCGCCGACATCGCCATCAAGGCCGCCCAGACCGGCCACATGGTGATGTCGACCCTGCACACCAACGACGCGCCCACCACCCTCACCCGGCTGATGAACATGGGCGTGCCCACGTTCAACATCGCCTCCAGCGTCATCCTGATCACGGCCCAGCGCCTGGCGCGCCGCCTGTGTGACGTCTGCAAAGTCCAGGGCGATTACCCGAAACAGGCCCTGCTCGACGCCGGTTACCGCGAAGAAGAGGTCGATGGCAGCTGGAAACCGTATCGTGCGATCGGTTGCTCATCGTGTAACAACGGTTACAAGGGTCGCGTCGGCATTTACCAAGTCATGCCCATCAGTGAGGAAATACAACGCATCATCCTCAGCCAGGGTACCGCCATGGACATCGCCCGACAGGCCAAGCTGGAAGGCGTGCGAGACTTGCGCGAATCTGGCCTGGTGAAGGTCAAGGCTGGTCTCACCTCCCTGGAGGAGGTCATCGCGGTGACCAACGTTTAAGCAATGACGCCCTGACGTCTCGGAGTTCCCACACATGGCCACGGCAGCAGCCAAGAAACCCCAGGAATTTGTCTTCGAATGGGAAGGCAAGGACCGCAACGGCAAGATCGTGCGGGGCGAGATGCGTGCCGGTGGCGAGGCCATGGTCGGGGCCAGCCTGCGCCGCCAGGGCATCCTGGTCAGCAAGGTCAAGAAGCGCCGCATGAGCGGTGGCAGTTCGGTCAAGCCGAAAGACATCGCCATCTTCACACGCCAGCTGGCCACCATGATGCGCGCCGGTGTGCCCCTGCTCCAGTCCTTCGACATCGTGGCCCGGGGCTCGACCAACCCACGCGTCACCAAGCTGCTCAACGACATCCGCGGGGATGTGGAAACCGGCACCAGCCTCTCGGCCGCCTTCCGCAAGCACCCCATGCACTTCGATTCGCTCTACTGCAACCTGGTGGAAGCCGGCGAAGCCGCGGGCATCCTGGAAACCCTGCTCGATCGCCTGGCCACCTACCAGGAAAAGACCATCGCCATCAAGCAGAAGATCAAGTCGGCGCTCACCTACCCGACCGCCGTGCTGGTCGTGGCCTTCGTGGTGGTGGCCGTGATCATGATCTTCGTGATCCCCGCCTTCAAGGAAGTGTTCACCTCCTTCGGTGCCGACCTGCCTGCCCCCACGCTCTTCGTGATGGGCATGTCCGAGATCTTCGTGTCCTACTGGTGGGCCATCTTCGGCAGCATCGGTGGCGGCCTGTACTTCTTCTTCCAGACCTGGAAGCGCTCGGAGGTCATGCAAAAACGCATGGACCGCCTGCTGCTCAAGATGCCGGTCTTTGGCGACCTGCTGTTCAAGTCGGCCGTGGCCCGCTGGACGCGCACCCTCGCCACCATGTTCGCCGCCGGCGTGCCCCTGGTGGAAGCACTCGATTCCGTGGGCGGTGCCGCTGGCAACGCCGTGTTCGCCGAGGCCACCGAGCAGATCCAGCGCGATGTCTCCACCGGCACCGGCCTGACCACCTCCATGCAGACCACCGGCCTCTTCCCCGTCATGGTGCTGCAGATGGCCGCCATCGGCGAAGAATCCGGCTCGCTCGACGCCATGCTGGGCAAGGCGGCCGACTTCTACGAAGAAGAAGTCGACGAAGCCGTGAAGGCCCTCTCCAGCCTGATGGAGCCTTTCATCATCGTGTTCCTGGGCACCATCATCGGCGGCATCGTCGTCTCGATGTACCTGCCCATCTTCAAGCTCGGCCAGGTGGTTTGACCCCTTGATGTTCTTCGATCCCGCCACCCTCGCCTTCCTGTCCGACACCGTTCTCACCCCCTGGGGCCTCGCGCTCCTGGGTTTGTGCGTCGGCAGCTTCCTCAACGTCGTCATCCACCGCCTGCCCAAGATCCTCGAAGCGCAGTGGCAGATCGACGCTGCGGCCACGCTGGGCCAAACCCTGCCCGCCGGCGTGATGGAGCCCACCGAGGTGATCAGCCTGTCCAGGCCGCGTTCGCGCTGCCCAGCCTGCGGCCACCCCATCCGCTGGTTTGAAAACATCCCCCTGCTGAGCTGGCTGGCCCTGCGCGGCAAGTGCTCGGCCTGCGGCACCGCCATCTCGGTGCGCTACCCCCTGATCGAACTGGCCACGGCCGCCCTGTTTGCGGCCTGTGGCGTGCACTTCGGCGCCCAGCCCACCACCCTGCTGTGGTGCGGCTTCGTGGCCGTGCTGGTGGCCGCCTCCGCCATCGACTGGGACACCACCCTCCTGCCCGACGACCTGACCCTGCCCCTGCTCTGGGCCGGCCTGGTGGCGGCGGGGTTGGGCTGGAACCTGCCCCTGGCCGATGCCCTGTGGGGTGCTGTGGCCGGCTACCTGTCGCTCTGGTCGGTCTACTGGTTCTTCAAGCTGGCCACTGGCAAGGAAGGCATGGGCCATGGCGACTTCAAGCTCCTGGCCGCCATGGGCGCCTGGCTGGGCGCCCCCATGATCCTGCCCATCGTGCTGGGCTCGTCCATCATCGGTGCGGTGGTGGGCATCGGCATGAAGCTCAACAGCAGCCTGCGCGAAGGCGTTTACGTGCCCTATGGCCCCTTCCTGGCCGGTGCGGGCCTGGTGGTCACGCTGGCGGGATCCGAGCGGGTGCTGGGATGGCTGGGCTGGGCCTGAAAATCGGGCTGACGGGCGGCATCGGCAGCGGCAAGTCCACCGTCAGCCAGATGCTGGTGGCGCTGGGCGCCCACCTCGTCGACACCGATGCCATCTCGCGCGCGCTCACGGCCCCGGGCGGGGCTGCCATCCCCGCCATCGCCACACAGTTTGGCGAGCACCTGATCGACACACAGGGCGCCATGGACCGCGCCCGCATGCGCGAACTCGCCTTTGCCGATGCCAGTGTGCTGCAGCGCCTGGAGGCCATCCTGCACCCCCTGATCGGTCAACATGCCGATGCCCACGCCGCCGTGGCCCTGCCCGGCCAGCACATCGTCTACGACGTGCCGCTGCTGGTGGAATCGGGCGATCGCTGGCGCAACAAGGTCGACCGCATCCTCGTGATCGACACCGAGACCAGCACCCAGGTGCAGCGCGTGATGGCCCGCTCGGGCTGGTCGCGCGAGGCCGTCGAGGCGGTGCTGGCCAAACAGGCCACCCGGGAAGCCCGACGCGCCATGGCCGATCACCTCATCCTCAATGAAGGATTGAGCCTTGAAGAACTGCGAGCCGAGGTCGAGAAGGTCTGGCGCTTGTGGAACAATGCACACGATGCTGTGTGAACTGCTTCAGGTGGCGCGTTGATCCTCTACGAATACCCTTTCGGTGAAAGCATCCGCACCATGTTGCGGCTGGAACACCTCTTCGACCGCCTCACCACGCTGATGTGGCGCGAAGCCCCGGTGGACCACCACTTTGCGCTCGCCACCATCTTCGAAGTGATGGACGTCGCCTCGCGCGCCGACCTGAAAAGCGACCTGCTGCGCGACCTCGACCGCTACAAGGCCCAGTTCATGTCCTACCGCGGCAACCCCGCGATCCAGGAATCGGTGCTCGACGAGGTGCTGGCCCGCATCGAACGCGTGCATCACGGCCTGCACCAGCTGCAAGGCAAGGCAGGCCAGACCCTGGCCAGCAACGACTGGCTGATGAGCATCCGCAGCCGCATCAACATCCCCGGCGGCACCTGCGAATTCGACCTGCCGGCCTATTACGCCTGGCAGCACCTGCCCGCGGCCCAGCGCCAGACCGATCTGCAACAGTGGGTGGCCTCCCTGAGCCCCCTGGCCGATGCCCTCAAGCTCATGCTTGGCCTGCTGCGCGACGCCGGCCACCCGCACATGGTGGCAGCCCCCTGCGGGCAGTACCAGCAAAGCCTCAAGGAAAACCGCAGCCCTCTGCTGCTGCGCCTGCGCATCGATCCGGGCCTGGGCCTGATCCCCGAAATCAGCGCCAACCGCCTGATGGTGTCGGTGCGGCTGATGCGCCCGGATGCCGAAGGCAAGCTCAAGATCGCCTCGGACGTCGACGCCGGCTTCGAACTCACCCTCTGCGCCTGAACCGCCATGAGCCAGCCCGACACCGGCGCACCCGCGCCCAAAAAAGCCCTTGAAGTGCGCTGCCCCTCCTGCGGCACCATGCACCTCTACAGCACCGAAAACCCCTACCGCCCCTTCTGCAGCAAGGGCTGCAAGGCCATCGACCTGGGCGCCTGGGCGAGCGAGTCCTACAGGGTTGAGGCCAAGCCGAGCAGCGAAGACCTGCTTGACGACCCCACCGCTTGAGGGGCTCCAGGGGCCACTGACGCCCCCACGCCCTTCCTGACGCACCCACACCCCGATGGGTTCGCAGGCATGCGCCAGAATCCAGCCCCACGTTCCAAGAGGCCAAGATGAAGACTTACCAATGTGTTGTGTGCGGTTTTGTGTATGACGAGGCCCAGGGCCGCCCGGAAGACGGCATCGCGCCCGGCACCCTGTGGGCCGATGTGCCCGATGGCTGGGAATGCCCGGACTGCGGCGTCGGCAAGTCCGACTTCGAACTGATCGAGATCTGAGCGGAGCACAGGCATGACTGAAGCGGTCGTCATCATCGGCTCCGGCCTGGCGGGCTACAACCTGGCGCGCGAGCTGCGCAAGGCCGACGCCAACGTGCCCATCACGGTCGTGAGCCGCGACCACGCGGGCTTCTACTCCAAGCCCATGCTCTCGAACGCGCTGGCCGGCAAGAAGACCGCCGCCACGCTGGTGATGAAGCCCGCCGAGAAAATGGCCGACGAAGTCAAGATCACGGTGCTGGCCCAGACCGGCGTCACCGCGATCGACACCGCGGCCCGCGTGCTGACCCTGTCCAACGGCCAGACCCTGCCCTACCGCGATGTGGTGCTGGCCCTGGGTGCAGACCCGATCCGCCTGCCGCTGCAGGGCGATGCGGCCGACACGGTGCTGTCGGTCAATGACCTGGACGACTTCGCCCGCTTCGCCGAGGCGCTGGACACGGCCGCTGGCGGTGCCCCCGTGCAGCGTGTGGCCATCCTGGGTGCGGGCCTGATCGGCTGCGAGTTCGCCAACGACCTGCTGGCCCGCGGCATCGCGCCCACGGTGCTCGATCTGGCCGAGCGCGTGCTGCCCCGGCTTCTGCCGCCCGAGGCCTCGGCCCGGCTGCAAGAGAAACTGCAGGCCGGTGGGGCCTGCTTCCGCTTTGGCGTGGGCGCCAGCGCCGTGAACCGCTCGGGCCAGGCCCTGAGCGTGAGCCTGAGCGACGGCAGCACGCTGGACACCGACCTGGTCCTCTCGGCCATCGGCCTGAAGCCCCGCACCGACCTGGCGGCGGCCGCCGGCGTGGCCACAGGCCGTGGCGTGCTGGTCAACCGCCAGCTGGCCACCAACGTGCCCCATGTCTACGCCGTGGGCGATTGCGCCGAGGTCGATGGCACCCTGTTGCCCTACGTGATGCCGCTGATGCAGCAGGCCCGCGCCCTGGCGGCCACCCTGGCCGGCACCCCGACCGCCGTGGCCTACCCGGCCATGCCCGTGGTGGTGAAGACGCCCGCCTGGCCCACCGTGGTCTGCCCGCCCCCGTTGGGTGCAACAGGCCAATGGGTGATCAACGCCACGGAAGAGGCCATCGAGGCCCGCTTCACGGCCGAAGCCGACCCCGACCGCCTGCTGGGTTTCGCCCTGCAGGGCAAGGCCGTGGCGCAACGCCAGGCCCTGGCAGCCCTGCTGCCGCCCGTGTTGGGCTGAACAAGTCAGACTGCTGACGCTGCCGCGCCCCCTCCAGGCCAGGGGGTGGTACGGTCGCGCCCGTGACTCAGCCGGTTTGAACGCGCACCCTGATTGCGTTAACCTTGAGCCCCTTTCGGGTCAGCGCCTCCATCAGGAGGGGCTGCAGCTGGCGCAATTTGGCCGACACGGCCGAATTCGCCGCCAGCAAGGTCCAGCCCTCGTCGTCGATGGGACCGGCCTTCACGTGGGGTGCCATCGCTGGTGGCAAACAACCCCGAACCACTTCCAGGCAGGCCTGCGACGCCTTCAGGCGCTGCATCAGGCTGGCCAGGGGGCTGGATCGGGTCAGGGCGCGATCGACCGCGGGCACATCCGGCACCATGGGCCGGTAGCTCAGGGTCGAGAAGGCCCGCCCCGCAGGAGGTTTGCCGCGGGCGTTCATGGCTGAAGGTTCAATGCAGAAAGTAGTCGCATGCAGATCTTGATCACGACCAGTGTGTTGTCGCGCCCCCGTATTGTGCAGTTCACGGCGTGGCGCCTGGTCCTGACGCTGCTGGCGCTGACCATCCCGATGATGATGCTGAGCCTGGCGCTCTACCACGGGATCGTGCTCAAGGCAGCCCGCGAGCACTGGCCCATCATCTCCGAAGCCGTGCGCTATGTGGAACGACAGGAGCTGGCCCAGCGCGACCGCTACATGCGCGAAAACCTCGATGCCATGGCCGTGAAGATGGGCGACCTGCAGGCCCGCCTGTTGCGCCTGGAAGCCGTGAGCGAGCGCGTGGCCGGCATGGCCGGCATCAAGGCCGATGAGCTCAAGCAAATCGAACCCGCACCCAAGGGAGCGGCCGGTGGCCCCCTGGTGGGTCTGCGCGAGGTGCCGGCCTCGTCGGCGACGCTGGCCGATCTGAACAGCGCGATGGGCGACCTCGAAGCCCTGAGCGACCGCCACGCCGACGTCTTCACCCTGATCGAATCCCGCCTGTTCGAGAAGCGCCTGGATGCGCTGATGGTGCCCAGCAGCGCCCCGGTGGATGGCCCCATCGGCTCGGGCTTCGGCTTCCGCGCCGACCCCTTCACAGGCCATGCCGCCTTGCACACCGGCCTGGATTTTCCCGCCGACGTCGGCACCCCCATCATGGCCGCAGCCGGTGGGGTGGTGCTCTCGGCGGGGCCCCATCCGCAGTACGGCCAGCTGGTCGAACTGGACCACGGCAATGGCCTGGTGACGCGCTACGCCCACACCTCGCGCATGCTGGTCAAGCAGGGCGACCTGGTCAAGCGCGGGCAGAAGATCGCCGAGGTGGGCTCCACCGGGCGATCGACCGGACCCCACCTGCACTTCGAGGTGCTGGTGGAGGGCGTACAGCAGAACCCCTCGCGCTTCCTCTCGCAACAGGCCCGTGTCGGCAATCCCACGGCTTCACCAAACGGCAACAACGTTGCCGTACATTGATCGCCCATGACCCGATTCAAGGCCCCGAGACTGGGCTGGCACCTGCTGCTGGCCCTGTTGATGCTGCTGATGCAGCAGGGGGCCTTGCGCCATGGCGTCCAGCACATCAAGGGTGAAGACGGCGCCCCGACGCACACCCTGTGCAAGGACTGCCTGAGCTTCCATGCGGCCGAGCAGGCCCTGGCGGGCGACACCGCCCCCGCCCTGCTGCACCCGGCCCTGACGCAGGCCCCGCCCGAGCCTGGCTGGGCCAGCCACCTTGGCGCTTTCCGCGCCAGCTACCGCTCACGCGCCCCTCCCGTTCTCTCTGCCTGAACTCGTCCTGCAGACCCGCCATGCACTGGCCGGTCTGCGCTCACCATTTTGTTCAGCCGCCTGCCACCGCGCAGGCGCAGAGAGATCCCATGCGCATTCCCCTTTCCCGCCTGACCCTGGCCCTGATGACCACCGGGGTCGTGCCCGCGGCCCTGGCCGCCCCCACGAACGAGCTGGCCGCCATGCAGGCCCAGATCGACGCCCTCAAACAGGCCTACGACGCCCGCATCCAGGCCCTCGAAGCCCAACTGCAGGCCGCACAGCGGGGCGCGTCTGCCGCCGCCGCTGCCCCCCAGGCAGAAGCGCCCCCAGCGGCCGTGACGCCCGTGGCCGCCCCTTCGGTCGCCGCCTCGGCGAACGGCTTCAACCCGCAGGTCGCCGTGATCCTGAGCGGCACCTACAGCGCCCTGCAACGCGACCCCGGCACCTGGCAGATGGGCGGCTTCCAGCCCACGGGTGGCGAGGTCGGCCCGGGCACACGCGGCTTCAATCTGGGCGAGTCGGAGATGACGCTGAGCGCCAACATCGACCCCTGGTTCTTCGGTTCGCTGACGATGGCCGTCTCCCCCGAAAACGAGATCTCGGCCGAAGAGGCCTTTGTGCAGACGCGCGCCCTGCCCGCGGGCTTGCAGGTCAAGGCCGGTCGCTTCTTCTCTGGCGTAGGCTACCTGAACGAACAGCACGCCCACACCTGGGACTTCGTCGACGCGCCCCTGGCCTACCAGGCCTTCTTTGGCGGACAGTTCAAGCAGGAGGGTGTGCAGGCACGCTGGCTGGCGCCCACCGAGCAGTTCCTGGAACTCACTGCCGAGCTGGGCAAGGGGGCCGACTTTCCCGGCACCGACCGCAACCGCAATGGGGCGGGATCGGTCGTGCTGGCGGCCCACACGGGGGGTGATGTGGGCGACAGCAACTCGTGGCGTGCCGGCGTGAGCTGGCTGCGCCACGAGGCGCAAGACCGCGAATGGAACACCACCGACCTCGCCGGCAACGAGGTCACCAACGCCTTCACCGGCCGCAGCCAGCTCTGGGTGCTGGACGGCGTCTGGAAATGGGCGCCCTATGGCAACGCCACCCGCACCAACTTCAAGCTGCAGGGCGAGTACTTCCGCCGTCGCGAAACGGGCGATGTCACCTATGACACGACCGATGTCAGCGGCAATGGCTCGCCCTTGGCGGGGTACCGATCGGCCCAATCCGGCTGGTACCTGCAGGGGGTCTACCAGTTCGCCCCCAGCTGGCGCGTGGGCCTGCGCCACGACCGCCTCGACAGCGGCAGCGTCCGCTACGGCAGCAATGGCCTGTACCTGGCCGACAGCACCTACAACCCCCAGCGCAACAGCCTGATGGTGGATTGGTCGCTCAGCGAGTTCAGCCGCTGGCGCCTGCAGGTGAGCGACGACCGCGCCCGCGAAGGCGTGAAGGACAAGCAGCTCTTTCTGCAGTACCAGATGAGCCTGGGCGCCCACGGCGCGCACAGCTACTGAGCCAGCCCACGCACAAGGAACACACCATGACATCCGTTTCCGCCTTGTCACGCCCTGCCCAGGGCCTCGCGCTGGCCGCCGCGCTCGTGGCCACCGCCCTGCCCGCCCACGCCCTCAAGGTCGTGGCCTGCGAACCCGAATGGGGCGCCCTGACCCGCGAACTGGCCGGCGACCAGGCCAGCGTCTACGTGGCCACCAACGCCATGCAGGACCCCCACCAGGTGCAAGCCAAACCCAGCCTGATCGCCGCCGTGCGCAGCGCCGACCTGCTGGTCTGCACCGGCGCCGAGCTGGAGGTCGGCTGGCTGCCCGTGCTGCAGCGCCAATCCGGCAACGCCAAGGTGCAGGAGGGCCAGCCCGGCACCTTCTTCGCCGCCGATTTCGTGCGCAAGCTGGAAGTGCCCACCCGCCTGGACCGTGCCGATGGCGACGTGCACGCCGCTGGCAACCCCCACATCCAGACCGATCCGCGCAACATCGCGGCCGTGGCCCCAGCCCTGGCGCGCAAGCTGGCCGAACTCGACCCCGCCCAGGCCGCCACCTACCAGCGCCGCCTGGCGGACTTCCAGGTCCGCTGGACCGCCGCCACCACGCGCTGGACCCAGGCTGCCGCCCCCCTGAAGGGCACGGCCATCGTGGTCCAGCACAAGGGCTTTCCTTACCTGGAAGCCTGGCTGGGCCTGAAGCAGGTCGCCTCCCTGGAGCCCAAACCCGGGGTGGAACCCAGCAGCGCCCACCTGGCCGAGGTGCTGCAACAGCTGCAGCGCACGCCGGCCAAGGTCGTGCTCCGCGCCGCCTACAACGATGGCCGCGGCAGCCAGTGGCTGTCGGAGCGCGCCCACATCCCGGTGGCGGTGCTGCCTTTCACCGTGGGTGGCAGCGACAAGGCCAAGGACCTCTTCGGCCTGTTCGACGACACCGTCGCCCAGCTGCTCCAGGCTGTGAAGTGAAACCGGGCACCCCATGAACCTCACCCTCCACACCCAGGCCCTGGACTGGGCCATCCTGGGCCCGGCCCTGATCGCCGGCCTGCTCGTGCTCGCCACCCACGTGCCCCTGGGCCTGCAGGTGCTGCGCAAAGGCATTGTCTTCATCGACCTGGCGATCGCGCAGATCGCCGGCCTGGGCGTGATGGCGGCCGACGCCCTCGGCTGGGAACCGCAGGGCTGGGCGGTGCAGGCCTCGGCGGCACTGGCTGCGCTGCTGGGCGCCGCCCTGCTGACCTGGCTGGAGCGCCGCTGGCCCGAGATCCAGGAGGCCCTGATCGGGACCCTGTTCGTGCTGGCCTCCAGCCTCGGCATCCTGCTGCTGGCGGGCAACCCGCACGGAGGGGAACACCTCAAGGACCTGCTCGTCGGGCAGATCCTGTGGGTGAGCTGGGGCCAGCTGGGCGCCATGGCCGCGCTCACGGCGTTGTTGCTGGCCGCCTGGGTCGGGCTGCGCACCCGACCGGACTCGGGCCTGGGGCGGGCCGGCTTCTACGTCGTCTTCGCCCTGGCCGTGACGGCCTCGGTGCAGCTGGTGGGCGTCTACCTCGTCTTCAGCAGCCTGATCATGCCGGCCCTGGCCGTGCGCCACGCCCCGGCGCGCTGGCAGATGCCCCTGGCGTGGGTGGCCGGCGCGCTGGCCTATGCCATCGGGCTGGCGCTCTCGGCGGTGCTCGACCTGCCCTCCGGTGCGGTGGTGGTGCAGGCCATGGCCCTGGT
>NZ_JAIZVX010000229.1 GCF_021768455.1 Aquabacterium sp. | reverse complement strand
GCTTAAGGGGCCCTCGAGCAGGTGGGGGCAGGCAGTAACCCTGCTTTTTTTCGTTCACAATGGTTGAGACCCGGGCGCATCTGCGCACGGGTGTGCTACACCGTGTCGCCCTGCAGGGGCGACTCTTCGTGCGTTGTGCACTCGTTTTTGGGGTTTCAGGGTCGGCCCCTGGTGTACATGTTCAATAACCGCAACTACAACCGCACCTTCTTCAACGCCCCCCAGTCCGTCACGTCTTTCGTGGCGGCGTTTTTGGAGCCGTTGATCACGGTAGCCTGCTTGTTGGGGGCGATGGCCTATTTTGGCGAGCCGGTCATGCGGGCCGCCATGGCTCTGTGCCTGCTGGTTTTCGCTTTGACGTTTCCTGGGCGAAACCGGTTCACGGATTCTCGGCTGGAGGCAGGCATCGACATCGTCAGTTCCTGGGTGTCGATGTTGGCCATCTTGTGGCTGTGTGGTTACGCCACGAACAGCCTGATGTTTTTCGATTTCCGCGTGATGGTGGCTTGGGCGGTCTTGACGCCTTTTTTGCAGTGGGCTGCCGTGCTGTTGGGCAAGGCCTTGATCAAGCACCGCTCCAGTCAGCCCTACGCGCGGCGCCGTGCCATCGTCGTGGGGGCGGGGCCGCTGGGCGGCAAGGTCGCCCGTGCATTGCAGAGCAACCCCGACCAGACCATCGAGTTTGTGGGCTATTTTGACGACCGCACCGACTCCCGTGTTTTGCCCGAGGCGGTGAGCATGCGCTTGGGGGGCTTGCGTGATGTGGCGAATTACGTCTATGCGCACAGCATCCATGAGGTTTACATCACCCTGCCGCTGGGATCGCAGCCCCGCATCGTCGAGTTGCTGGAGGCCGTGCAGGGCACGACCGCTTCGCTGTACTTTGCGCCCGACGTGTTTGGCATCAGCATCATCCAGGGGCGCCTGCAGGACATGAATGGCGTGCCTGTGGTCGGTATCTGCGAGACGCCCTTCACCGGCACGAACGAGTTGGTCAAGCGCGCATCCGACATCATCCTGGCCAGCATCATCCTGGTGTTGATTTCGCCGATTCTGATCGGCCTGGCCATCGGGGTGAAGCTGAGTTCGCCCGGGCCCATCATCTTCCGCCAGCGCCGCAATGGCCTCGATGGCGAGGAGATCATGGTCTACAAGTTCCGTTCGATGCGCACGCAGGACAACGGTGCGGTGGTCAAGCAGGCGACCAAGGGCGACAGCCGAATCACGCCTTTTGGCGCCTTCATCCGGCGCACGTCACTGGACGAGTTGCCGCAGTTCATCAACGTGCTGCAAGGGCGCATGAGCATCGTCGGGCCGCGTCCGCACGCGGTGGCGCACAACGAAGAATACCGTCGGCTGATCAAGGCCTACATGGTGCGCCACAAGGTGCGTCCAGGCATCACAGGCTGGGCCCAGGTGCACGGCTTGCGTGGCGAGACCGAAACCATCGACAAGATGCAGGCCCGGGTCGAGTACGACCTCGAGTACCTTCGCAACTGGTCGCTGGCGCTGGACCTGCAGATTGTCATCCGTACCGTACGGCTGATGGTGTTCGATCGCAATGCTTACTGAATGAACTGAGAAGAGATGAAAGCTGAGGTGTCCGTGACTCCAGTCGAAGCCCAAGGGCAAGTGTGGATGCGTTGTGCGGTGTTGTTCGCGTTGGGCTTGACTGCTTCTGCAGCACATGCCGAGGACTCGCCGTTCTCGCTGACGGCATCGCAATCGTTCAAGCACGACTCGAACTTCTCTCGCAACAGCCTTGAGCAGTCGGAGAACGTCAGCACCACCACCTTGCGAGGCGACCTGAACAAGGATTACGGTCGACAGAACTACCGAGCCGGTGTGGCCATTGGTGCTCAGCGCTACACCCACTTCAAGGAACTGAAGAACGACAACAAGGACGCAAACCTGGGCTTCACCTCGGGCATCGCATCGAACTGGGTCCTGTCGTTGGGCGGGGCGTATTCCCAGAACCTCAATCCCATCCAGAACAACAACAACGGTCAGGCGCGTGTCACGCGCAACATTCGCACTTACAACGATCAGAACATCGCCTTGCAATACGGCAACGGGGGGCGTTGGGCGATCGTGGGGCAACTGGACGGCAACCGCGTCAAGTATTCGGACTCGCGTTATTTCTACCAGAACGCCAACCAGACCGTGCAGGGGCTCAAGGCGATCTACAACAGCACCGACTTGCTGAACTTCGGTCTGGGTCTTCGCCTCGTGAACACGCGGTACCCTGCCACCAACAACGAAGAGTTGAGCGACCGCAACATCGACTTTTCCGTCAACTCCCGCATCAGCGGCCTGAGTTCCTTCTACGGCATGGTCAGCCGTCGTCAGGGCCATTACAAGAACGCCGACCGAAACACATCGGGCTGGACCGGGCAGGCGGTGTGGAACTACACACCGCGTGGCTTGGTCAGCTACACGGCGAGCTTGTCTCGTTCGACTGGCGCGGACCGCTACCAGCAGGGCGTCAGTTCTTTTGCCGATCTGCTCAGCGGCGTGCAGTCGTATGACATCAACTACGACACGACCACCACCTCGGCCAATTTGAATGCGAGCTTGAAAGCTACCGGCAAGATCACGGTGAACGCAGGCTACACCTTCACGAAGTACGACCTGTCTCGTGTGCAAACGCCGCAAGGTTCCCAGGTTTTCAGTGACCGCGCCAACATCACCAACAGCCACTACCGCGGCATGACCCTGGGCGTGAATTACGCGGTCTTGCGCAACCTGAACCTGGGCTGCGCCTACACCGACTACAAACAGACGCCTGACAGCGAACGTGTGGCCTACCAGGGCAACCAGGTCGACTGCAAGGTCTCCTACACACTCGACTGACAAGGAGCGATCTTTTGCCTGCCATCTTGCTGACCGGCGCGACCGGCTACATCGGTTCCCACACCTGGCTCGCCCTGCAGTCAGCCGGATTTGACGTGATTGGCGTCGACAGCCTGGTCAACAGCTCGCCGAAGGTGCTGGATCGCCTGACCGAATTGGGTGGGCGAGAGCCCGTGTTCGTCGAGGGCGATGTGCGTGACGCGGCGGCCCTGGACCGTTGCTTCGAGTTGGCCGGGACGCGTTTTGGCGGCATCAGCGCGGTGGTGCACTTTGCGGCGCTGAAGGCCGTCGGTGAGTCCAACGAGCGCCCGCTCGATTACTACGAAAACAACCTGGGTGGTCTGCTGTCGGTTTGCCAGGCCATGAAACGCCACGGTGTGACCGACCTGGTCTTCAGCTCTTCGGCGACGGTGTACGGCAAGCCCGAGAGCCTGCCCATCACCGAATCGGCGGCCCTCAAGGCGACCAACCCTTATGGGCAGACCAAGCTGATCGGCGAGGAACTGCTGCGCGGCCTCGAGCAGTGCGATGCCTCCTGGCATTTCGCCTACTTGCGCTACTTCAACCCCGTTGGGGCCCATCCAAGCGGCCGCATCGGCGAAGACCCGCGCGGCATTCCGAACAACCTGATGCCCTATGTGGCCCAGGTGGCCGTCGGCAAGCGCGCCCACCTCAACGTCTTCGGCAACGACTACGACACGCCCGATGGCACCGGGGTGCGCGATTACATCCACGTGTGCGACCTGGCCGAAGGCCACGTGGCGGCCTTGCGTTACCTGGCCGAGCAAAAGCGCTCGCTCACAGTCAACCTGGGCACGGGTCAGGGCTACAGCGTGCTCGACCTGGCGCGGGCCTATGGCGAGGCCGCGGATCGTGAGATTCCTGTCGTGTTCGCACCCCGCCGACCAGGTGACATCGATGCCTGCTACGCCGACCCGGCCAAGGCTTTCGAGACCATGGGCTGGCGCGCCACCAGAGGCCTGGCCGAGATGTGTGCCGATTCCTGGCGCTGGCAGTCGTCCAACCCCAATGGCTTCGAGGCCTGAGGCATACAGCCTTGGCGTTGAGCCTGTTCACTTTTCTTTGCCTGGCAACGGGCACCCTGTTTGCTAGAGTCATTTCATGAAACACGCATTGCTTCCCGTCATCATGGCCGGTGGTTCCGGCACCCGCCTGTGGCCCCTGTCGCGCGCCCTGTACCCCAAGCAGTTCCTCGTGCTGCA
>NZ_JAIZVX010000109.1 GCF_021768455.1 Aquabacterium sp. | reverse complement strand
GGGCAGGCCGCCGACGTGGACGCCGCCGTGCGCAGCGCCCGCCAGGCCTTTGACGACGGCCGCTGGGCGCGCAAGGCCCCCGCCATCCGCAAGCGCATCCTGCAGCGCTTTGCCGAGCTCATCGTGCAGCACAAGGACGAGCTCGCCCTGCTCGAAACCCTGGACATGGGCAAGCCCATCCAGCACAGCCTGGGGGTGGACGCTCCGGCCGCGGCCCGCTGCATCGCCTGGTACGCCGAGGCCATCGACAAGGTCTACGACGAGATCGCCCCCACCCCGGCCAGCGCCCTGGCCCTGATCCAGCGCGAGCCGGTGGGCGTGGTCGGCGCCATCGTGCCCTGGAACTACCCCATGCTCATGGCGGCCTGGAAGCTGGGCCCCGCCCTGGCCACGGGCAACAGCGTGGTGCTCAAGCCGTCTGAAAAATCGCCGCTCACGGCCCTGCGCCTGGCCGAGCTGGCCCTGAAGGCCGGTCTGCCCGAGGGCGTGTTCAACGTGGTGCCCGGCTACGGCAACGAGGCTGGCGAGGCCCTGGCCCTGCACATGGACGTCGATGCCATCGGTTTCACCGGCTCGACCCGCGTGGGCCGCCGCATGCTGGGCTACGCCGGGCAGAGCAACCTCAAGCGGGTGTTCAATGAGCTGGGCGGCAAGTCGGCCGTGCTGCTGTTCGACGACTTCCGCGACCTCGACCGCGCCGCCGCCACCGTGGCCGGCAGTCTCTTTTTCAACCAGGGCGAATCCTGCAACGCGCCCTCGCGCCTGCTGGTGCACGCGTCCATCGCCGACGAGGTGGTGGACCGCATCGTGGCCCTCACGCCGAAGTACCAGCCCGCCGACCCGCTTTCGCCCTCCACCGTCATGGGCGCCCTGGTCGACGAGGGCCAGCTGCGCACCGTGCTGGGCTACATCGAGGCCGGTGTGGTGGCGGGGGCCCAGCTCAAGGCCGGTGGCGCCCAGGCCCTGCCCGAAAGCGGCGGCTTCTACGTGCAGCCCACCGTGTTCGACGGCGTGGCCAATGGCATGCAGATCGCGCAGGAAGAGATCTTCGGGCCCGTGCTCAGCGTGGTCCGCTTCGAGGACGAAGCCGAGGCCATCCGCCTGGCCAACGACACGGCCTATGGCCTGCAGGCCAGCGTCTGGAGCGACGGCCTGGACCGTGCCCACCGCGTGGCCCGTGCGCTGCGGGCCGGCACGGTGCACGTCAATTCCTACGATGACGACGACATCACCGTGCCCTTCGGCGGCTTCAAGCAGTCGGGCAATGGGCGCGACAAGTCCCTGCACGCGCTCGACAAGTACACCGAGCTCAAGACCACCTGGATCCGGCTGGGCTGAGGGCCGCGCAGGGTGCTTGAGGCACGGCAGGACGGCGGGGCCGGTTTGCCCTGAAAATCGGGGCATGTCCGAGTCCGCTCCCGCCTCCCTGCCCGAACCCGTGTTCGACGTGGTCTGCCTGTGCGCCGCCTGGTGCGGCACCTGCGGCGAGTACGCCCAGACCTTCCAGGCCCTGCAGGCCGGCGCGCCCCAGCACCGCTACCGCTGGATCGACATCGAAGACGAGGCCGACCGGCTCGGCGACATCGACGTCGAAACCTTCCCGACCCTGATGGTGGCCACGCAAGGCCGGGTGCTGTTTGCCGGCCCGGTGCTGCCGCGGCTGGGTGATGCGCAGCGTCTGTTGCAGGCCCAGGCCGAGCGTGTGCAGGCCTGGGTGGGCCAGGGGCAGGCGGTGCCGCAGCCCGTGCTGGGCCTGGCACCGGATCAGGCCGAGGCCTTCATCGCGCTGGCGCAGACCCTGTGACGCCCGGGGCTCAGTGGATCATGGCCGCGAAGTCGGTGTTCAGGCGCTCGTCCGAGGTGTCGGGCGGCATCCAGCCCTCGGCCCATTCGGCGAACATCGCAGCCGGCATGGGCTTGGCGATGAAGTAGCCCTGGGCCTCGTCGCAGCCCAGGCCCTCGAGCAACTTCAGGGTCTTGGCGTTCTCGATGCCCTCGGCCACCACGGTCAGGCCCAGGTTGTGGGCCAGCTCGATGGTCGAGCGCACGATCTTGGCGTCCTGCAGGTCGCTTTCCATGTTCATCACGAAGGAGCGGTCGATCTTCAGCTCGTTGACCGGCAGGCGCTTGAGGTAGGCCAGAGACGAGTAGCCGGTGCCGAAGTCGTCGATCGAGAGCTTCAGACCCATGGCGTGCAGGCGGTTGAGCGTGCCCAGGGCGCGCTGGGGGTCGTCCATGATGGCGCTCTCGGTGATCTCCAGCACCAGGTACTGCGGGTCGACCGCATAGCGCAGCAGCATCTGTTCGATCTTGGTGGGCAGGTCCTGGTCCATCAGGTCGCGGGTCGAGAGGTTGACCGCGATCTTCATGCGCAGGCCGCGGTCGCTCAGCGCCTGGCTGAGCTGGGCCACCTGTTCCAGCATCCACATGGTCAGCACGCGCACGAAGCCGGTCTGCTCGGCAAAGGGGATGAACTTCATGGGCGGCACCATGCCGCGCGTGGGGTGCTCCCAGCGCACTAGGGCCTCGGCCCCCAGCACCGCGCCGCTTTGCAGGTGGATCTTGGGCTGCAGGAAGACGCGCATCTGCCCGTGATCGACCGCGTGGCGCAGTTCGCTCAGCAGGGAGAGGGACTCCTCGCTGCTGGAGTCGAGGCCGGGGTGGTAGGCCACGGTGCCGGCCTGCTGCGCCTTGGCGGCGTACATGGCGAGTTCGGCGCGGCCCAGCAGCAGGTCGGCTTCCAGCCCGTGGGCGGGGGCGCTGGCCACGCCGATGCCGGCCGAGAGGTCGACGGTGTGGTCGTCCAGGGTGATGGGCTGCTCGAAGGCGTGGAGGATGCGGCGCGCCACGGGCAAGGCGGCTTCGGCGTCCTTGCCCTGCAGCAGCACGGCGAATTCGTCGCCACTGAGGCGGGCCAGCACGGCCTGCTGGCCGTCGATCACGTCGCGGTGCAGGCGCTCGGCCACGGCGCGCAGGAGGCGGTCGCCAAAGCGGTGGCCCAGCACGTCGTTGACGTGCTTGAAGCGGTCCAGGTCCATCAGCAGCACGGCACAGGGCGCGCCGTTCTCCTGACTGCGGGCGATGGCCTGGCGCAGGTCGTGGCGGAACTGCTCGCGGTTGGGCAGGCCGGTGAGGGCGTCCTGGTAGGCCAGGCGGCGGATTTCGCCTTCCCGGGCCTGGATGCCCTGGCGCATGGTCTCGAAGGACTGGGCCAGCTCGCCTATCTCGTCCTGAGCCTGCACCGTGACTGCGGCCCCGTAATCGCCCCGCTCCAGCCGTCGTGCCGATTGCGTGAGCTGGCGCAGCGGGGTGGTGATGTGACGGGCCGTGAGCACGCTGCCCAGGCCGAAAACGGCCACGCCCACGACCGAGATCGTCAGCAGGATGACCTTGAGCCGGCGGTAGCTGGCCAGGGCCTCGTCGACCGACTGCATCAGCAGGGCCACCACTTCGGCCCGGTCGCCCTGGCTGGCCAGCGGCGTGATGTGCGCGCTGAACTCCGTGCCTTGCACCATCAGTTTCTGGATCGGACGCTGGGGCGAGGCGCTGGCCGCTTCCTGCGGTTGCTGGGACAGGGCGAGGGCCGGCCATTCGGCGCGGGGCAGGGTGGCTTCCAGCGTCTGCCAACCCTGGTCGGGCGGGACCAGCATCAGCGCGACGTCCAGGTTGGACAGGCGCTTCATGTCCTGCAGCAGCTGGGCGCCGACCGGGAAGGCCATGCCCACCCAGCCGATGACCGCCGGCGCCCGCACCGGCACGGCCACGATCTGGTAGGCCCGGCCATTGACCAGCTCGACCCAGTTCGAAGAAGGCGTCTGCTTGTCGTTGCGCAGGGCGTAGCGTTCGATCGCGGGCACGAAACGCGCCGCCTCACCGGAGGTTCCGGCTTTCAGCTGGAAGCCGGTGTCGGTGTAGACCGCGATGGCCGCACCGATGCGCTCACTGCTGTTTTGCAGGGCCGAGGAAAGGGTTTCGTCGTCACCGCTGGCGATGGCCGAGCGGAAACCGTAGTCGGCCGAAAGCACGCGGGTGGCCTCGGCCAGGCGCTCGCTGTTTTGCATCAGCAGGCGCTGGAAGACCTTCTGCCCGATGTCCAGGCTGGCGTCGACTTCGCTGCGGGCATTGCGGTCGATGCTCTGCTCGATGAGCCAGTAGGTGGCCACCTGCACGGCCACGAGCAAGCCCAGGAACACCGCCACGATGCGGACCTGGAGTTTGCCGGTGTGCAGGAAAGGCAGGGGCATCGGGTGGTGGGGCGCCGGGTTCGGGCGCTTCAGCGTGGTGATCGCCCCGGCGGGCTGGCGGAGCGCGTGGGGGGCTGTGGTGCATCATCTTGCACCCAGAGCGCCATGGCAAGGTCAAGCCAGCGGCTGGCCGTGCCCGAAGGCGGGCGCTGCACGGCCTTCATGGCCTGGTGCTCGTTCGTGCCGGGCATGCCGCCCTGCGGGCCTTGCGGTGATCTGCGCGTTTCCATGTACAGCCTTGTCGCCAGGTCATTGATAGACCTGTCTGATATCGGCCATCTTGCCGCGGCCTTGATGGGGCACAAGGGTCCATGAACATGACGAATTCCCGGCTGTTTGCCTCAATCCGTGCTGCTTTTCACGCGGCGGCCTGAGGGCGGCTGGCATCAAGCACATGGCGAGCCTGGGTGTCCAGGGCGGCCAGGAAGCGGGCCACGTCGGCCGCGCTCACCTCGTCGTCTTGCGAGATCAGGGGGATGAACTGCTGGCCATTGAGGCTGAGCGCGCCCAGGATCAAGGCGGTGCTGACGGTGGCCGGCCAGAGCTCCTGGACGCGCACCGTGGCGCCCTTGGGGTGCACGAACTCGGCACTGCCCAGGTTGCTGAGGTGGCAGCTCAGGGGCGGGAAGCGGTTCTTCGCCTTGCTGCGCACGATGAGGTGGCTGTAGAGCGTGCGGCCCATGAGGGGCAGCCACTCGTAAAACCCCAGGGGCAGGGCCAGGTCACGGCGCTCGTAGCGGGCGAGGTGGTCCTTGACCTGGGCCTCCAGCGAGGTGATCTGGGCGGCCAGGGTCGGCTGGTGCCGGCCCTTCACCGTGAACGAGGACACGTAGTTGCCGAACGCCGGCGCCTGGCCCTCGGGGAAGTAGCGCCGCAGGTCGACCGAGAGCCGGATCGCGGCCACAGCCCGGGGCTGTTCGGGCGCCAGGGCCAGGAAGGCGTTGGCCACCATCGCCATCAGCAGGGTGTTGACCGTGGTGCCGTGCGCCTTGGCCAGGGCCTTCATGGCGTCGGCCGGGACGGGCAGCTCGTGGTAGCGCACCGTGCTGGTGGTGTAGCGCGGCGAGTGCCCCCGGTTGAGCGTGACGGTGTGCTCGCCTGCGGCGGCGCGGCGGTCGGCCCGGCTCTGTCGCCACCAGCGCGCGATGCTGCCTGGCCAGTGCCACCAGCGTTGCGGGTTCACCGCCGGGGCCATGCTGGGGTTTTCGGCGGCCATGCGCGGGATGGCGTGCCCATTGAGCCGTCCCAGGATGGCGCACACCAGGCTGACCATGGAACGCCCGTCGCCAATCAGGTGGTGCACCGAAAACACCAGCACCGGCTGCGTGGGGTGGGGCAGGAAGCGGGCGCGCCAGGGCAGGCCGCGCTCCAGCGAGAGGGGCTCGTTGAGGAAGTCGGTGTGGAAGGCGGCCAGGGCCTCGCGCGAGGTGGTGTCGATGCCGTGCTGCACGCGGCAGGCGTCGGCGAAGAGCTGGTCGACGAAGTGGTCGTCCGGCAGGATGCGCAGGTGGTGGCCGAAGGCCCTGGGCTCGACCACGCCCCTCAGACGGTCGACCTGGGTGGTGAGTTCGCGCAGGGCCTGGCGGACGGCGGCTTCGTCGACCGGGCCGGCAAAGCGCAGCACATAAGGCTGGTTGATGGGGCCGATGTGGCCCTCGCCCGCCCAGTACAGGTGCTCGGATCGGTTCAGGGGGAGGGTGGTGGCTGCGCTCACGGGGCTGGGCGTACGCGATCGGTACGGCATCAAACGGGGTGCAGTCACTCTACCCAGCCCCAGGGGCCGGGGCCCTCAGGGCTTTCCTAAGACAGGGCCCCCGGGCTTGAGGGGGCGCCACGGGGTGTCAGGCCAGGGCCGGCCCACCCGCCACGCGGGCCAGTTGCAGCGCCAGGCGGCGCAGGGCCTCCCAGGGGTCTTCGGGCCACTGGGGGTGGCGCAGGCCCTTGACGATGCCGTCGACCGTGCTGGCCGAGGCCACCAGGCGGGCCAGCATGGGCAGGCGGGCGTTGGGCAGGATGCGCTCGAACAGGCGCTCGCGCGGGCCCCAGACGCGCTGCTCGCGCAGCACCATGGGCAGGGGCTTGCCGCCATCGAGCGCGCCACGGGCGCGGTACAGCGCCAGGATGTCTTCGGCCAGGGCCCAGTGCACCAGCACGGCGGCCTCGCCCTCGGCCTGCAGGCCGTCGATCATGCGCAGGGTGCGGTGCACCTGGCCCGAGAGCACGGCCTCGCTGAGCTTGAAAACGTTGAAGCGGGCGACGTCGACCACGGCCTCTTCGATCTGCTCGATGCTGAGCGTGCCTGGCGGGTGCAGCAGGCCCAGCTTGGTGATTTCCTGCTGGGCGGCGAGCAGGTTGCCCTCCACCCGGTCGGCAAAGAAGGCCAGGGTGCGCTGGCCCACCTCGCCGGGTTCGACCTGCTGACCCTGGGCGGCCAGGCGCTGCGCGATCCACAGCGGCAGGGCGTTGCGCTCCACCGGGTCGCAGCGCACGCTCAGGCCCATGCCGTCGAGGGCGGTGAACCAGGCGCTGCCTTGCTGGGTCTTGTCCAGCCGGGGCAGGGTGACCAGGGTGATGACGCCGTCGTTGCCGGCCATGAGCTCGCAGTAGCGCTGCAGGGCGGTCGAGCCGTCCTTGCCCGGTTTGCCCGAGGGGATGCGGATCTCGATGAACTGGCGGTCGCCGAAGAGCGACATCTCGCTGGCCGCACCCAGCAGGCTGGACCAGTCGAAATACGCCCCGCTCACCGTGTGCACCTGGCGCTCGGTGTAGCCGGCTGCGCGCGCGGCGGCGCGGATGGCGTCACCACCCTCCTGGGCCAGCAGGGCCTCGTCACCGTGCAAGGTGTAGAGGCTCTTGAGCGGGCCCTTCTGGAGGTGGGCGGCGAGCTGGTCGTGGCGCAGTTGCATGGCGGCGTGCAGGAGCGGCGCGGGAGGTCAGCGCGCGGTGGAGGCCGCCGGGCGCACTGGCGAGGGCACGCGGGCGTTGCGCGGGTCGCGCTCGGCGGCTTCGGCCTGCGAGGCCGCCAGCTCGCTGGCCGAGACGCTGCGTGGCGCCAGCGCGGCCGGGGCCACGGGGGCGACCAGCTGCTCGGGCGTGATGGCGGCCAGGCGGCGCAGCACCTGGTTGACGATGTCGGTCTGCATGGCCTTGTGCAGGGCGGCGGACTCGTCCATCTTCGCCAGCGCGTCCTTCTCGTTGTAGGTCAGGTCGCGGCTGAGGTTGAGGTCGGAGGCCGGCACCAGCACCGTGCCATCGGCGCGCTTGACGGCAAAGCGCAGGAAGATGCGCGCCGTCATGTCGCGGATCTGGCCGTAGCTGGTGGTGGTGGCCACCACCATGTCGCGGCTGTCGCGCAGGGCCTCGAACACCACGTGGCTGTCGGGCACCCCGGCGGCAGAGGCGGCGCGGGCGGCTTCCAGGCTGCTGCCCACCACCTCCACGCCCGAGGCCTTGAGCGCCCGGGCCAGTTCGGTGCCCAGTGAGGAGTTGGGGGCGAAGCCGGTGAGCTGGACGGAGCGGAAGGCCATCTGCTGGCCGCGGCGCAGCGTGAAGCCGCAGCCGCCAAGGGCCAGCAGGCCGGCGCTGGCGCCCAGGCCCAGGGTGGTGCGCAGACAGGCGCGGCGTTGGGGGTTGTGCATGGCCGTCATCAGACCACGATGTTGACCAGGCGACCCGGCACGACGACGACTTTCTTCGGCGCCTTGCCTTCGCTGAACTTGGCGAACTCTTCGCTGGCCAGGGCGGCGGCCTCGATGGCGGCCTTGTCGGCCGACGGCGCCACCTTGACCGAGCCGCGCAGCTTGCCATTGACCTGCAGCATCAGTTCGATCTCGTCCTGCACCAGGGCCTCTTCCACCACGGTGGGCCAGGGGGCGTCCAGCAGGTCGCCACCGTCGCGGGCGGCGTAGCCCAGGTCTTCCCACAGCACATGGGTGAGGTGCGGGCAGGCGGGGTAGAGGCCACGCAGCAGCACGCTGTAGCCCTCGCGCAGCACGGCCTGGTCCTGCGCCGAGCTGCCCTTGTGCGCTTCGAGCGCGTTGAGCAGCTTCATCGCGCCCGAGGCCACGGTGTTGTACTGCATGCGCTCGTAGTCGTAGCTGATCTGCTTGAGGATGACGTAGACCTCGCGGCGCAGGGCCTTGGCCTCGGCGCTGAGTTCGGCCTGCACCACGGCACCGGCGTCCTTCAGGGCGGCGGCGTTGCGGGCGCCGAAGTTCCACACGCGCTTCACAAAGCGGTGTGCGCCTTCCACGCCGGCGTCGTTCCACTCCAGCGTCTGCTCGGGTGGCGAGGCGAACATCACGAACAGGCGGGCCGTGTCGGCGCCCATGGATTCGATCAGGGCCTGCGGGTCCACGCCATTGTTCTTGGACTTGGACATGGTGGTCAGCTCGTAGTCGAGCACCGTGCCATCGGCCTTGAGCTTGCCGCCGATGACCTGGCCGTGCGCGTTGCGCTCGACGTCGATCTCCGACTCCCAGTAGTAGTTCTTGCCGCCGCCTTCGGGCTTGTGCGAGAACGCACCCTTGAGCACCATGCCCTGGGTGAGCAGCTGCTTGAAGGGCTCGTCCACCTTGACCAGGCCCAGGTCACGCATCACCTTGGTCCAGAAGCGGGCGTACAGCAGGTGCAGGATGGCGTGCTCGATGCCACCGATGTACTGGTCCATGCCACCCTGGCCCATCCAGTATTGGGTGCGCTCGTCCACCATCTTCTCGGTGTTGTCGGCGCAGGTGTAGCGCATGAAATACCAGCTCGAGTCCACGAAGGTGTCCATCGTGTCGGTTTCGCGCTGGGCGGGCTTGCCACACTTCGGGCAGCCCACGTTCAGGAAGTCGGGGCGGGACTTGAGCGGGTTGCCGCTGCCGTCCGGCACCACGTCTTCGGGCAGGCGCACGGGCAGGTCGGCCTCGGGCACGGGCACCGGGCCGCAGTCGGCGCAGTGGATGATGGGGATGGGGGTGCCCCAGTAGCGCTGGCGGCTGATGCCCCAGTCGCGCAGGCGCCAGGTGGTCTTCTTCTCGCCCACGCCCTTGGCGCCGAGCAGCTCGGCCACCTTGCCCACGGCGGCCTTGTGGCCCAGACCGTTGAGCTCACCGGAGTTCACGCACACGCTGCGTTGCTTGTCGCCATACCACTCGGCCCAGGCCTCGAGGCTGAAGGTTTCGCCTTCCACCGCGATGACCTGTTCGATGGCGATGCCGTACTTCTTGGCAAAGGCGAAATCGCGCTCGTCGTGGGCCGGCACGCCCATCACGGCGCCGTCGCCGTAAGACATGAGCACGTAGTTGCCCACCCAGACCTCGACCTGGCGGCCCGTCAGCGGGTGCGTGACGAACAGGCCCGTGGCCATGCCCTTCTTCTCCTGCGTGGCCAGCTCCGCCTCGGTGGTGCCACCGGTCTTGCACTCGTCGATGAAGGCCTGCAGCGCGGCGTTGCTGGCGGCGGCGTGGGCGGCCAGCGGGTGCTCGGGGGCCACGGCGCAGAAGGTCACGCCCATGATGGTGTCGGCGCGGGTGGTGAACACCCACAGCTGGCCACCGTTGATCAGCTGGCCATCGGCACCGGTGATGTCGTGCGCGAACGCGAAGCGCACGCCCTCGCTCTTGCCGATCCAGTTCTCCTGCATCAGGCGCACGCGCTCGGGCCAGCCGCTGAGGTAGTTCTTGTCCTCGGGGTTGGCCACGGCGCCCAGCAGTTCTTCGGCGTACTTCGTGATGTTCAGGTAGTAGCCGGGGATTTCGCGCTTCTCGACCGTGGCGCCCGAGCGCCAGCCCTTGCCGTCGATCACCTGTTCGTTGGCCAGCACGGTCTGGTCGACCGGGTCCCAGTTCACGGTCTGGGTGCGGCGCTCGCAGATGCCGGCTTCCAGCATCTTGATGAACAGCCACTGGTTCCACTTGTAGTACTCGGGCTGGCAGGTGGCGATCTCGCGCGACCAGTCGATCGCCAGGCCCATCGCCTTCATCTGCTTCTTCATGTAGGCGATGTTGTCGTAGGTCCAGGCGGCGGGCGGCACCTTGTTCTTGAGCGCCGCGTTTTCAGCGGGCAGGCCGAAGGCGTCCCAGCCCATGGGCATCAGCACGTTGTGACCGTTCATGCGCAAGTAGCGCGTGAGCATGTCGTTGATCGTGTAGTTGCGCACGTGGCCCATGTGCAGCTTGCCCGAGGGGTAGGGCAGCATGGAGCAGGCGTAGAAGGCCTTCTTGTCGGCCTTTTCGGTGGCGCGGTAGGCGTCCTGGCCGTCCCACAGCGGCTGCGACCAGTGTTGCTGGGCTCGGGCCTCGACGGCACGCGGATCGTAGGTCTGGTTCTCGGTAGGAGCGCTCATGGGGTGGGTCACCGCAAAGACAAGAGCAGGCCGAACGCCCGGGCGGGTGTCGGCCTGTGAAAAAGGGAATCCGGGGATTATAGGAAGGGGCGCCCCGGCGTGCCGTGCCCGGCGGGTGTGCCGGGGCGGTGGCCATGGCATGGGCGGATGGCCTACAGTGCGTCCATGACCCCTTTCCTGCTCTGCGCCTCCCCCCTGCCGGCCGATGTGGCCGAGCGGGCCGCCCGCGAATTCGGTGCGGTCCTGTCGCAATCCGACCACCTCGCACCCGAGGCCTTGCTGTCCACCCTGCAGGCCCACCCCACGGTGCAGGCCCTGCTGGTGTCCTTCCGCGTGCCGGTGCCGGCGGACCTGATCGCAGCCTTGCCGGCCCAGGTGCGCCTGCTGGCCACCTACAGCGTGGGCACCGACCACGTGGACGTCGCCGCCGCCCGGGCACGCGGACTGGCCGTGAGCAACACCCCCGATGTGCTGACCGACGCCACCGCCGACATGGCCCTGCTGCTCATGCTGGGCGCGGCCCGCCGCATGCGCGAGTACCTGCAGGTGATGGACGCCGGCTGGCGCCGCCCTTTCCAGCTGGGCGAGATGCTGGGCACCGACCTGCGCGGCAAGACCCTGGGCATCCTGGGCATGGGCCGCATCGGCCAGGCCGTGGCCGCGCGTGCACGGGCCTTTGGCATGCGCATCGCCTATTTCAACCGCACGCGCCTGGCGCCCGAGCTGGAAGCCGGCGCCACCTACTGCCCCACCCTGGAGGGCCTGCTGCGCGTGAGCCAGGTGCTGTCGCTCAACGCCCCGGGCGGTGCGGCGCTGGATGGCGTCATCAACCGCGACAGCCTGGCCCTCATGCCGCGTGGCGCCATCCTGGTCAACACCGCGCGCGGCACGCTGGTCAACGAGGGGGACCTGATCGAGGCACTGCAAAGCGGTCAGCTGGCTGCGGCCGGTCTGGACGTGTTCCACCACGAACCGGCGTTCGACCTGCGCCTGCGCGCGCTGCCCAATGTGTTCATGGCGCCGCACATGGGCAGTGCCACGGTCGAGACGCGCAACGCCATGGGCTTTCGGGCGCTCGACAACGTGGCCGATGTGATGGCCGGCCGGGCGCCGCGCGACCAGGTCTGAGGTTGCAGGCCACGCTGGCCCCTCACGCCGCCTTGGCCGTGGCCCGTGCCTGGCGCCTGCGCCGCTCGACGCGTTTCACAAAGCCGCGCACCTGCCCGGCAAACACGGCAGGTTGCTGGGCCGTGACCCAGTGCCCGGCGGCCACTTCGTGGCGGCTGAGTTCGCTCACCCAGCGCGAGAGGTCGGCGCTGAGCTGGGGGCTGACGAAGCGGTCCCGCAGGGGCACGATCAGGTGCACCGGGGCGTGCGCCACGCGCTCGCGCGGCCGCAGCAGGCGCGGCAGCATGTTGGCGCGGTAGAGCTGGATGCCGTGCAGGCCATCGCGGGTCTGGCTGGCGTGGGCCGGCACCGGGGCGCGCTCCAGCCAGCGCATCAGGCGTGGCCACATCGGGCCCAGCAGGCCGCGCCACAGCAGCTGCGGCAGCAGGGGCAGGTGGAAGAAGGCGATGTACCAGGACTTCAGGCTCTGCAGCGCGACCTGTGCCAGGTGGCCGGGTGTGGGGTGGGCCAGGCGTTCGCGCAGCCAGCAGCTCACGTGGTCCAGGCAAGGCCCGGAGCAGGAGGTGAACGACGCGATGCGCCCGGACAGGCTGGGCTCGGTCACGAACTCCCAGCCCTGCACCGAGCCCCAGTCGTGGGCCACCAGGTGCACCGCCTGATGGGGGCTGACGGCATCGATCACGGCGCGGAAGTCGGCGGTCAGGCGCGACAGGGTGTAGTCGGCCCGTCGACGGGGGACGAAGGAGTCGCCCGCGCCGCGCACGTCGTAGGCCACGACGTGGAAGGCATCGGCCAGCAGCGGGGCGATGGTGTCCCAGGTGCCGCTGTGGTCGGGGTAGCCGTGCAGCAGCACGATCAGAGGCTGGCCGGGTGTGCCCCACTGCCGCAGGGCGAGGTGGCCGTCGGGGCCCTGGATCAGGGACAGGCGAGGGGGGAGGGGCTTGGGCATCGCACGATGCTAGGGGCCCCTCGCCGCAAGGGCCAGGTGCGGGCGCGACAGCAGGGGCATGGCCGCGACAAGGCGAGGCCGCAAGGGGGCTGCGCCTCAGTCGCGCGGCAGGCGGTCCACCAGGTTTTGCAGGGCGCCATGCAGCTCGCGGAAGACGACGGGCTTGTCGAACACGCCATCGGCGCCTCGTTGGCGTGCTTCGATGCGGTGGGCGACGCGGAACTGCGGCAGCAGCACGAAGAGGCCCGCACGGCTGTGTTGCCGTACGTTCTCCAGCAAGTCAAAGTCGTGCGGCGGTACGCCTGGGTACAGGCTCAGGATCAGCACATCGGGCCTGTCCTGTCCGGAGGCCAGGCCTTGCAGCAGCGTCTCTGGCGAGGCATGCCAGCGCACCACGTGACCGAACTTGTTCAGCGCATGGGCGAGCGTCGGGCCAACCTGTTCATCGGGCTCGCACACGCGCACCTGGATGGGCTTGGCCCGGCTGAGCAGGGAGGCCATGGTGCCCGGGCCGGAGCGCTGCAGGTAGGCACGAACCAGATCGGCCACAGAGCCGGCTTGCAGGCGCCGCATGGCCTCGCCGCGGTGCGCCTTGATGGTGGCGGCGCTCAGGCCCAGTTCGGCCGCGATGTCGTGGTTGCCCAGGCCCTGGCTGATGAGTTCACAGACTTGGATCTGGCGTTGAGTGAGGCAGGGAACGTCCAAGGGGAGGGGTTTTGGGCTGACGGCCTCTCACTTCTGGCCGGCACCCAAGGTGGTTTTGAGCAACGTTCGATCCTGCAGGATTCCCCGTGTCGTCGCAATTAACCGAAGGGTTAGGTCAGAGTGCAACAGAGGGTCAGGGGGCCGCCTGGGCCGAGGCGGGCAGACCGAAGATGCGGTCAAAGACCCAGTTGAAACAAAAAGTGTATACAAGAAAAAGCAACACCAGGCCCAGGTCGGCCAGGAAGGCGTCGGTCCAGCTCATGTCCATCCACCAGGCGATCAGGGGCACGGTGGAGAGCACCAGGCCGCCCTCGAACAGCACGGCGTGGGCCGCGCGGCGGCGCAGGGTGCGCACGCGGCTGGGCTGGCGGCGCTCCCAGGCCTCGAACAGGGCGTTGAAGGCCATGTTCCAGCTCATGGCCATCACCGAGGTCATGAGGGCAAAGGGGCCGGTGTGGGCCAGACCCTTGTCGGAGAAGGCGAGCATCAGGAAGGCCACGATGACGATGGCCACACCCTCGTAAAGGGTGGCGTGCACCACCTTGCGCTTGACCCCCTGCATGGTCCGGGCGGTCAGGAGGCGATGGTGAGGGCCACGCCCCAGTCCTGCATCAGCTGCGGGAAGGGGGCGGGGGGCAGGGCCTCGGTGAAGACGCGGTCCATCTGCTGCAGGCGGCTGACTTCGGCCAGCGCCGTCTGGTTGAACTTGCTCACGTCGGCCACCAGCCAGTTGAGCTTGGCCTGGGCCTGCAGCACCTGGCTGACCGGGGCCTCGCGCTGGTCGCGGTCGCGCAGGCTGCCATCGAGGTCGATGCCCAGTGTGGTCTGGATGCCGATGTCGACCTTGAACTGCCGCAGGAAGGCGGCGGTGCTGTCGCCCTCGAGCGCGCTGTCGCGGGCGCGCAGCACGCCGCCGGCCACGTGCACCTTGCAGTCGCTGTGCTCGCTCAGCAGGCTGGCCACATGCAGGTTGTGGGTGACGACGGTGAGGCCGGGCTTGTGCAGCAGCTCGCGGGCCACGGCCTCGACCGTGGTGCCCACGCCCAGCATCAGGGTGCTGCCTTCGGGGATGGCGGCGGCCACCGAGCGGGCGATGCGGGCCTTGGCGTCGGCGCGCAAGGCCTGGCGTTCTTTCCAGGCACCCACGCGGGCGGGCTCGCGCGGCAGGCTCACACCGCCGTGAAAGCGCAGCAGCAGGCCGGCCTCTGACAGGCGCTGCACATCGCGTCGCACGGTCTGCATGGTCACGTCCAGGCGCTGGGCCAGCCGTTCG
>NZ_JAIZVX010000228.1 GCF_021768455.1 Aquabacterium sp. | reverse complement strand
CCTGGATCAGGCGCTCGGCCAGCGACTGCGGCAGGCCGGCCTCCAGCACGCGGCCGGCGGCCTTTTCGTGGTCGTAGGGCACGCGGAAGAAGGTGAGCTCGGTCTTGTCCGTGTCGAAGATGGCGTAGCAGGCGGCAGGGTTGCCGTCGCGTGGCTGTCCCACCGAGCCGGGGATGCCCAGCCAGCGTCGCGCCGGCGACAGGGGAATCGGCACACCGCCGATGGGCATGAACTCGCCCGACTTGCCGGTGGCGGAGAGGTTGTAGAGCGTGGGCTGGTGCATGTGGCCGCAAAACACGAACTGGTGTCGGCTGGCGAACAGGCTGCGCGTGGCTTCCATGCGGCCTTGCAGATAACCCCAGTTGGCCGGGTCGTGCACGTTGGCGTGGGCCACCAGGCAGGGGCCCACTTCGGCGGTGAGGGGCAGGCTCATCAGCCAGGCCTGTTGGCCCAGGGTGAGCTGAGATCGTGTCCAGGCCAGAGAGGGCAGCACGTGGCCCGCCATCTGGGTGGTGGTGTGCTCTTCGTCGAGGGCGTCGTCGTGGTTGCCGCGCACGGCGACGGCGCCCAGCTTCACTTGCTCGCGCACGAATTCCAGCGTCCAGGCGGGGTCGCCACCGTAGTCGACGTAGTCACCCAGGAAGACGAGCCGGTCGAAGCCCTGCTTCTGGGCGTGGGCGAACACGGCCTCGGTGGCCTGACGGTTGGCATGGAGATCGGACAGCAGGGCGAGTTTCATGGCGGCACGGGGAACACAAGCCGCCTAGTCTAGCGACCTGTACCTGCCTGTCGCTGTGCGTTGCCGCGCTGTGGCTCAGGGTTGACCCGAGCCGCAGGCCCGCCTCAGTGGGTGGCCTGGGCCTTCATGCTGCGGCGCAGGGCCACGGCGTCGGGCTGGCGCAGGCTGTCCTGGGTGTCCAGGCGGAAGACCTTGACCGCGTCGGCCAGGATGCGGGCTCGCTCGGCCAGCGACATCGACGCCGCCGCGATTTCCTCCACGGCGGCCGCGTTTTGCTGGGTGATGCCATCGAGTTGCGAGACGGCCGCGTTCACCTGCGAGATGCCGCTGAGCTGTTCGCGTGCCCCGTGGCTGATCGACCCCACCAGGGCGCTGACCTGGTCGACGGAGCTCAGTGCCGAGCGCATCGAGTCGCGTGCGGCCTCGCTCAGTTCTCCCCCCGCGCGCACCTTCTCGCCGGAGTCCGTGATCAGCTGCTTGACTTCCTTGGCGGCGGTCGCGGTGCGCTGCGCCAGGGCCCGCACCTCCGAGGCCACCACGGCAAAGCCACGGCCTTGCTCGCCCGCACGGGCCGCTTCCACGGCGGCGTTCAAGGCGAGGATGTTGGTCTGGAAGGCGATGGAGTCGATCACCTGGATGATGTCGTTGATGCGTTGCGACGATTCCTGAATGGCCTGGATGGTCTGCGTCAGGTTGTTGACGGCGCGGTCGCTGTCGTGGGTGATGGCGGTGGTCTGCTCGGCCAGGGTCGCAGCCTGTCCGGCGGTGTCGGCGCTCTGGCGCACGGTGCCGGTGATCTGCTCCATCGAGGCGGCGGTCTGCTCCAGGCTGCTGGCCTGGGCTTCGGTGCGGCCGGAGAGATCCTGGTTGCCCGAAGCAATTTCCTGGGTGGCCACCAGCATCTGGTCGACCTCGGTGCGGGCATCGCGGACGATGGCGCGCAGGTTGACCTGCAGCTGATTCAGGGCGCGCGTGATCTGGCCGATGACGTCGCGGCGATCGGAGTGCACTGGCGCGGTCAGGTCCCCGGAGGCCATCTGGTTGGCCGTGTGCAGCAGTTCCCGAATGGGGGTCACCGAGAGGTGGGTGAACACCACACGGCCGATCACGCCGAAGGCGGCGATCACGCCCAGGCCCAGCAACCAGGCCCAGGCATCGCGCTCCGCCATGTGGCTCGCCAGGACCGTGCCCAGTCCGAAGGTCAGGATGGACATGCCCAGGCTGGCCAGGGTGAGTTCACCGGCCAGGTCCACGTGCAGACGGTCTTTCAGGCGCCCCCAGGTGTCCAGGCCCACCACGCGGCCATTGCGCAGGCCCACGGTCTGGGTTCCACTCTGGGCTTCGGCGCGCATGGTGGCGTAAACCTGTTCGGCGGCGGCCACGTCGGCCCGGTCAGGCTGGGTGCGAACCGACATGTAGCCCACTGGCTGCTCGTTCTCCATCAGCGGGGTCACGTTGGCCTTGACCCAGTAGAAGGTCCCGTCTTTTCGGCGGTTCTTCACCATGCCCGTCCAGGGATGGCCATTTTCGATGCTGGCCCACATGTCGCGGAAGGCCTCTTCCGGCATGTCCGGGTGGCGGATCATGTTGTGGGGCTGCCCCAGCAGCTCTTCACGCTGGTAGCCACTCACCAGGATGAAAGCCGGGTTGCAATAGGTGATGCGGCCTTTGAGATCGGTGGTGGACACCAGGGACTCGCCGGCGGGATAAGGGTATTCCTGTGCAACGACGGGCAGGTTGGTTCTCATGCGTCCCTCAATTGGTCGATGGTCAAGTGGCTGGCTTGACAGGAAACGTGACCGTCCTGCCTGCGGTACTGCATGTGGGGATAACCCTTTTGGCTAGGTAAGTTTACGGCGCGGGTCGGGCGGCATTGAGGGCGTGAGGCCGTGATAAATCGTGCATATCAGGGGATGAATGCACGCAGGAGAGGTTTGTTAACATCCTCAGGTGTTCCGCTGGCAGAACACCCCACATTCGCAGGTCTGTTCCACCCCACCATGACCCCAGAACAAGAAGCCGTGCTGCGTTCGATCCGCAAGCTCGTTGATTTTTGGCGCATCACCCCCGGTGAACTGGGTGGCATACCGTCAGGGGCCCCAGCCAGGGTGCCTGCGCCCGCGAAACCTGCGCCCCGCGTGCCGGTGGTCAAGTACCGCCATCCGATCACCCTGGAAACCTGGGACGGCGAAGGCCCCCAGCCGCCGTGGTTGCGCGATGCCCTCACGCGTGAGGGCTACACGGTGGACGAACTGCGCGCCGCGCCGCCTGCCTCAGGCGGCTGAAACCTCGGCCAGCGAGGTCAAGCTGCCGTGGCTGCGCACGCGGCCGCGGCCATCCTGTTTGGCCTGGTAAAGCGCCTGGTCGGCCTCCCGTACCAGCTGGCTGGCCTGGTCGAGCACCCCCGGCCGGCATACGGCCACCCCGATGCTGCAGCTCAGGCGCACGCTGGCCCCGCGGTGTTCGACCACGGTCTGTCCGATGTCGTTCAGGAGGCGTTCGGCCACGGCCTGGGCGCCCTCCAGGTCGGTGTTGGGCATGAGCACCACGAACTCCTCGCCGCCATAGCGGGCCACGAAGTCGCAGGGGCGCAGCAAGGCGCGGCTCAGCACCCGGGCTGCGGCCTGGAGGCAGACGTCGCCAAAAGGATGGCCGTGGGTGTCGTTGATCCGCTTGAAGTGATCGAGGTCGATCATGGCAATGGCCAGGGGCTCCCGGCGCCGGCGGGCGTCGCGCCAGGACTGGCTCAGCCATTCCTGAAAGCGCAGGCGATTGGGGATCTGGGTGAGGGCATCGGTGCGGCTCTGGGCCTCGAGTTCCTGGGCGCGCTGCTCCAGCAAGGCCTGGCCGCGCAGGCGGGCCCAGTAGTCGTGCCCCACCAGGCGAGCGATGCCCAGCGAATAGCCAAAAAACACGGCCGTGAGCACCGCAATGGCCACGTTGACCTCACCGCCCTGCGGCAGCAGCGTCACCACCGTCGGGCCCAGGGTGACCAGGGGGTAAATGAGGGGCAGCGCTGCGTCGATCGCGACGATGACCGTGCCGCCGGCGGTGATGCCGACGGTGCTGACCAGCATCATCCAGCGCAGGTTGGGTGCATCGGGTGCGCTCATGATGAGTGCGCACAGCAGGCCCCAGTACAGGTTGTAGGCCAGCGACAGGCCGCGCATGGTGAGGCGCGCCCGGGGCAGGTCACGGGCCATGGCCACAGGCAGGTGCTGGTGATAGCGCCATCGCAGCCAGGAGGCCAGGCTCAGGGCGAGCCCATGCCCCAGCACCTCGGGCACGTGCCGCAGGGCGTAGCCGTCCATCCAGGTGAGGATGAACCAGATGGCGGGGTAGACGAGCAGGCCGTTGCGCATGCGGTGGGCGGTGTCCTGCACACAGCGCATCTGGTGAGCGGGGGGCAAGGCGCTGTG
>NZ_JAIZVX010000313.1 GCF_021768455.1 Aquabacterium sp. | reverse complement strand
TCGGCTTTGGCGTCGGCTTCGCGCTTGTCGCGCTCTTGCTCGCGGCGCTTGATTTCGTCGGCGCTGATTGGCGTACGGTTTTCGGTGTCGAACTTGAACCCGAACACCTGCGCGCGGTCGATCAGCGTCCCGATGGTTATCTTGCCTGTGGCGTTGCCGCCTGGCTTCGCAGAACGCCATGTGGCGCGTGCATCCGGTTCGTTGTAGCCATCACCGCTGCGGCTCCAATCGTGCCACAGATCGAAGCCATCAGGTCCAAGCTCATTGCTGATTGCGAACGCTGCAAAAACCCATTCTTCGCGGTCGCTCGCGTTCAGATACGACAGCGCATCCCGGATTTCTGCCGGCGTCAGATCGCGGTGACGATCATTGCGGGCGGCGGAACTCACGCGCGCGCCTTCGAAGCCCGTTTATTGGCAGCATACGCCGGCGCTTTCAGTTCAAGCAGCGCCAGGGCATCAACTGGAATGTTGCGGTTATCGCTCTTGCAGCGCCAGATTCGCACGGTGTTGACCTCGCGGCCCAGTATTGCCGCCACATCGGTGGCCTTTAACTTGTATTCGTGCATGATGTCATGCAATTTCTCTGTCCGTGCATCCATAATTTTGCTTTTTTATTTCAAGTTTCGGAGCCACAATAATACATCAGATGATTGAATGACGTAAATATATTTGTGGATATATTGCGATCACGCCACATCACTGAATTGATTTCAGCGCGGCTCGCTAGTGATGTGCCAGCCGTTGCAGAAGTAGCAGGGATAGGCGCGAATCGGTTTGCGCCGTCCGTCCGTTTCCAGGTTGATCTGCTGCACGGCTTCGTTGGCTCGCGTTTCGTTGCGGTAACGGTGCTTGACGCAGACAAACTTGCCGCTGGGCAGCCTGTACGACAGCACGCGGCCGGCGGTCAGTTGTGTGGTCGCGCCGGCTTCGGCCATCAGTCGCTTGATGGCGCGTTTGCGCCAGTCGTGGCTGCGGCCATGGCGCGCGTTGATCTTGTCCCGCAGCTGGGCGAAACGGGCGGGCGTCATTACGCGGCCCACTTGCAATAGCGGGCGGAATGGCCGGTGCCGCCGCAGCGGGTGCATTGCTGGCGGC
>NZ_JAIZVX010000108.1 GCF_021768455.1 Aquabacterium sp. | reverse complement strand
GCGAGCTGGCCGTGGCCGCAGGCCTTGCGGGCGTGTGGTGGCTGGGCCGGGGGGATGCCGAGTTGGTGTCCGTCGCGGGACCGGCTGCATCGGCAAGCGTGGGGTCTGTGCCCCCTGTGGCGCCATGGGGCGCCGAGCCGCAACTTGCGCCCGATGGCCGCCCGTCAGACTTCCAGCCCGCGGAGTGGGCCGCCCTGAAGCAGGCCATGGTCCAAACGGCGCAGCCCGAGACCGAACTCGCCCGCGTCGTGGCCTCCCTGAGATTCCAGCGCGGCGTCTCGCATTGGCAGGCGCTGCAGCGCTCCTCCGATGTGGCCTTGCGCCAGCAGACCGCACGCAGCCTGCTGGACCTGATCCCCGATCGCTTGCGACAGGGCGACATCACCTTGGCCGAGGCCTTGCTGCTGGAAGCCGCGCTGTGGACCGAACTGGAGCCCGACGAGGGCCTTCGGCGCCAGAGGCTCGAAGCGGCCCAGCTCAGGCTCGGCGGGCTCGCGCCGCAGGTGGACGCCGAACAACAGGACCGCGAAGCCGCCCAGTCGGCCGAATACAAGCGCCGTGAGGCCGCCATCGTGGCCGATTGGCAGGCCAGCCCCCCGGCGGAGCGCAGCCAGGCCAGGCTGGAAGAGTCCCTTGAATCGGCACGTCGCGCCGTCTACGGCAGCAAAAACTGAGGCCGGTTTCCCACGCCGGGCCTTCCATGCGGTGGCTGCCCATAAAATCCACCGCTCATGACCACCGAATCCCTCACGAAGCCCCGCCTTGCCTGGGCCTTCACCGGCCTGGCTCTGGCGGCTCTGCTGTGGTGGCATGCCGCCATCCTCACGCCGTTTGCGCTCAGCCTGGTGCTGGCGTATGCCCTGCGTCCTGGGGTCGACCGGCTTGTGCTGCGCGCCAGGCTGCCTCGCGCCCTGGCGGTGGGCCTGTGCCTGCTGATGGTCGTGCTGGTGCTGGCCACCGTGCTGGTGCTGCTGGTGCCCATCGTCTCCGAGCTCACGCCGATGCTGCGCAAGCAATTGCCCGACCTGCTGGTGGGCCTGTGGTCGCGGGCCACACCCTGGCTGGCCCAATGGGGCGTCGTGCTGCCCAGCAGCGCCGAAGACATCAAGCTGGAACTCCTCACCTGGGCGCAGGATCACGCAAGCCAACTGGGCGCTGCGGCGCTGCGTTCCCTCCTCGTGGGCGGCGGCGGCCTGGTCAGCCTGGCCGGCTTGGCCCTGCTGGTGCCCATGCTGGCCTTCTACTGGCTGCTCGACTGGGACCGATTGATGGCCCGTCTGGTGCAACTGGTGCCCCTGCGCTGGCGTCAGCCTGGCCATGCCCTGATCGACGAGTGTGACGAGCTGATGGGCCAGTACCTGCGTGGTCAGGTCATGGTCATGGGCATCCTCGCCGTCTACTACGCCGTGGCGCTCAGCCTGGCAGGCTTCAAGCTTGGTCTGCCCATCGGGGTGTTCACCGGCCTGGCCATCTGCATCCCCTACCTGGGTTTCGGTCTGGGCCTGGTCCTCGCCCTGCTGGCGGGATTGCTCCAGTTCGGCGCGGGAGAGCAGGGCGCGTCCTACGCCCTTGGAAGCGTTGCCCTGGTCTATGGGCTCGGCCAGGTGGTCGAGAGCTTTTTCCTCACGCCGCGCCTGGTCGGCGAGCGCATCGGCCTGCATCCGCTGGGCGTGATCCTGGCGCTGATGCTCTTTGGCCAGTGGCTGGGTGTGTGGGGTGTGCTGATCGCCTTGCCTGTGTCGGCTCTGGCCGTGGTGCTGGGGCGCCGCGCCCTCCTGGCCTACCAGGCCAGCGGCTTTTTCAAGGCGCCGTGAGGACGGTCCCCGCATGAACCAGATGGACGTTTTTGCCTCCGCGCACCCCGCCGCGCCCATGCGCCAGATCCCGCTCGACCTCGGGCCTGTGGCCGTGCCCGGCCTGGACGACTTCGTGGCCGGCCAGAACACCAACCTGCTCACCTGGTTGCGTCAATGGCCCGATGTGCAGGGCCCCCTCTCGCCCGCCTACATCTGGGGCAGCAGCGGCGCGGGCAAGACCCACCTGCTGCGCGCCATGGTCGAGCGCGCCCTCGGCCTGGGCCTGGGCGTCATCTGGCTCAATGCCCAGACCTGTCAGATGTGGGATGCCGCCGATCCCATGTCGCCCACCCTGGCCCTGATCGACGAGTGCGAGGCCCTCAGTGACGAGCACCAGCACCTGGCCTTCAACCTCTTCATCGAGTCGGCCAGCCCGTCCAACCCCACGGAAACCGGCCCGCTCTACATCCTCGCTGCCGGCAACGTGCCCCCTGTTGACCTGCCCGTGCGGGACGACCTGCGCACCCGCCTGGGCTGGGGCCTGATCTTTGCCCTGAGCGGCCTGGCCGAAGACGGCGTGCGCGAGGCCTTGCGCCTCGAAGCGGCCCGTCGCGGCATGCGCCTGAGCGATGAACTCAGCGCTTACCTGCTCACCCGCTACAGCCGCGACCTTGGCTCGCTCACCCAACTGCTCGATCGCCTGGACCGCTATGCCCTGGCCGAGCACCGCCTGATCACCGTGCCCCTGCTCAAGCAGATGCTCGCTGCGGAGTCTCCATGAACCTTGCCCTCTTTGACCTCGACCACACCCTGTTGCCCCTCGACTCCGACCACGAGTTCGGCGAGTTCCTGATCCGCAAAGGCCTGGTGGACGAAACCACCCACCGTGCCCGCAACGACGCGTTCTATCAGCAGTACTGCGACGGCACCCTGGTGCTGGACGACTACATCCAGTTCAGCACCAGCGCCTGGCGCGGCCTCAACGCTACCGAGCAGGCGGCTCTGCAGCAGGCCTTCATGGCCGAGGTGGTTTTCCCGGCCATCCAGCCCCAGGCCATCGAGTTGATCGAGCGCCACCGCGCCCAGGGCGACCTGCTGGCCATCGTCACCGCCACCAACGAGTTCGTGACCCGCCCGATCGCCGACGCCTTCCAGGTCGATGACCTCATTGCCGTGCGCCTGGTACGCGACGAAACCGGCCAGGTCACGGGCGAGATCGACGGCGTGCCCTCCTTCCGTGAAGGCAAGATCGCGCGTGTGGAACAATGGCTGTCTGCCCAAGGTCGCCAACTGGCCGACTTTGACCGCGTGAGCTTCTACAGCGACTCTCCCAACGACCTGCCCCTGCTGGAGCGTGCCAACGACCCGGTCGCCACCAACCCCAGCCCCGCGCTGGAGTCCGTGGCGCTGGAACGAGGCTGGCGCATTCTTCGACTGTTCGCATGATCAAAAGCCTGATTGACAAGATTCTGGGCAAAGCCCCCGCCCGCAAGCGTGCTGCCTCCGGCACCGCGCCCCGGGCTGCGGCCGCCAAGCCCCGCAGCGCCGTGGGCAAGCGCGTCGAGGTGCCCCGTGAAGAACACGGCATCGACGACAGCCTGGTCGACCACCACGCCCGCAAGGTCGTCGAGACCCTGCAGCAAGCCGGCTACGAGGCCTACATCGTGGGCGGCGCCGTGCGCGACCTGTTGCTCGGCCTTCGCCCCAAGGACTTCGACGTGGCCACCAACGCCACGCCCGAACAGGTCAAGAGCCTGTTCCGTCGCGCCTTCATCATCGGTCGGCGCTTCCGCATCGTCCACGTGGTCTACGGCCGTGGGCGTGAGCATGAGGTGATCGAGGTCTCGACCTTCCGCGCCATCCTCGATGCCGATGCGGCCGAGCAGGTGGCAGGCAACGAAAAGACCTCTCGCAAGGAGTTGGCCGACAAGTCGCACGTGGTGGACGCCAGCGGCCGCGTTCTGCGCGACAACGTCTGGGGCCCGCAGGACCAGGACGCCGCCCGCCGCGACTTCACCATCAACGCCATGTACTACGACCCGCACACGGGCATCGTGGTCGATTACCACGGCGGCATCAAGGACGCGCAAAAACGCGTGCTGCGCATGATCGGTGACCCGGAGCTGCGCTACCGCGAAGACCCGGTGCGCATCGTGCGTGTGGTGCGTTTCGCGGCCAAGCTGGGCTTCGAGATCGAGCCCAAGACCCGCGCCCCCATCCGGGAGATGTCTGCCTTGCTGGCCAACGTGCCGCAGTCGCGTCTCTTCGACGAGATGATCAAGCTGCTGCAGACCGGTCACGCGACAGCCTCTCTGGCCGAGTTGCGCAAGCAGGGTCTGGAGAAGGGCGTGTTCCCTGTGCTGGACGCCGTCTTTGACGAAGCCCGTCGCCACCCGGGCCGCGAACAGTTTGTGCAGCTGGCGCTGGACGACACCGATCGCCGCGTCAGCGAGGGCAAGCCCGTGGCGCCCAGCTTCCTGCTGGCCTGCCTGCTCTGGCACGACGTGCTGGAGCACTGGAAGGCCAACATGGCCCAGGGTGAGCCGGCCTTCCCGGCGCTGCAATCGGCCACGGATGCCGTCTTCGACGCCCGCATTGGCGACATCTCCGGTCGCGGCAAGCTGGCCGCAGACATGCGCGAAATCTGGACCATGCAGCCCCGCTTTGACCGCCGCACCGGCAATGGGCCGCTGACCCTGGTGGAGCAGCCGCGTTTCCGCGCAGGTTTCGACTTCCTGCGCCTGCGCGGCCAGGTGGGCGAAGTGGCCCCTGAGCTGGCCAGCTGGTGGGAAGACTTCTCCCTGGCCGACCCCGCCGAGCGCCGCGACCTGCTCGACCAGGTCCGGCAGCAGGAGCAGGGCAAGCGCCAGGGTGGGCGAGGCAAGGGTCCCGCCCGTGTGGCCGCCCCGCGTGACGCCGTGGTCAGTCCGGCCACCGAGGCAGAGGACGGCGGCGGCGAAGCGGCCGACGACGACCAGCCTTACCCCAGCAGCACCGACGCCCCGCGCAAGCGCCGCCGTCGCCGCCGCAAGCCGGCAGGCGAGGGTGGGGGCAGCCCGGCCGCGGGTGGCGCGGGCGAGTGAGCAGCGAGGCGAGCGACGAGGTGAGCCGCGCCTGGCCCACGGTCAGTGCCTCGCCCGAGGCCTTGGCCTGTGTACCCCGCGCGCGGGCTTGCATCGGCATGGGGGGCAACCTGGGTGAGGTGCGCGTTCGCCTGCAATCGGCGCTGCGCGGGCTGAACGCCTTGCCCGCGACGGCGGTGCTGGCCGTGTCGTCGGCGTACCAGACGGCTCCGGTTGATGCGACCGGCCCTGACTACCTCAACGCCGTGGCCGTGCTTGAATCGGCCCTGGGCCCTCAGGAATTGCTGGCGGCCCTGCTGGCGTTGGAGCTGACCCACGACCGTGAGCGGCCTTACCACCATGCGCCCCGCACGCTCGACCTCGATCTGCTCTGGTACGACGATGCCACGCGCGCCACGCCCAGTTTGAGCCTGCCCCATCCGCGCATGACAGGGCGTGCTTTCGTGCTCGAACCGTTGGCCGAGGTGCTGGCGAGCTGGCCGCCCTCGGGCTCGGTCACGCATTCAAGCCAACCCGCCTTGCCAGCGGCCGACGTGCGGGCTGCGCTGCGCCAAAGCCAGGGTGTGCGCCGACTCGACGGCCATTTGTGGCCCCTGGCCTGAAAATTCCGCAGGTTTTTCTCCGCCTGATCTGCGCTGATTTGTCTTTTTGCTGGATCAGTCGAGAAAACCGGGGTAGAATCTCAGGCTTTGTTGGTGGGGCTTGTTGCATGTTTGCAAAGAAGTCCGCCTGCCAGAGCTGCAGCTTGCAGCGTTTTGCACACCGAGACAGGTCAGCCCGATTCCCGCCGCGATAACCGGACGTGGAACACGGGAGCGGGCCAAGACCCTGGTGGCCCGATGAGGGCGATCCCTTCGCCGGGATTTGTGAGGCGATCCTGAAGCAGCTCAGTGGGTGGCCATGCGAAAAGCCCTTTGAATGCATTCATACTGAAAGTGAATCCGTAATGACGACCATCCGTGTCAAAGAGAACGAACCGTTCGACGTGGCTCTGCGCCGCTTCAAGCGCACCATTGAAAAGCTGGGTCTGCTGACCGAACTGCGCGCTCGCGAGTTCTACGAGAAGCCCACCGCCGAACGCAAGCGCAAGAAGGCCGCCGCCGTCAAGCGCCACTACAAGCGTGTGCGCAGCATGCAGCTGCCCAAGAAGCTGTACTGATTCGCTTCTCCAAGACTTGCCCTCACAATGCGCTGTCAGCAGCGCGGTGAACGGTGAACAAGCCCGCGCGGGGACGCCCATGCGGGCTTTGGCATTTCTGGGCCCCGTCTTTTCCTTGTCCGCTTGATTTTTCTGACCTGACCTCTCACACCATGAGCCTCAAAGTACGCATCTCCGACGACATGAAAACCGCCATGCGCGCCAAGGACGCCGAGCGCCTGGGCACCATCCGCATGCTGATGGCCGCCATGAAGCAGAAGGAAGTCGACGAGCGCGTGGAGCTGGACGACACCCTGATCGTGGCCATCGTCGACAAGCTGATCAAGCAGCGCAAGGATGCGGCCCAGCAGTACGAAGCCGGTGGTCGCCAGGACCTGGCCGACAAGGAAAAGTCGGAGATCGTGGTGCTGGAGGCTTACCTGCCGCAACGCCTGAGCGCCGACGAAGTGAACGCGGCCGTCAAGGCCATCGTGGTCGAACTCGGCGCATCCGGCCCTGGCGACATGGGCAAGGTCATGGGCGCCGTCAAGCAGCGCCTGGCCGGTCAGGCCGACATGGGGCTGGTCTCTGCAGCGGTCAAGGCTGCGTTGGCTGGCTGACCAGGCAGGCACAATCGGGGGCAGATGCACCCCGGTCTGGCGTGGGCGCCTGCCGAGGGTGGCGCCTGGCCGGAGCTGGTTTCCTTCTTTCAAGGTTGTCGATCATGAGTCAAGTTTCACTTCAGCCCATTGCCGAAGACGTCTACGCCGCCCCCCAACTGACGCCCGAGGCCATGGCCGCGGCGGCCGAGGCGGGCTTCAAGGCCGTGCTCAACAACCGCCCGGACTTCGAAGGCGGGGCCGATCAGCCGACCAGCGCCACCATCGAGGCAGCCGCCCTGGCCGCCGGCCTGCAGTACGCCCACCTGCCCGTACAGGGCGGTTACCAGTCGCCCGAAGAGATCGCGCAGTGCGCGGCCCTGCTCAAGAGCCTGCCTCGTCCGCTGCTGATGTTCTGCCGCAGTGGTGCACGGTCTGCGCGGCTCTACACTCAGGCCGTTGCGCTGGACGACTGAGCGATCCTGTGGCCAGCCTGTCTTGGGCTGGCCTGCGCATGACACGAACGAGTCGGGGCCCATGAGCCCTGGCCGATGGAGACAAGCATGCACACCTACATCCGCCTGATGGACGCGCTGTCACGCCTGCTGGGCGTGGGCGCCGCCTGGGCCCTCCTGCTCGCCTGCCTGATCAGTGCGGGCAACGCGCTGCTGCGCTACACCTTCAACCTGGGCTCCAATGCCTGGCTGGAGGCGCAGTGGTATCTCTTTGGCATCGCGGTGTTCGCCGGTGCGCCCATGCTGCTGAAGCTCAACGAGCATGTGCGGGTGGACGTGCTCTATGGTGGTCGTTCTGCCCGAGCCAAGGCCTGGATCGACCTGCTCGGCATCGCGCTGGTGCTGATTCCCCTGTGCGCCACCACGGCCTGGTTGGCCTGGCCGTTCGTGCTCGAGTCGCTGGCTCAGCAAGAGCACTCGCCCAGTGCCGGCGGTTTGCTGCGCTGGCCGATCAAGGCGGCCATTCCTTGTGGTTTTGCGCTGCTGGCCCTGCAGGGCCTGTCTGAGGCCTTCAAGCGCATCGCCTTCCTGCGCGGCGAGCTCAGCGTCGACACCCACTACGAAAGGCCGTTGCAATGATCGCGATGCAAAACCTTGCGCCGATCATGTTCGGCTCTCTCGTGGTGGCGATGCTGGTGGGCTTTCCGGTGGCCTTTACCCTGGGCGGCCTGGGCCTCGGCTTTGGCTATTACGCCGTGTCGCAGGGCTTCTTCCCGGAAGCCTTCATGGCCAACCTGCCGCTGCGGCTCTTCGGCATCGTGTCCAACGAGCTGCTGCTGTCGATTCCCTTTTTCACCTTCATGGGTGCCATCCTGGAGCGCTGCGGCCTGGCCGAGGACCTGCTTGACGGTACCGGGCAGCTCTTTGGCAGCAAGCCGGGTGGCCTGGGCTTTGCCGTCATCATCGTGGGGGCCATCCTGGGGGCGATCACCGGCACGGTGGCCGCCAGTGTCATCGCCATGGGGGTCATCTCCTTGCCGATCATGGTGCGCTATGGCTACAACATGCGCTACGCCACCGGGGTGATCGCTGCCTCGGGCACCATCACCCAGCTCATCCCGCCGTCCCTGGTCCTCGTCGTGCTGGCCGACCAGCTGGGCCGATCGGTGGGCGACATGTACCGCGGAGCCATCGGCCCGTCCATCCTGCAGACCAGCCTGTTCCTGCTGTTCACCCTCGGCGTGGCGCTGTTCCGCCCTCAGTGGGTGCCGCCCTTGCCCGAAGAGGCCCGCACGCTGCGAGGCTGGCCCCTGATCCGCAAGGTGCTGTGGGGCATGCTGCCTTCCGTGGTGCTGATCTTCCTGGTGCTGGGCACGCTGTTCATGGGTCTGGCCACACCGACGGAAGCCGGTGCCTTGGGTGCCATCGGCGCCATGGTGCTGGCCGCCATGCACCGCCGCCTCACGCTGGAGCTCATCTGGCAGGCCATGGATTCGACCATGCGCGTGACCACCATGGTGATCTTCATCCTGCTGGGCTCCAGCGTGTTTTCGCTGGTGTTCCAGGGGGTGGATGGCAACAAGTGGATCGAACACCTGCTGAGCAACCTGCCGGGTGGTCCGGTGGGTTTCCTCATCGTGGTCAACCTCTTTGTCTTCTTCCTGGCCTTTTTCCTCGACTTCTTCGAGATCGCTTTCATCATCGTGCCGCTGCTGGCGCCCGTGGCCGAAAAGCTGGGCATCGACCTGGTGTGGTTTGGCGTGCTGCTGTGCGTGAACATGCAGACCAGCTTCATGCACCCGCCGTTTGGTTTCGCGCTCTTCTACCTGCGCGGCATCGCCGACCAGATCCACAAGAGTGGCGCGATCAAGGAGCCGATTCAGTCGAAGGACATCTACCTGGGGGCGATCCCGTGGGTGCTGATGCAGCTGATGCTGGTGGCGGTCGTGATTTTCTGGCCGGCGTCGGTGACCTTCTGGCTCGACAAGGCTTCGGCTGTCAACGCCGACGAGGTACAGATCGAGATGAAGATCGAAGACACGGGGGCTGCAGACGGGGTGCCCACCTTGCCTGAAGCCGCTGAGGCGGCCGCGTCGGGGGCGTCAGCGGCCGACGATGCGCTGCCAGGGGTGCCAGCGCCCGATGCAGGAGAGGGTGCCGACGTGGACCCTGCCAAGGCGATGAACGAGGCCCTCAAGGGCGCCACGGCGCCCACCCGCTGAAAGCCGCCCACGCTGGCAAACACCGGCGATCAGGGGCTGCAGGGTTTAAGCGCGGGGTCAACGCGAGGTCAGCGGTTGGCGTCGGGTTCGGCCCGCGTGGCCAGCCAGGCGCTGAGGCCGCAAAGGCCGGCCACGATGGCCCAGGTGATGGGCTTGGGCCCGATCATGGCCGCGGTAAAACAGGCACTCACGGTGATGCCCAGCACCGCGGCCACCTTGCCTTTGCGGCTGATCTCGCGACGCTCGACCCATCGGCGCAGTCCGGGTCCGAATTTCGGGTGCTGCAGCAGCCTTTCGCGCATGGCCGGGTCGCCCTTGCCGTAGGCCCAGAGTCCGATCAGCAGGAAGACGGTGGTGGGCAGCAGGGGAATGAAGGCGTTGACGATGCCGATGGCAAAACACAAGGCGCCCACGCTGCGCCAGGTGCGCTCCAGGGCCTTCTGGCTCCAGTCGCTGTGGGGGCGGGCGGTGGCGATGCGGGCGGGTGTCATGACCTGTACTCCTGGCGTCGAGTCGGGTCTTTGTGGGTGCCCACATGGCCCGTCCCGGTTGATCGGCCATCGGAGGCGGCAACTTGAGCCTGCCCTCCAATGACCCGGCCTCAATTGGGCCTGAAGCGAGACGGAATGACCAATACCGATTGCCTTTGGGCGGCATAGACGGTTTTCATGGACCCATGGCCCTGGCTTTTTTTAGCCCAATGGCCACTGGGTGACCGGCTCCACAAGCCCCATGGTCAGGGCCTGCGGGGCAAGAGGGGCCAGAGGGTCAGAGTTTGGCGGCCTGCATGTAGCGGTCGAAGGTGGCCTCGGTGAAGCGGAACCACAGGTTCTGGTCTGCGCGGAACTTGCTGTAGTCGGCGTAGACCTTCTTCCAGGCCGGGTTCTTGGCGTTGAGCTCGCTGTAGATCTCCATGGAGGCCTTGAACGCTGCGTCCATGACCGCCTTCGGCATCTGCACCAGGTTGGTCTTGGCCGCCACCAGCTGCTTGAGCGCCAGGGGGTTGTGGGCGTCATAGCGTGCCTGCATCTCGACGTGGGCATGCGAGGCCGCGGCGTCCACCATGGCCTTGTATTCGGCGCTCAGGCCGTCGTAGGCCTTCTGGTTGATGAAGAAGTCCAGCTGCGGGCCGCCTTCCCACCAGCCAGGGAAGTGGTAGTTGGGCGCGACCTTGTAAAAGCCCAGCTTCTGGTCGTCATAAGGGCCCACCCACTCGGCCGCATCAATGGTGCCTTTTTCCAGCGCCTGGTAGATCTCGCCACCGGGGATGTTCTGCGGCACGGCGCCCAGGCGCTCGATCACCTTGCCGGCAAAGCCGCCAATGCGCATCTTCAAGCCCTTCATGTCCTCCAGGCTCTTGATGGGCTTGCGGTACCAGCCGCCCATCTGGGCCCCCGTGTTGCCACCAGGGAAGCTGATGATGTTGTAGCGGGCGTAGAACTCGCGCATCAGCTTGAGGCCATTGCCTTCGTACATCCAGGCACTCATCTGGCGGGAGTTCAGGCCAAAGGGGATGGCGCAGCCGATGGCGAAGGTTTCGTCCTTGCCGACGAAGTAGTAGGGGGCCGTGTGGGCGATCTCGACGGTGCCGTTCTGCACGCCGTCGACCACGCCAAACGCCGGCATCAGTTCGCCACCGGCGTGCACCGAGATCTGGAACTTGCCGCCCGACATCTCGCCGATCTTCTTGGCGAAGACCTCGGCCGCGCCGTAGATGGTGTCCAGCGACTTTGGGAAGCTGGAGGCCAGACGCCAGCGCACATTGGCCTGGGCGTGCACGACGGCAGGGGCGGCGCCCGCTGCAAGGACACCGGCGATGCCCGCCTGGTGGATGAAGGAACGACGTTGCATGGGGTCTCCTGATCCGTGGGGTGATGGCGGATTCTAGGTTTCGCCATGTGACCGATTGCGCCGCACGGGGGAGGACTTTCCCGAGCCCCAAAGCAAAAGGCCGCTTGCCTTGTGACAAGCGGCCTCCTTGACGGTGGGCGCTTTGAACGCCGTGCGTTGCTCAGTGTCCCGCGACCTTCATCTTCTCGATCAGGATGGAGCCGACGGTCTTGCTGCCATAGGTGTAGGCGTCTGCGCCCACGGCCACGATCTGCTTGAACATCTCGCCCACATGGCCTGCGATCGTGATCTCGTGAACGGGGAACTGGATCTTGCCGTTCTCAACCCAGTAGCCGGCGGCGCCACGCGAGTAGTCGCCTGTGACGTAGTTGACGCCCTGACCCATGAGCTCGGTCACGAAAAGGCCGGTGCCCAGCTTCTTGAGCATGGCCTTGAGGTTGTCTTTCGGGTCGGTGAGCTTGCTCGACAGGATGAGGTTCTGAGAGCCCCCGGCATGTCCGGTGGTCTTCATGCCCAGCTTGCGGGCCGAGTAGCTGGAGAGGAAGTAGCCCTGCACGACGCCGTTCTTGACCACCATGCGCTTGCGTGTGGCGACGCCTTCGTCGTCAAACGGTGCGCTGCCCTTGGCCTTGAGGATGTGCGGGTCTTCGGTGATGCTGATGTGCTTGGGGAAGATGGGTTGGCCCAGGCTGTCGAGCAGGAAGGTCGCCTTGCGGTAGAGCGCACCGCCGCTGGTGGCCTGCACAAAGGCACCCAGCAGGCCGGCAGCCAGCGTGTTCTCGAACAGCACCGGCACTTCGCAGGTCGCAATCTTGCGGGACTTCAGGCGGGCCAGGGCGCGCTCGGCGGCGTAGCGGCCCACGGCCTCCGGCTTGGCCATGTCGCGGGCATCGCGCTCGGAGGTGTACCAGAAGTCACGCTGCATGTCGCGCCCACGGCCCGCGATGGGCGAGACCGACAGCGAGTGGCGCGAGCTGGCGTAACCACCGCGAAAGCCCCGGCTGTTGCCGGCGAAGAAGTGGGATTGCTGGGCCGACACACCACCCCCTTCGGAATTGGTGATGCGCGGGTCGACGGCCATGGCGGCGTCTTCGCAGCGCCGTGCCAACTCGGCCGCGCCTTCGGCATCGATGTCCCAGGGGTAGAAGAGGTCGAGGTCCCGCTTGGCGGCGCGGGGGGAGACGATGTCTTCTTCATCAGGCAGGCCGGCAGCCGGGTCTTCGGCGGTGTAGCGTGCGATGTCGTAGGCGGCACGCACGGTCTGTTCCAGCGCCTGGGGCGAGAAGTCGGAGGTGCTGGCGTTGCCGCGGCGCTGCCCCACATAGACCGACACGCCAATGGACTTGTCTCGGTTGCGCTCCACGTTCTCCAGTTTGCCCTTGCGGACCGAGACCGACAGGCCCATGCCTTCGGAGACCTCGGCCGCGGCGTCCGTTGCGCCCAGCTTTTTCGCCAGGTTCAGGCTGTCTTCGATCAACTGCTGGAACTGCTCCCGGCTGTAGGCGAAGCCATTGGACGACGAAGAATCGGGCTTGCCAGTGGTGGACTTGCTTTTTTGGACGGCCATGTTGTGGTCTGGTGGAGAGTGCCCCCGTATCATAGCGAGGACATGAATCCGAACCAATTTGATCAAGACGAGGGTTTCGACCCCGAATGGGACGACAACCGTCCGCCCAGCAAGAGCATGCTCAAGCGCGAGAGCCACGAGCTGCAGGAGCTGGGCAAGCAGCTGCTGGCCATGCCTGACAGCCGCCTGGACGACATCGAGATGCCCGAGCGCCTGCGTGAAGCCCTGGCCGACTGGAAGAAGACCAAGTCCTTCGAAGGCAAGCGCCGACAGCTGCAGTTCATCGGCAAGGTGATGCGCGGTGTGGACGCCGAGCCCTTGCGTGAAGCCGTGGCCGAGTTCCAGATGGGCCATGCCCGCAATGCACTGGAATTGCACCAGGCCGAACGTTGGCGCGTGGAGTTGCTGGGCGATGACAAGGACGTGGTGACCCGTTGGGCCGCCGAGTTCCCTGGTGCCGACCTGCAACAGCTGCGTGCCCTGATTCGCAATGCCCGCAAGGATGCCGCGGCCGAGCCCGACAAGCGCAATGGCCGTGCCTACCGCGAAATTTTCCAGTACATCAAGCAGGTGATGATGGCGCAGTCGGCCGAGGCCGCTCAGGTGCCGCCCGCACCGGCACAGGACGACGACGAGGACGCGTGATGAGCGAAGAGGTACCGGGCGCGGAGGCCCCGCTGCCGTGTGTGCGCATTGGCGTGGTGTCGATCAGTGACCGCGCCAGCAGCGGTGTCTACGAGGACAAGGGCTTGCCGGCCCTGCAGGACTGGTTGGGACGTGCCGTGCGCAACCCCATCGAGTGGGTGCCCCGTCTGATTGCCGACGAGCGCCCTCTGATCGCCCAGACCTTGCGTGAACTGGTGGACGAGGCCCGCTGTGACCTGGTGCTGACCACCGGTGGCACGGGCCCTTCGCCGCGCGACGTGACCCCGGAAGCCACGCTGGACGTGGCAGACAAGGCGTTGCCGGGCTTTGGCGAGCAGATGCGCCAGATCAGCCTGCGGTTTGTGCCCACGGCGATCCTGTCAAGACAGACGGCAGTGGTGCGGGGCCAGGCGCTGATCCTGAATCTGCCAGGGCAACCCAAGTCGATCGCCGAGACGCTGGAAGGTCTGCGCGATGCCGAGGGGCGTTCGGTGGTGCCGGGCATTTTTGCCGCGGTGCCCTACTGCATCGACCTCATTGGCGGGCCCTGGATCGAGACGCATGCCACCGTGTGTGCGGCCTTCCGTCCCAAGACGGCCAAGCGCCCCATAGCGGCCTGAGCCGCTCTGGGCGCGTCATTTGACGAGCTTGTTCAGGCCTGCCGCGTCAAAGCACTCGGTCTTCTGCGCATCCTGGGGCATGCAGTCGCGGGCGGCTTCGCTTTCGGCGCACAGGGCCAGTTTCTCGACGGCCTGCCAGAGCAGGGCGATCTGGTGTTCATGCCCTGCAGCGTTGTCGATCAGCCCACCCAGGGCTTGTGACAGCGGATCATCGCCTTCGGTCACACCGTAGGCCGAGAAGCCCATGCGTGCAGCCACGGCTTCGCGCTCGGCCTGCTTTTCGTCGAGCACGGCCTTTTTGGCCACAATGATGCGAGCCGGGTTGCCCACGGCGGTGGCGTTCGCGGGCACCGGTTTGGTCACCACGGCATTGGAGCCCACGCGGGCGCCATCGCCCACGGTGAAGCCGCCCAGCACCTGGGCGTTGGCACCGACGATCACGCCCTTGCCCAGAGTGGGATGGCGCTTGGCACCCTTGCTGAGGGAGGTTCCGCCCAGGGTCACGCCCTGGTAGATGGTGCAGTCGTCGCCCACCTCGGCGGTTTCGCCCACGACCACGCCCATGCCGTGGTCGATGAAGACCCGGCGGCCCATGCGGGCGCCAGGGTGTATCTCGATGCCGGTGAGGAAGCGACCCCAGTGCGACAGCCAGCGGCCCAGCCACTTCAGACCATGCGTCCAGCACCAGTGGGCGAGGCGGTGCATGGCCAGGGCGTGCAGACCGGGGTAGCAGGTCATGACCTCCCAGGCGGAGCGGGCAGCCGGGTCGCGCTCGACGATGCAGGCGATGTCTTCTCTCAGGCGGGCAAACAGCATGGGATTGCTTATGCGTTTTTCGAATCAGGGCAGGCGAGTGTAGCCGCGGGGCAAAAACCCGGCGGTGATCGCGGCGGGCTCAGCGCCGGTCGGCCATGGCCTTGGCGATGCCACGGAGGATGTGGATTTCTTCCTGGCGCAACTGG
>NZ_JAIZVX010000312.1 GCF_021768455.1 Aquabacterium sp. | reverse complement strand
CCTGCACCAGGGCGCGGGCGTTGCCGGGGTTGGTCTCGAGGTGCAGCACGCGGTTGGCGTGGGCATAGAGCACCGGGTCGCTCTTGACCTGCTCGTAGGCTGGCAGGCGGATGACGGTGCGCTCGCGCGGAGGCAGGGCGATCTTGCCGCTGCGGGCGGGCAGGGCCGGGTTGACCACGAACTGGATGGGCTTGGCACCACCTTGCAGGTCGGCCTGGGCCGCGCCACCGATCTGCACCTTGCCGCTGTTCTTGAGCGGGTCGAAGGCGCCTTCTTCTTCGCGCGCACAGGTCTCGCCCTGGGCCTCGGCCTGCTGGGCCATGGTCATGTAGGGGTTGATGTGCTGGTCGATGCGGCCGGGCATGTCGACCTCGGTGGAGTCGAGCTCGAACCAGCCTTCGGCGGTGGGGTCGTTGGTGCGGCGCAGGAAGGCGGTACCGCGCACGTCGGTGATCTGCTCGATGGGCTCGCGGGCGGCCAGGCGGTGGGCGACCTCGATGATGGCGCGCTCGGCATTGCCGTAGAGCAGCAGGTCGGCCTTGGCGTCCATCACGATGGAGCGGCGCACCTTGTCCTGCCAGTAGTCGTAGTGGGCGATGCGGCGCAGCGAGGCCTCGATGCCGCCCATGATGATGGGCACGTCCGAGTAGGCTTCCTTGCAGCGCTGGGCGTACACCAGCGAGGCGCGGTCGGGCCGCTTGCCGGCCACGCCGCCGGGCGTGTAGGCGTCGTCGCTGCGGATCTTGCGGTCGGCCGTGTAGCGGTTGATCATCGAATCCATGTTGCCGGCGGCCACGCCGTAGAACAGGTTCGGTTTGCCCAGGGCCTTGAAGGGCTCGGCGCTCTGCCAGTCGGGCTGGGCGATGATGCCCACGCGGAAGCCCTGGGCTTCCAGCACGCGGCCGATCACGGCCATGCCGAAGCTGGGGTGGTCCACATAGGCATCGCCGGTGACGATGATGATGTCGCAGCTGTCCCAGCCGAGCTCGTTCATCTCCTCGCGGCTCATGGGCAGGAATTTGGCGCGGCCGAAGCGCTTGGCCCAGTAAGGGCGGTAGCTCGTGATGGGCTTGGCCTTGGGCATGCGTTGCAGCTTAGCTTCTTC
>NZ_JAIZVX010000311.1 GCF_021768455.1 Aquabacterium sp. | reverse complement strand
CTGGCCCTGCAACTGGGCCAGGCCATCGGCTACGACTCGGCCGGCACGGTGGAGTACGTGCTCGACGCCGACACTGGTGCCTTCTACTTCCTCGAGGTCAACACCCGCCTCCAGGTGGAGCACGGGGTGACCGAACAGGTCACCGGCGTCGACCTGGTGGAGTGGATGGTGAAGCTCGCACGCGGTGACCAATGGACCCTGACCGCACCCGAGCCCCGTGGCGCCTCCATCCAGGTGCGCCTGTATGCCGAAGACCCGGCCCGCCACTTCCAGCCCAGCGCCGGGGTGCTGACCGAAGTCCACTTCCCAGAAGGCGTGCGCGTGGACGGCTGGGTGAGCACCGGCAGCGACGTGCCGCCTTATTACGACCCCATGCTGGCCAAGCTCATCGTCACGGCCGAGACGCGTGAGGCCGCCGTGATCAGGCTGCAAGCCGCCCTGGCCGACACCCGCCTGGCCGGCATCGAAACCAACCTGCGCTACCTGCGCGCCATCGCCGCCTCGCCGGTGTTTGCCGAAGGGCGCATCGTCACACGCAGCCTGGGCGAGTTCAGCTGGCATCCCCGTGCGCTCGAAGTGCTCGACGGCGGCGTGCAGACCACGGTACAGGACTGGCCAGGCCGCATCGGCCACTGGGACGTGGGCGTGCCCCCTTCCGGCCCCATGGACGACCTGCACCTGCGCCTGGCCAACCGCCTGGTGGGCAACGCCCCCGGCGCTGCGGCCCTGGAATGCACCGTCAGCGGCCCCAGCCTGCGCGCCCACGCCGACCTGAGCGTGGCCCTGTGTGGCGCGCCCATGAGGGTCAGCATCGACGGCCAGACCCTGGCGCCCGAACAGGCCTTCAACCAGCGCCTGCGGCTCAAGGCTGGCAGCGTGCTCAAGCTGGGTGCCGTGCCGCTGGACGGCGGTGGCGCCCGCACCTACCTCGCGGTCGAAGGCGGGCTGGACGTGCCGCTCTACCTCGAGAGCCGCAGCACCTTCACCCTGGGCCAGTTCGGCGGCCACGCCGGGCGCACCCTGCGCACGGGCGACCTGCTGCACGCGCTGCCCATCGCCGCCCAGGCGACCGACGAGCCGGCATCCCCCACCCCCACTGGCTCAGCCC
>NZ_JAIZVX010000310.1 GCF_021768455.1 Aquabacterium sp. | reverse complement strand
GGGCAGCGCGCCAAAGCAAAAGAGCGCCCACAAGGCGCTCTTTCTGTTGCGAGTTGGGCGGGGGCGGCCCGCCTGCGATCACTTCTCGACGAAGGCGCGCTCGATCACGTAGTCGCCCGGCACACCTTGCGATTCCGACACCTTGAAACCGGCGTCGTCCAGGATCTGGCACAGGTCCTTCAGCATCGAGGGGCTGCCGCACATCATGGCGCGGTCGTTCTCGGGGCTCAGCTGGGGCAGGCCCACGCCCTTGGCCAGTTCGCCATTGACGATCTGGTCGGTCAGGCGACCCTGGTTGCGGAAGGGCTCACGGGTCACCAGCGGGTAATAGATCAGCTTTTCCTGGATCAGCTCGCCCAGCAACTCATGGTTGGGCAGTTCCTGGGTGATGAAGTCGTGGTAAGCCAGCTCGCTCACCCAGCGCACGCCATGCACCAGCACGACCTTGTCGAACTTCTCGTAGGTGTACGGATCCTGGATGATGCTCATGAAGGGCGCCAGGCCGGTGCCGGTGCCGAACAGGTAGAGGTTCTTGGCGGGCTTGAGGTCGTCGACGACCAGGGTGCCCACGGCCTTGCGGCCCACCAGCAGCTTGTCGCCCACCTTCAGGTGCTGCAGGCGCGAGGTCAGCGGGCCGTCCTGCACCTTGATCGACAGGAACTCGAGGTGTTCTTCGTAGTTGGCGCTGGCCACCGAGTAGGCGCGCATCAGCGGCTTGCCATTGACTTCCAGGCCGATCATGACGAAGTGGCCACTGGAGAAGCGCAGCGCGGGATCGCGCGTGGTCCTGAAACTGAACAGGGTGTCGTTCCAGTGGTGGACGGAGGTGACGGTCTCTTCGTTGAACGCGGCCATGGTGTGCTCAGCGGGCGGCTGGTTGCCCCCGGGTGTTTTTGGACAAGGTTTTCCTGATGGAAACCCTAGATTGTCCCTCAGATCGGCGTCGCCACCAAATTCCTGGGCACTCGCACCCCATATCTCCGGGGCTTTTTCTGGGGCATAAACTATGCTGGAAAGTGCATGAAGGCCGCGCCACGCCCGCCCTGATGCGCCCCATTATTCCCGCATCACATCGCATCACACCGCATCTGCCCCGACGCCCGCGCCCCGCCATGAGCTCCA
>NZ_JAIZVX010000227.1 GCF_021768455.1 Aquabacterium sp. | reverse complement strand
CGCGGTAGCGCTCGCGCAGGCCGAGGGCCAGGGGCGCGATCAGCAGGGCCGAGGCCGACAGCGCGATGAGCGCGGCGGACCAGCCCAGGCGCTCGATGAGCAGGCTGGCCAGGGGGATCATGAGGAACTGGCCGAATGAGCCGGCTGCGGCGGTGATGCCCATGGCCCAGGAGCGCTTCTCGGCGCTGACATGCCGACCGATGACGCCATAGACCACGGCATAGGTGGTGCAGGCCTGGGCCAGGCCCAGGGTCAGGCCGGTGCTGAGGTTGAAGGCCAGCAGGCTGTCGCTGGTGGCCATGCCCAGCAGGCCCAGGGCGTAGAGCAGGGCGCCGGTGCACAGCACCTTGAGCGCGCCGCTGCGGTCGGCCCACCAGCCGACCAGCGGGCCACTGGCGCCCCACACCAGGTTTTGCAGGGCGATGGCGAAAGCGTATTGCTCGCGGCTCCAGTCGTGGGCGCCGGTGATGGGCTGCAGCCACAGGCCAAAGCCGTGTCGGATGCCCATGGAGAGGGTGACGATGAAGGCGCCGCAGACCAGCAGTTGCCCGATCGGCAAGGGCAGGAGGGCGCCGCGGGCGGGCGAGGTGGAGGCGGGGGATGTCATGGGCAGGGAGAGCCGTGGGGGCTCGGCGGCAGCCAAGCCGGAGGGCTCAGACCTGCATGTTCATGATATCCGTGTAGGCCTGCACGAGTTTGTTGCGCACCTGGACGGCCGACTGAAAGCCCAACTGGGCCTTCTGCATGGCGATCATGGTCTGCTCCAGGCTGACGGTGGGGTTGTCGAACTGGACCTCGCGCTGCATGGCGGCCGAGGTGGCCTGGCTCTGGCTGATGCTGGCCAGGGCCCCGCTCATGGCGGACTGGAAGCTGGGCTTGTCGACGCCTCCGGTGGCCCCTGCGGCCTCGGCGCGGGTCTTGGCCTCGACCCGGCGTGCGACGTCGGCCATGCCGGCCTTGGCGGCAGCTTGGGCGAAATCGAAGGGCTTGAGTTTGAGGTCCATGTGCCGATAAGCAGACAAGGCGTGATGCAGTTCACCACTGGTCTGCATCCTACGCAGTTCCCCTGGGCGCCAAGCCGGGAAGAGGGCTGCAATCCGGCGGCTGTTCCCGGCACTTTTGCCCGTCCTGACTCCGAATAATGGGCCAGTCCGAAAGGGTTTGCGGCATCGTGTGGTTTCGATGCGCGGCCCACCGCTTCGAGCGCTCATGGAAGTCACCGTCGCCCCCTCCAACTCTGCTGCCCTTGTCGCCTCACCTGAACAACAGGTGATCGACAACGCGCCCCCTGGTTTCGGCCAGCGGATCATGGCCCTGCCGACCCAGCGCAAAGTGATGCTGGGGGGCGGCATCGTCGCGCTGGTGGCGATCTTCGTGGCCTTGCTGCTCTGGGGGCGCGAGGGCGATTTCCGGGTGCTGTACTCGAACCTGTCGGACAAGGACGGGGGGGCCATCGTGGCCCAGCTGCAGCAGATGCAGGTGCCCTACAAGTACTCGGAAGGCGGTGGCGCCATCATGGTGCCGGCCGACAAGGTGCATGACCTGCGCCTGAAGATGGCCTCGGCCGGTCTGCCCAAGGGCTCGGTGGTGGGCTTCGAGCTGATGGAGTCGCAGAAATTCGGTGTGACCCAGTTTCAGGAGCGCCTGAACTTCCAGCGCGGGCTGGAAGGCGAGCTGACCCGTTCCATTCAGGCCCTGGCCAGCGTGCAGGCGGCCCGGGTGCACCTGGCCCTGCCCAACCAGAATGGTTTCTTCCGGGAGCAGCAAAAGCCTTCGGCGTCGGTGGTGCTGACCTTGTTCGGCGGACGCACCCTGGACCGCGACCAGATTGCGGGCATCGTGCACCTGGTGTCGTCGAGCGTGCCGGAGATGTCGCCCAAGGCGGTGAGCATCGTGGACCAGACGGGTGCCCTGCTGTCGGGCCCGGTGGACGGGACCGATGCGCAGTCGGGCCTGGACGCCAAGCAGCTGCAGTATGTGCGCCAGATCGAGGCGAACTACACCCAGCGCATCCGCGACATCCTGGAGCCGGTGATCGGCAAGGACAACCTGCGCGCCCAGGTGACGGCCGAGATCGATTTCTCGCAGGTCGAGGCGACGGCCGAGGAGTACAAGCCCAACCAGGACAAGAACCAGGCCGCCATCCGCAGCCAGCAGACCAGCGAGCAGCAGGGCCAGGGTGCCGCATCGCCCACGGGCGTGCCCGGCGCGGCCACCAACCAGCCCCCCACGCCAGCCACGGCGCCGGTCAATGGGGCTTCGCAGGCGCTGCAGGCCACGCAGGCCGGTGGCCCGGGCAGCACCAGCCGCCGTGAGGCCGTGACCAATTACGAGGTCGACAAGACCGTGAAGGTGGTGCGCAACGGCACGGGCAACATCCGCAAGCTGAATGCGGCCGTGGTGCTGAACCACCGCACTGTGACCGATGCCAAGGGCAAGACCACGACCCAGCCGATTCCGCAGGAAGAACTGGACAAGCTGACGGCGCTGGTGCGCGAGTCCATCGGCATGGACGACAAGCGCGGTGACTCGATCAAGGTGATCAACTCGCCCTTCCAGGCGCCCAAGGAAGAGGTGGACGACACCCCGCTGTGGAAGCGCCCCGAGACGCTGGACATCGTCCGCACCCTGGCCCTGCCGGCGGCGCTGACCCTGGCGGCCCTGATCGTGGTGTTTGGCGCCATCCGTCCGGCCATCAATGCGGCCAAGCCGCTGCCGCCGGTCGAGACCGAGGACGACAAGCCCAAGCTGGACGCTGTCGTCGACGACCTCAACGAACTGCCCGCCGTGGACGGCGAGGCCGCGGCCAACCAGGTCCTGGGCCCGGACGGCCAGCCGCTGCCGGCGCTGGAAGGCCCTTCGGTGGACCAGCGCCTGGAAGACGCCCGCAAGCTGGCCCGCGAGAACCCCCTGGCCATGGCCACGCTGCTGCGCGGCTGGGTGAACAACTGACCGCTGCAAGAAGAGACCGAAGGACGCCGACATGGACGAAAAAGGCCTGGAAGACGCCGCCATCCTCCTCATGTCCATGGGGGAGGAGGAGGCCGCGGCCGTCTTCAAGCACCTGGAGCCCAAGGAAGTGCAGAGCCTGGGCGAGACCATCGCCAAGCTCAAGACGATCACGAAGGACCGGATCGAAGAGGTGCTCGATCGCTTCAAGGACGAGGCGGTGGAAATGGGCTCGCTGGTGCCCGATACCGACGAGTACATCAAATCGGTGCTGCGCAAGGCGCTGGGCGACGACAAGGCCAACCTGCTGATCGACCGCATCATCCAGGGCAGCGATGTGACCGGCATCGAGAGTCTGAAGTGGATGGATGCGGGCTCTGTGGCCGAACTGCTGCGCAACGAGCACCCTCAGATCGTGGCCGCCATCCTGGTTCACCTGGACCCGGACCAGGCTTCTTCGGTGCTGAAGTCTTTCAGCGACCGCCACCGCAACGAGGTGATGGTGCGCATCGCCACGCTGGACGGCATCCAGCCTTCGGCCCTGAAGGACCTGAACGAGGTGCTCTCGCGGGTGCTGTCGGGCGGGGCGCAGGTCAAGAAGTCCAACCTGGGCGGGGCGAAGCCGGCCGCCGAGATCATCAACCTCATGGGCTCCAGTCTGGAGACCTCGGTGCTCGACTACATCCGCGAGGCCGATGCCGATCTGGCGCAGAAGATCATGGACAACATGTTCACCTTCGACGACCTGATCAAGCTCGACGACAAGGGCTTCCAGGCGATGCTCAAGGAAGTGCAGACCGAGTCGCTCATCATCGCGCTCAAGGGCGGTTCGCCTGAGATCCGCGAGAAGGTGTTCAAGAACATGTCCAGCCGTGCGGCCGAGACGCTCAAGGAAGACCTCGAGTCCCGCGGCCCGGTCAAGCTCTCCGAGGTGGAAGGCGAGCAGAAGGAACTGCTGAAGATCGTGAGACGCCTGGCCGACGAAGGCCAGATCACGCTGGCCAGCGGAGGCGACGATGAGTACGTCTAAGCCACCGGGAGGCGGGCAGGGCGGTGGTCAGCCACCGGGGCACACCTCGAACGCCTACGCGCGCTTCATCCCCCGCGAGGAGCTGGGCAGCTTTTCGGCCTGGAACCCGCAGACTTTCGAGCCCCCCCAAGCCACACCTGAGCCCGTGGGCGGGGTGCGCAAGCCCACCCTGGCCGAGCGTGCTGCCGCGGAGGTCCGCCCGCCGAAATCCAGCACCGCCCAGCACGCACCACAGACCGCCCGTGCGGTGCCGCCTCAGCCTCAGCCCGCTGCCGCACCGGCTGCAGAAGTGCCGCTCGGC
>NZ_JAIZVX010000107.1 GCF_021768455.1 Aquabacterium sp. | reverse complement strand
GGGGTGAGCCTGCGAACCCCAACGTTTGCGCAGCGATCCGGTTGGGGTTCACTTCGTTCACCACCAACCTACACAGTCAGCCCGCGACAATCGAGCGCATGCCGTCCTTGTCCCCCCGCGTGCTCGCCGTCATCCCCCCGATGACGCAGCTGAACACGCCCTACCCCTCCACGGCCTACCTCACCGGCTTCCTGCGCTCGCGTGGCGTGCCTGCCGTGCAGGAAGACCTGGCCCTGGCCCTGGTGCTGCGCCTGCTGTCGCCCGAGGGCATGCGCGCCCTGCTGGCCCACGCCGAACGGGTGCCCGAGCGCCGACGCAGCCTCACCCTGCAGGTGTTCCTGAGCGAGGCGCCACGCTACCAGGCCACCATCGGCCGTGTCATCGCCTTCCTGCAAGGGCGCGACCCCACGCTGGCGCACCGCATCAACACCCGCGGCTACCTGCCCGAGGGCCCCCGCTTTGACAGCCTCGACGGCTACCTGCACGAGGACGCCGACCCGCTGGCCTGGGCCTTTGGCGCCCTGGGCCTGCAGGACCGCGCCCGCCACCTCGCCACCCTCTACCTCAACGACCTGGCCGATGTGCTGCGCGAGGCCGTGGACCCACGCTTCGAGTTCGTGCGCTACGCCGAGTCCATCGCCACCAGCCAGGCCAGTTTCGACCCGCTGGCCGACGCCCTGGGCGCGCCCCCCAACCTGATCGACCAGACCCTGGCCGAGCTCACCCAGGCCGCCCTGGCCCGCCACCAGCCCGATCTGGTGCTGCTGTCCGTGCCCTTCCCGGGCAGCGTCTACGCGGCCCTGCGCATCGGCCAGACCATCAAGGCCCTGCGCCCCGAGACCCGGGTGGCCCTGGGTGGCGGCTTCGTCAACACCGAGCTGCGCGAGCTCAGCGACCCGCGCGTCTTCGACTTCGTCGACTTCGTGACCCTGGACGCCGGTGAGCGCCCCCTGCTGGCCCTGATCGAGCACGTGGCCGGGGCCCGCCCGGCCGAGCAGCTGGTGCGGTGCTTTGTCCGCGAGGGTCAGGGGGACGCTGCCCGCGTGCGCCTGCACAGCCACACCGAGCCCGACGTGCCGTTCGAGCAGGTCGGCACCCCCACCTGGGACGGTCTGCCCCTGCACGACTACCTGTCGCTGCTGGACATGCTCAACCCCATGAACCGACTCTGGTCAGACGGTCGCTGGAACAAGCTCACCGTGGCCCACGGCTGCTACTGGAAGAAGTGCAGCTTCTGCGACGTCAGCCTGGACTACATCTCCCGCTACGAAACCGCCACCGCCACGGTGCTGGCCGACCGCATCGAGGCCATCGTCAAAGAGACCGGCCAGACCGGCTTCCATTTCGTGGACGAGGCCGCGCCCCCGAAGGTGCTGCGCGCCTTGGCGCAAGAGCTGATCGACCGCCAGCTGGGCATCTCCTGGTGGGGCAATGTGCGCTTCGAAAAATCCTTCACGCCCGAGCTCTGCCAGCTGCTGGCCGAGAGCGGCTGCATCGCCATCTCGGGCGGCCTGGAGGTCGCCAGCGACCGGCTGCTGCAGCGCATGAAAAAAGGCGTCTCGGTGGACCAGGTCGCCCGCGTGACCCACGCCTTCAGCGAGGCCGGCATCCTGGTGCACGCCTACCTGATGTACGGCTTCCCCACGCAAACCGTGCAGGACACCGTCGACGCGCTGGAGTACGTGCGCCAGCTGTTTGAGGAGGGCTGCATCCAGTCCGGCTTCTTCCACCGCTTTGCCTGCACGGTGCACTCACCCGTGGGCCAGGACCCGGACGCCTACGGCGTGCGCCTGCTGCCCCTGCCGCCCGGCGGCTTCGCCCGCAACGACGTGGGCTTCATCGACCCCACCGGCGTGGACCACGACCAGCTGGGCAAGGCCCTGAAAAAGGCCATCTACAACTTCATGCACGGCGTGGGCCTGGACGCCGATGTGCGCAGCTGGTTCGACATCCGCGTGCCCAAGCCCACCGTGAGCCGTCACCGCATCGGCAAGGCGCTGAGCGAGAAGGGCTGATCAGCCCTGCGAACGGCGGCGTGCCACGAAGCCCGCCACACCCAGCCCAGCCAGGGCCAATGCCAGGGATTCGGGCTCGGGCACTGCCGGGGTCAGGGACACGGTGCCGCCCGCATAGTTGCCGGTGGCCGTCACGGTGAGGGTGTGCCAGCCCGCCGTCAGGGTGTGGTTCAACAGGGTGGCGTCGTACTCGACCACGGTCTTGCCATTGGAGGCCGTCTTGGTGTCCGAACTCAGATCGAAGAATGCGCGCGAACGCAAGTCGCCGTCCAGCACCACGGCAATGATCTCCGTGCCCGACAGGCGGATGCCCAATCGGCTGAACAGGGCGGAAGTCGACAGCGTGCCGTCCAGCGTGAAGCCGGTGGCTGCCGAGAAATCGCGGGTGTCAAAGCCGAACACCTCATCGCCAGCCGTGCCCGAGAGCTCCGCCAGGAAGCTGTTGGCATCGGCGTCGTAGGTGAAAGTCAGGGGGGTGTAGGCCGAGGCGCTGGCCGACACGCATGCCAGGCCGATCGCTGCGGCGAGGTGGGTCAGTTTCATGGATGCTCCCATGCAGATCGGAAAACAAAACAGGACAGGGCCCCCGATCTGCCAGGAATCCTCGCCACACGCCGGGCGCACATGCGTCCGGCTGGCGTCCATTGTTTTCGCCACAGCCCCCCCTCAACCAGCCCCCAGGCAGGGGACGCCCCTTGTTTGAACCGGCCACGGTCAAGGCCGGCATCGGCATCTGATACCAAACCGCTTGGGCCATGAAAAAAGCAGGCCGAAGCCTGCTTGCATCACGCCGGTCGACAGGGCTTGCGCCCCGCGCCGAGGTTCGATCTGATCCGAAGAGGGGATCAGGCCGACTTGCGGCGACGGGCCACGAAGCCAGCCACGCCCAGGCCGGCCAGGGCCAGGGCCATGGACTCGGGTTCCGGCACGGCGGGGGTCAGGGTGGCCACGCCAGCGTAAGCGCCGGTGGCGGTCACGGTCAGGGTGTGCGAACCGGTGCCCAGCAGGTAGTCGCTCAGCGAAGCGTTGTAGAAGGTCGTGGTGCCAGAGGCCGAGGTCGTCAGGTCGAAGGACTGGCCGTCCAGGGTCACCGACGAAATCACCGAACCCACGGTCTTGCTCTTCAGGGTCACGGTCGACGAGGTGATGCCGCTGTCGAAGGTGTAGTCAGAACCCAGCGAGAAGGTGTAGCTGGTGGTGCCCGAACCCACGATGTCGGCGGTCAGCACGCCATCTTCAAGGGTGAACGTCAGGCTGTCGGCAAAAGCGCCGACCGAAGCGAAAGACAGGGCGGCAGCGCCCAGCAGGTGTTTGAACTTCATGAAAACTCCCATAGGAAAAGCAGAAATGACAGCGCGTTTGCGAAACAAGCTGTGACAGTTCCATTTATAGGTGAGGGCACGTCGCCCTTCCACCCCCTGTTCGGGTGCGAGCGTGTGAAGTCGGCGACATGTTTTGGGTATCCGGACAATCCCGGACAAATTCACGCCCTGTGTTCGCGGGGGTGATCGCCTCGCGCAACAAAAAAAGGCCCCGAAGGGCCTTTTCACGCTGTGAGAGAGGGGCCTTGCCCCCGACCTCACGCCGCGAGACGCTGCTCGATCTTGGCCTTGGTGGCCGGCATTTCGGCAGGCAGGTGGTACGACAGCTGCTGGAACAGCTCTTCGTGCAGCTTGAGCTCCTGGGTCCACGAGGCGGTGTCCACGCCGATGACGCTGTCGAACTGTTCGCGGCTGAAGTCCAGGCCATCCCAGTTCAGGTCTTCGTAGCGGGGGCTCAGGCCGAAGGCGTTCTCCACGCCCTGGGCCTTGCCCTCGATGCGGCCGAGCATCCACTCCAGCACGCGCATGTTGTCGCCGTAACCCGGCCAGACGAATTTGCCGTCGGCGCCCTTGCGGAACCAGTTCACGCAGTACACAGGCGGCACGCCGTGGCCGGCGGCCTGCAGCTTGGCGCCCACGTCCAGCCAGTGCTGGAAGTAGTCGGCCATGTTGTAGCCGGCGAAGGGCAGCATGGCGAAGGGGTCGCGGCGGACCACGCCTTGCGCGCCGAAAGCCGCGGCGGTGGTCTCGGAGCCCATGGTCGCGGCCATGTAGACGCCTTCGGTCCAGTCACGGGCCTCGGTCACCAGCGGCACGGTGGTGGAGCGACGGCCACCGAAGATGAAGGCGTCGATGGCCACACCGGCGGGGTTGTCCCACTCGCTGTCGAGTGCGGGGTTGTTGGTGGCGGGCACCGTGAAGCGGGCGTTCGGGTGGGCGGCCTTGGCGCCGGTTTCCTTGGCGATCTGGGGCGTCCAGTCCTTGCCCTGCCAGTCGATCAGGTGGGCAGGGGCCGTGTCGGTCATGCCTTCCCACCACACGTCGCCGTCGTCGGTCAGGGCCACATTGGTGAAGATGGCGTCACGCTGCACGGAGAGCATGCAGTTGTGGTTGGTCTTGTCGTTGGTGCCGGGGGCCACGCCGAAGTAGCCGGCTTCCGGGTTGATGGCGTAGAGCTTGCCGTCGGCACCCGGCTTGATCCAGGCGATGTCGTCACCGATGGTGGTGACCTTCCAGCCAGCGTAGCCTTCGGGCGGGATCAGCATGGAGAAGTTGGTCTTGCCGCAGGCCGAGGGGAAGGCCGCGGCCACGTGGTACTTCTTGCCTTCGGGGTTGGTCACGCCCAGCAGCAGCATGTGCTCGGCCAGCCAGCCCTGTTCGCGGCCCATGGTGGAGGCGATGCGCAGGGCGAAGCACTTCTTGCCCAGCAGGGCGTTGCCGCCGTAGCCGGAACCGTAGGACCAGATTTCGCGGGTCGCGGGGTAATGGACGATGTACTTGACGGTGGGGTTGCAGGGCCACTTCACATCGGCCTGGCCGGCTTCCAACGGTGCGCCCACGGTGTGCACGCAGGGCACGAAGTCGCCATCGGTGCCCAGCACGTCGAGCACGCCCTTGCCCATGCGGGTCATGAGCTTCATGTTCACGGCCACGTAGGCCGAGTCGGAGAGTTCCACGCCGATGTGGGCGATATCGGAACCCAGAGGGCCCATGGAGAAGGGTACGACGTACATCGTGCGGCCCTTCATCGCGCCCTTGAACAGGGCGGCTTCGCCCGTTTGCAGCTTGGCGCGCATCTCGGCGGGCTCGCACCAGTTGTTGGTGGGGCCGGCGTCTTCCTTGCGCTCGGAGCAGATGAAGGTGCGGTCTTCCACGCGGGCGACGTCCGAGGGGTCGGTCACGGCCAGGTAGGAGTTGGGGCGCAGCTCGGGGTTGAGCTTCTTGAAGGAGCCGGCATCGACCAGCAGCTTGCACAGGCGGTCGTACTCGTCCTGAGAGCCGTCGCACCAGACGATGTCCTTGGGCTGGGTCAGGGCGGCGATCTCGGCCACCCAGGCGATCAGTTTCGTGTTTTGGACGTAGGCGGGCGCATTCACCTGCACCGCGGCAGCGGAAGTGGTCATGAGAGAAACTCCAAAGTTGAAAACAGGGTCTCGACAGCGCCAGGTGACCGCTTTGTCGCGGACTGGACAGGTCGGGCGCTTGCGCGCTCTCGACACCCCGCTGGCGCGGCCGACAGGGGCGGCGCCAAGACGTCTTCGCCGGCGGTGACCGGCACCGTTGCCGCACTGGATTCGGCCACAACGGGGGTTCAAGCTCATACCACGGACCGGACGGCGGTGACCGCCAGGCCGCGACACACCGATGACTGGATGCGTCACCGGGAGGGTTAGTTTAGTCCAGTCTGCCCCTGCAAAGGTTCCCCCTTGTGCAAGGGGTCTGCCCTCCCCCTGCGCGCGCTGCGTGCGCATTCGTTCACGGTGCAGACAACTTTCCACCATCTGGTACACACTGCGCCACACTGGTGAAGGTGCCCTGGCCCGTCCTGGCCACCGGCATGCACACTGCCCTGTCCCGCCAAACGCCACACCCCGATGCCCTCGCCCACACCGGCCCGCCGCACCTTCCTCCTCCACCGCACCGCCACGCTGGGCGCCCTGGTGCTGCCCGGCGCAATCGCCTGGTCGGCGCCGGCCAAGGGGCCGCGTGCCGCCGAACCCGTGGTGGGGGTGGATCCCCTGTTGGTCGACAGTGGCCTGACGGCCCGCTGGCGCGCCGCCATGCTGCGCGACCTGGGCTGGGCCGCCCAGTGGTCGCCCATGGACACCGGGCGCCTGCTGGCCGAACTGGAGCAAGGTCGCCTGGACGCCGGCCTCTACCTGAGCCACCCGGAGGCCCGCCGCCTCGACAAGGAAGGACTGATCCACCACCGGGCCCCCCTGGCGCGCACCGAGGTCTACCTGGTGGGGCCGCCGGAGGATCCGGCCGGCATCCGTGGCGCCGACAACGCCGCCCGGGCGCTGCACCAGGTGCTGCTGGCCCAGCGGGCCGGTGCCGCCCGCTGGCAGGCGGCCCCCCCGGGCTCGGCCCTGGCCGCCCTGGCCGACGAACTCAGCGGCGGCCTGGCCTCGCGCGGTGGGCACGGCGTGGCTGGCGAACGCAGCGCGGGCACCCTGTCTGCGGCCACCCGGGCCGATGGGTCGCGGCTGGCGCCCTACCGCCTCGTGAGCCGGGCGCAGTGGGAGGGCTCCGGCGGGCGGGGCGATGGCGGCGAGCGGCTGAAGGTGTGGTTTGCGGGCGATCCGGCCCTGCACCTGGATTGCGAGGTCGCGCTGCCCTTCCGTGGTCGCCACCCGACGGCCAGCCTGCTGGTGCAGTGGCTGCAATGGCCTCTGGGCCAGGGCGTGGTCAAGGCCAGCAGCCCCCGCTGGCGCCCGGCCAAGGGCTGATCCGCCAGGGACCGCGGATGCCTGATTTTGTGCAGCAAGCCCTCCTGCTGAGCCTGCAGGTTGCACTGGCGACGGTGCTGCTGTCGACGCCGCCGGCATTGCTGCTGGCCACGCTGATGGCGCGCAGGCCATGGCCGGGCAAGTGGCTGCTCGAGGGCCTGATCCTGCTGCCCATGGCCTTGCCGCCCGCGGTGGTGGGCCTGGTGCTGGCCTCCGGCCTGGGCGATGGCGGCGCACTCGGCGCCTGGCTGCACGCCCTCACGGGCTGGCGGCTGCGCTTCTTTCCGCTGGGCGCCATCCTGGCGGCCACGTTGATGGCCCTGCCGCTGATGGTGCGCGTGCTGCGCCCGGCCCTGGAGGCCAGCGATCCCATGCTGCTGCCCGTGGCCCGCACCCTGGGTGCCACGCCCTGGCAAGGCTGGTTCACCGTGACCTTGCCCATGGCATGGCCGGCCGTGGCCTCGGCCATGGCGCTGGGGCTGGCCGCGGCCTGGGGGGAGTCCGGCGCCACCCTGGTGCTGGCCGCGGCCCTCTCACCGCAGGACCTGGGCGACGTCACCACAGCGCCCCTGGCCTTGATCGCCGCGCTGCAACACCCGGGCGGACACCCCGGCGGCACGGCCGAGGGGCAACTCGAGGCGGCCTGGCAGCTGGCCTGGGTGTCGCTGGGTGTGGCCCTGAGCGCCGTGCTGCTGAGCGAATGGGGCCGGCGCCACTGGCGCCGTCGCTGGCAGGCGCGCCCGCAAGCGGTGGGCACGCCATGAGCCCGGCGCCGCGCTCACTGAGCATCGAGCTGCGCCTGCAGCGCCCGGGCCTGGACATCCGCGCCCAGTTGCGCGCACTCCCGGGCCACGTCTGCGCGCTGGTGGGGCGGCCCGGCTCGGGCAAAAGCGCGCTGCTCCAGGCCGCCGCGGGCCTGGCGCCCGCCCTGGGTGGCCGTGTGGCGCTGGGCGGCGACACCCTCTATGACTCGGCCGCGCGCATCAACCGCCCGCCCCACGAGCGCCGCCTGGCCTGGCTCGACGCCCATGGCCACCTCTTCCCCCACCTCGATGTGCGGGGCAACCTGCTGTATGGCCGAGGTGGCCCGCGCGTCTTCGGCTGGGGCCGCGCCTCGCGCAGCGCCGCGATGGACGAGGTCGTGGCCTGGCTGGACCTGGGCACCCAGTTGCACCACCGCCCGGAGCGGCTCACGCCCACGCAGCGACTGAAGGTGGTGCTGGGCCGCGCCCTGCTGGCCTCGCCCAACGCCCTGCTGCTCGACGACCCGCTGGGCCTCGTCCCCGAGGCCGACCGCGAGCCCCTGCTCGACCTGCTGGCCGAGCTGCCCCGGCGCTGCCGCCTGCCGGTGGTGCTGGTCAGCCCGCGCATGAACGAAGTGATCCGACTGGCGGACGAGACCGTGATCCTGCACGAGGGCCGCATGGCCAGCGCCGGGCCCACGGCCCACATCCTGTCGGACGTGTCCCTCTCCACTTTCCTGGAAGGGCCGCACGCAGGCTGTGTGCTGGAAGGCGAGGTCAAGCGCCACGACATCGCATGGTTGCTCAGCGAGGTGGACGTGGCCGGGCAGCGCGTGACCGTGCCCGCCACCCTGCACCCGGTGGGCGGCACCGTGCGCCTGAAGGTGCGCGCCCGCGACATCAGCCTGCACCGCCATCCGCCTGAAGACACCAGTGTCAGCAACCACCTGCGCGGACGCATCCACCAGGTCATGCTGGCGGGCGGCCACCATGGCACCTATGGCGCCGTGACCGTGACCCTGGACCGCGCACAGGGCCTCGATGGCGCCACCGGGGCGCAGGCCGCGCCCGGCCCCCAGGTCTGGGCCATGCTCACCCGCAAGGCCATCGAGCAGATGGGCTGGGCACCGGGTCAGCCCTGTGTGCTGGGCTTCAAGGCCATGGCCACCCAGGTCAGCGCCTGGCGCTGAAGCCCCGCGTATGCTTACGGCCTGCCCCACCACCCGGAGCCCCTCATGCCCGCCGAACGCCGCCTGCTTTCCGTCAACACCGCCGCCATCCAGACCGTGGAGATCGATGGCCGGCGCATTGCCACCGCCATCGGCAAACGCAGTGTCAGCAGCCTGAGCGCGCCCACGCGCATCGCGGTCCGCGCCCTGGGCCTGGAGGGCGATGAGCAGGCCGACCCCACCGTGCACGGCGGCCTGAGCAAGGCCGTTTACGCCTACCCCCACGAGCACTACGCCTTCTGGCAGACCGTGCGGGGGCAGGCCGGCCAGCAGGCCTGGGACGAGGCCCTGCCGCACGGCATGCTGGGCGAGAACCTCACGCTCAGTGGCCTGCTGGAGGGCGAGGCCTTCATCGGCGATGTGCTGCGCTTTCCGGATTGCACCCTGGCCATCAGCGAGCCGCGCCAGCCCTGCTACAAGTTCGCTCACGTGATGGGCTTCCCGCAGGCGGTCAAGCTCATGTCCCAGTCGGGCTACTGCGGCTATTACCTCTCGGTGCGCACCGGCGGCAGCATCGCCGCCGGCGAGGCCTTCGAGCTCATCCCCGGCCCGCGCGAGGTGGGCATCAGCGAGCTGTTCAAGGTCAAGATGAAGCGCGGCTGATGGGGGGCGGAGGCGCCGCCACCCTCAGTCTTCGTCACCCCAGCGCTTGAGGGCGCGCTTCAGGTCGTCGAGCCAGCGGCGCACGTCGCCGCTCGATGCCAGGGTGCTGCGCTGCCACTGCGCGCGCGACGAAGGCACCTTCACCACACCGGCCTGGATGCCCTTGCCGTCGGCTGCGGGCTGCAGTTCGATGGCGGGCAGGCCCTGCCACTCCCAGCGCAGGACCGTGCCGGTGCCCTTTTCGCTCAGGGTGCGCAGCTCACGCAGGTCGCGCCGCAGCTTGACCAGGGCCTCCTCGGCCTTGAAGGGAGGCAGGGCGAAGAAGGCGCCAAGGTCGTCATCGGGTGGGCACATGCTCAGGGCTCCTGGTTGCGCACGCCGGCCGAGACATGGCCCGAGGGCACATGGGGCGCGGCGTTGTCGACGTGACCGGTCTGGTCGTCAAAGAAGAAATCGGGCTCGAACTCGCGCAGGAAGGTGCCCTTGGGCAGGCCGCCCAGGAACATGGCCTCGTCGACCTCGATGCCCCATTGCATGAGGGTGCGCAAGGCCCGCTCGTGCGCCGGTGCACCCCGCGCGGTGACCAGGGCGGTGCGCACACGCATGCCGGCCTGGCCCGCCTCGGCACGGGACTGCTGCAAGGCCTGCAGGGCGACCAGCAGGGGCTTGAAGGGCCCGTCGGGCAGGGGCGTGGCCGCGCGCTCGACCTCGTGGCGCTGGAAGGCATCGAGCCCACCTTGTTGAAAGACCTGCTCGGCCTCGTCGGAAAACAGCACGGCATCGCCGTCGAAGGCAATGCGCACCTCGTGCGGGTGGGCTTCACCGGCGCGGGCCGCGTGCGGCAGGACCCGGGCTGCGGGCACGCCGGTCGCCAGCGCCGAACGCACATCGGCCTCGTTGGCCGAGAGGAACAGGTTGGCCTGCAGCGGGCGCAGGTAACGCCAGGGTGACTCGCCCCGGGTGAACACGCCGCGCTCGATGGGCAGGCCATGGTGCCTGGCGGAACGGAACACCCGCATGCCCGTGACCGGGTCGTTGCGCGAGAGGATCACGACCTCGACGCGGGCCGCCTCGGGCGTGTTGAAGGCGAGCAGCTTGCGCACCAGCGAGAAGGCCACACCCGGGCGCGCAGGGGCGTCCAGGCGCTCCTGTTGCAGGCGCATGTAGGCGCGGTCGTCAGCGCCTTCGAAAACGCGGTTCTCCTCTTCGAAATCGAAGAGGGCGCGGGAGGAAATGGCCACCACAAGCTGGCCGTCAAGACTGGCGGGCATGGGCCCATGGTAGCCCAGTGCCCGCCCGCCACAGGCCTCAATGGGTGAAGCCGATGGGTGCGCGGCGAGGGCCCTGCTCGGGCAGGTCGCGCGGCTCGATGCGGTCGCGGCCATCGAGCTTGGCGTTGCCAAAGCCGGTCATGAGCGCACGGCGCATCTCGCGCGGGGCCAGGGTGGCCAGCGCGGCCAGGGTGGCGTCGCCCAGTTCGGGCTCGAAGCGCTGGCCCCAGCCATGGTCGGCGCGGATGCCGCGGTAGAGCTTGGCCGCGATCTGGCGCGCCGCGGCCTCGTCGGGCGCCTCGATCTCGAACACGTTCATGCGGTTCAGGATGGGATCGGGGATGCTGCGCGCGTCGTTGGCCGTGGCCACCCAGATCACCTGGCTGGCGTCGACAGGCACCTCGGCGAACTCGTCGGTGAAGCTGCCGGCGGTGTCGTGCTCCAGCAGGCTGTAGAGCGAGCCCAGCGGGTCGTAGGTGTGTTCGCCGCCGGTCTTGTCGATCTCGTCCACCACCATCACGGGGTTGGCGTACTGGCCATCGACGAGGGTCTCGAAGACCTTGCCCGGCCGCGCGCCCTTCCACTGACTGGAAGAGCCCGAGAGCACCCAGCCCGCCGTCAGCGAACTCATGGAGACGAACCCCAGGCCCGTGCCCAGCAGTTGCGCCACCTCGCGGGCGAAGTGCGTCTTGCCCACCCCCGGCGGGCCCAGCAACAGCATGGGCGTGATCTCGAGGGCGTCGCGGCTGTCGCTGCACAGGGCGAGCTGGCGGCGCAGGTCGTCGAGCACCTCGTGGAAATTGGGCAGCTCGTCGTAGAGATGGGCCATGGCCGGCAGGCCCGCGGGCTTGACCTGGAAGCGCTCGGCGCCTTTTTCGAGCATGCGCTCGTAGGTGGCCCGCAGGCTTTCGTGTTCGCGCGGGGGCAGCTTGCCGAGGCGCTTTTCCACCTCGTCGAGCCGGTAGAGCGCCCGCATGTGGGCGATCGGGATGCGCCCCTTGAACCCATCGTGGTCCACAGGGACGAGGTCGGTGCACTGGCTCATGTCTGCCCTCCTGCATGGCAACAAGGTCGTTTCATCTTTGCAGCAAAAGCCATGCCGAGAGCGCCCATGAACGCGGAAAAAGGCCGCTTATCTCGGGGCTTGCGCACAATGGGGCCCCTGCCGACGCCCTCAACGCCACCTTGCCGCCTGGAGCCCCCTGATTGCCCGCCACCGCCCTGCCCCTTCACCCGATCTTGAGCCTGTTGAGCCGCTGGTGGCTGATGTGCGTCCTGGTCATGGTCCTGCTTTGGGCCGGATCGCTCTGGACCCAGGCCCCTGACTCGGCCCCGGGGGTGCGCTGGCTCGGGCACACCCTGGTGGCCGCCCCACCCGATGGCGCCCCCCTGCGGCGCGAGGTCACCCTGCCGCACAGCTGGAAGCCCGACAAGCTGCCCCAACACGGCCAGGGCCGCTACCTCAGCACCTTCGAGCTCGACGCCGCCGCCGTGGCCGACGCCGATCGCCGCCCCTGGTCCCTGCGCATCGACCGCCTCAGCCACGCCCACACCCTCAGACTCAACGGCCACCTGCTGCACAGCACCCTGGTGCGCCCCGACTGGCTGGGAGATCCCGCCCCCGCCCTGATCGACCTGCCCGGCGGCCTGCTCAGGCCGGGCCTCAACCAGCTCGACATCGAGGTGCACAGCGTGCTGCAGGGCGGCCTGTCGGCCCCGGTGCTGGCCCCGCGAGCCGACCTGCAAGGCGGCTTCCTGCGCCTGAACGGGCTCACCCAGGTCACCCCGGTGGTGCTCAACATCGTCTGTCTGACCTTCTCGCTCTTTGTGGTCACGCTGTGGTGGCAACGTCGCCAGGAGGCCACGGCCGGCCTCTTTGGCCTGCTCTACCTGATCGCCTCGGCCCGCAACCTCTGCTACTTCGTCACCGACGACGTGGGCTTCCCTCCCGGTGTCTACTCCTGGCTGCACCTGGTGGCCCACGTGAGCACCGCCTGCGTGCAAGGCTGGTTCGCCATGGCCTTCACCCAGCGGCCGATGCGCTGGTTTTCGCGCCTGCTCTGGGCCGTGCTGATCACCTTCCCCCTGATCGGCCTGGCCGGCCTGCACACCGACCCGCTGCTGCAGGAGGTGCGCGGGACGCTGCAACCGGTGCTGATCGGCCTGCTGCTGCCCTCGATGTGGGTGCTGCTGAACCGGCACAACGGTCTGCGCCAGGCGCCACTGCTGGGCGTGGCCCTGGGCGTCGGCTCGGTGCTGACGGCGGGCCTGCACGACTTCCTGCTGATCCGGGTGGTGGGCGACGTCACGGTCGGCTACTGGATGCCCTGGGCCATCCCCATGGCCCTGCCGGCCTTCTCCATCGTGGTGCTGGGACGGGTGGTCGCTGCCTTCAACGACATCGAGCAGCTCAACGCCAACCTCGAACTCAAGGTGGCGGAACGCACCCGCGAACTGGCCTCGGCCAACGCCGCCAAGAGCCGCTTCCTGGCCGCCGCCAGCCACGACCTGCGCCAGCCCGTGGCCGCCATCGGGCTGCTGACCGACCTGCTGCGCGACCGCCTCCAGGACCCGGCCGCCCTCGAACTGGCCGAGCGCCTCACCCACGCGGTGGTGTCGATGGAAAGCCTGCTCAAGGGCCTGCTGGACCTCTCCCGCCTGGACTCGGGCACGGTGGAAGTGCACCCCCAGCGCGTGCGCCTGAGCAGCCTGCTGGCTTCGATCACCAGCCACGAGGCCGAATCGGCCCGCCACAAGGGCCTGAGCCTCAAGGTGCGCTGCGGCGACGCCACGGCCTGGACCGACCCGGTGCTGCTCGAACAGGTGCTGCGCAACCTGGTGGGCAATGCCGTGACCCACACCCAGCGCGGCGGAGTACGGGTCACGGTGCGGCCCCGCGCCACCCACTGGCTGGTGCAGGTCTGGGACACGGGACGGGGCATCCCCTTGAGCGACCAGGGCCGCATCTTTGAAGAATTTGTGCAGCTGGGCAACCCGGGCCGCGACCGCCGCCAGGGCCTGGGGCTGGGCCTGGCCATCGTGCAGCGCGCCGTGCGCCTGCTGGGCCACGAGATCAGCCTGCGCTCGGTGCCCGGACGGGGCACCTGCTTCAGCCTGTGGGTGCCCCGTGCCAACGATGAAGCCTCCCGGCCGGCCCCCGGCCGACCGCCGATCGCCCCGCCCCATGCTGCGCACGCCATGGCCGATCGACCTCTGGCCGAACCCGATGCCGCGCAGACCGAGGCCCCCCTGAACGGCGCCGTGCTGCTGGTGGAAGACGAGCAGGCCATCCGCGAATCGCTGCGGCACCTGCTGGAAGGCTGGGGCATGCGCGTGAGTGCCGGTCCCAGCCTGGCCTGGGTGCGGGACCTGCCCGCGCAGCCCTGGGACCTCCTGATCTCCGATCACCGCCTGCCCGACGGCACCGGCCGCGACGTGGTGCAGCACCTGCGGGCGCGGCAGCCCACGCTGCCCGCGCTGATCATTTCCGGCGACACCTCGCCCGAGCAGCTGACCCAGCTCGCCCAGAGCGCCCTGCCCGTGCTGCACAAGCCCTTCAGGGCCCAAAAACTGCGGGCCATGATCCAGAAGACCATGGCCCGCACCGAAACGTGATGACAGCGTTTACTGCTGGCGAGCTTAACAAGGGCGCGCCGCCCGCACCATCCACCGTTTGGCCGACGCCGCGGGCACATGGTCGTCACAAGGGCTCAGAGCGCAGGCTTGAGGCTGACACCGGCCTTGGCGATGGCCACCACCGCCTGGGTGCGGCTGTTGACCTTGAGCTTGCGGAAGATCGCGCCCAGGTGGGTCTTCACCGTCGACTCCGACAGGTTCAGCAAGCGGCAGATTTCCTTGTTGGCCTTGCCCTCGATGAGCAGGCGCAGCACATCGACCTGTCGGTCTGAAAACCCCATGCCATCGAGCGCTTCTTCGCCATCCAGCGGGTCGTCCAGCCAGTGGCCCGCCTCGGCGCCATGGGCGCAAGGCAGGGCCGGCAGGTACACGCCACCGGCCAGCACGCGGCTGATGGCCTCCTGCATCACAGCGGTGTGCACGGTCTTGGGGATGAAGCCCGAGGCCCCGGCGTCAATGGCCGAAATGATGGTGTCGGGCCGGTCGTCGGCCGAGAGCACCACCACCGGCACGTGGGGGGCCAGTTCGCGCCAGAGATGGAGCGTGCCCAGCCCCTGGTGATCGGGCAGGCCCAGGTCCAGCAGGGCCAGCGACACGTCCGGGTGCAACGCCAGCACCGCCGCGGCCTCGCCCAGGTTGCCGGCCTGAAGCACCTCCAGGCTTTCACCGGGCAGGCGCAAGCGGAGGGTCATCAGGAGGGTGAGGCCATCGCGAAACAGCGCGTGGTCATCGATCAGCAACAACTTCATGCCAGGGCCCATGCAACAGGGCGGGTTCCAATGCTGGCATCGTAACCGCCCCGCCCCACCGATCGGGGGGCCCACCCCACAAACAACCCCCATAAAGAGGGGAGAATCGCGGGCACCCACAGGAAAGACCGATGCGCTTGCAAGCCCGGGCCGGCCTGTCCAC
>NZ_JAIZVX010000106.1 GCF_021768455.1 Aquabacterium sp. | reverse complement strand
AAAGCCACCGGCACGCCGATGGCCAGGTCGGCCTGACCGGAGGCGAGCGCCTCCCAGGTGCCCGCCAGCACCTCGCTGCGGATGCGCAGCCGTGTGGGCGGCTTGAGGCTGTAGAAGGCCTCGATCAGATCGAAGATGGGCTCGGGGGCCAGGGCCTTGTCCAGCGCCAGGGTGAGTTCGGCCTCCCAGCCCGAGGCCACGCGCTGCACCCGGTTGGCCACGGCGTCCATCTGCTGCAGCAGCAGGCGGCCCTCCCGGAGCAACTCTTCGCCAGCGGCGGTGAGCCGGGCCTGGCGGCTGCGGCGGTCAAAGAGCAGCACGTCGAGGGCGTCTTCCAGCTGGCGCACGCTGTAAGTCAGGGCCGAGGGAACCTTGCCCAGTTCGCGTGCCGCGGCGGCAAAGCTGCCGGTGCGGGCGATGGTGTCGACCATGCTCAGGGCGTCCGGGGTGAGGGCATGGCGGCGATCGGTCATGGCGGGGCAGGGTTGGGCTTGATGCGTTCAATTACTTTGAATGATGCCATCAGTGGGCCGCAGCCTCGGTGGCGGGGCGGCGACCTACAGTCCATTCACCGCCAGCGCTGTTTGCTGGCCCGACACCGAGGAGCCCTTCATGCTGACCCTGCGCCCATCCGACCAACGAGGATTTGCCGACCATGGCTGGCTGCAGAGCTTCCACAGCTTCTCGTTTGCCGACTATCACGATGTGCAACACATGGGATTCGGCCCGCTGCGCGTGATCAACGACGATGTCATCGCCGCCGGCCGGGGTTTTGGCATGCACGGACACCGCGACATGGAGATCGTGACCTATGTGCTGCAGGGCTCGCTGGCCCACAAGGACAGCCTGGGCAATGGCGCCAGCATCCTGCCGGGTGACGTGCAGCGCATGAGCGCGGGCCAGGGGATTTTGCACAGCGAGTTCAACGATGCCGCGCAGGGCTCGACGCACCTGCTGCAGATCTGGATCGAGCCCACGGTGCGCGGCATCAAGCCCAGCTATGAGCAAAAGCACTTCTCGGCCGCCGACAAGCGGGGGCGCTTGCGTGTGGTGGCTTCGCCGGATGGCCGCGAGGACTCGGTGACCCTCCACGCCGACGCCACGCTCAGCGTGGGCCTTTTTGATGGGGATGAGGGGGCCGAACTGGCGCTGAACCCCGCACGCAAGGCCTATGTGCACGTGGCCCTGGGCGAGGTGGTGGTCAATGGCCAGGCCCTGAAAGCGGGCGATGCCCTGAAGTTCGAGGGCGAGTCGCGCTTGCAGATCGGGCAGGGGCGCCAGGCCGAGGTCCTGGTGTTCGACCTGGCCGCCTGAAGGCCCCACTCGCCATGATCGCCCTGGCCTTGACCTCAGTTCTGCTGCGCTTCCAGCGTGTAGGCAGCGTGCTCGTCCTGGCCAATGGTTTCGACCAGCCAGGGCAGTGCTTCGGCGAGCTTGTCGTACAGGGTGTAGGGCGGGTTGATCACGAACATGCCGCTGCCAAAAAGGCCCATGCCGTCACGTTCGGCGCCCTTGACGCGCAGCGTGGCGTGCAGCCAGTCGGTCTTGGGCAGTTCGGCCGCCATGCGCTTGAGCTGGCCGGGCAGCTGCTGCGCTTCGCGGCGGGCCACCTCGGGATACCAGATGGCGTAGGTGCCGCTCGAGAACTTGGGCGCCGCGTCCTTCAGGGTCTGCACCACACGGCGGTAGTCGTCCTTGCTCTCGTAAGGCGGGTCGATGTGAATCAGACCACGGCGTGGCGGCGGTGGCAGGATGGCACGCAGGGTCGAGAAGCCGTCCTGGTGGGCCACGCTCACGCCCCGCTTGACCGAGGCGAAGTGCTGCTCCAGCAGCTTGATCTCCGTGGGGTGCAGCTCGAACAGGCGCAGGTGGTCGCCTTCGCGCAGCATCTGCGCGGCGATCTGGGGCGAGCCCGGGTACCACTTGAGCTCGTCGCCCTGGCCGTTGACGGTGGCGACCTGCTTGAGCAGACCGCGCACGGCTTCGGGGATGGAGCGGTCCTTGCGCATCGGCCACAGGCTCAGGATGCCGGACTCGGATTCACCGCTTTTGGTGGCGTAGTTGCTGGTGAGGTCGTAGAGGCCGCCGCCGGCGTGGGTGTCCACCACCCAGAATGGTTTGTCTTTTTGCAGCAGGTGCTCAAGCAACTGCACCAGCACCATGTGTTTGAGCACATCGGCGTGGTTGCCCGCGTGGAAGCCGTGTCGATAACTGAACATGGCCCGAGGTTAGCGGTTTTATGACCGATTGCCCCTCGGGTGATGTGACTTTTTTGATCCCCTCACACTCTGCCGGTTTCACGGCTTGAAAGGAACGAACATGAGCAAGAAGATCGTTGTGGTCTATTTCAGCGGTTACGGCCACACCCGGAAGATGGCCGAGTCGGTGGCCCAGGGCGCCGCGGCCACGCTGCTGGCCGTCGACGGCGAAGGCAACCTGCCCGAAGGCGGCTGGGAGACCCTGAACGCCGCAGACGCCATCATTTTTGGCGCTCCGACCTACATGGGCAGCGTGCCCTGGCAGTACAAGAAGTTCATCGACGCGTCTTCCAAGCCCTGGTTCACCCAGCAATGGAAGGACAAGATCGCCGCGGGCTTCACCAACTCGGCCTCGATGAACGGCGACAAGCTCTCCACCCTGCACTACCTGTTCACCCTGTCGCAGCAGCACAGCATGATCTGGGTGGGCACCGGCATCATGCCGAGCAACAGCAAGGCCGCCACCCGCAATGACGTGAACTACGTGGCCTCTTTCAGCGGCGCCATGGCCTCGACCCCTTCCGACGCCAGTGCCGACGAGATGCTGCCTGGCGACCTGGAAACCGCTCGCCTGTTCGGCGAGCGTGTGGCCTCCGTCACTGCCCGTTTCAGCGCCTGAGGAGCCCCAGGCATGAGCACCCCTGTTCGCCTGCTCGCCATCAGTGGCAGCGTCCGTGAAGGTTCCATCAACCAGCAACTCGTCGAGGTGGCCGCAGCCAAGGCCCGCGCCCTGGGCGCCGAGGTGACCGTCGTCGACCTGCGTGCCCTGGCCCTGCCGGTGTTCGACGCCGACCTGCTGGCCGCCCAAGGCTTCCCGGCCGGGGCGCTGGCACTGCGTGACCTGTTCGCCAGCCACGACGGCCTGTTGCTGAGCAACCCCGAGTACAACGCCCTGCCCACGCCGCTGTTCGTCAATGCGTTCGACTGGCTCTCGGTCGTGCCCGCCGATGGCGACAAGCCCGATGGCAAGGCGGTCACGGCGGGGAAACCGGCCGGCCTGCTGGCGGCTTCGCCGGGCGCGCTGGGTGGCATCCGTGCCCTGCCCATCGTGCGCACCTTCCTGAGCACCAATTTTGCGATGGTGGTGGTGCCCGAGCAGCTGGCCTTGCCGTCGGCGCCTCAGCACCTGGGCGAGCCTTCGGCGCTCAAGACCCCGGCGCTCGACCAGGCGCTGGACAAGCTGGTGGCTTCGGTGGTGAAGCAGGCTGGCTGGTTCAAGGGCTGAGTCAAGGGCTGAGTCAAGGGCTGAAGCCACGGCGCACGCCGCCTGTATCAGCAGGGCTCCGCGGTCCGATCAGGGCTGCGGGGCCTTTGTTTTGCGCACGGGATGGAGGAAGTCCTTGAGCACGGCCAGCGTGGCGGCGGGGTCTTCTTCCTGCGGCAGGTGGCCCAGGCCCTCGAAAGTGTGCAGGCGGCAGACCGGGATGTCCCGGCAGAACAGCTCGCCCAGTTCGGGCGAGATCATCTCGTCCTTGGCGCCCCACATCACCAGCGTGGGCTGGTGCACGCGCTTGATCAACGGTGCCGAGGCGCCGAACTGGGCCTGGTCCATGCGCTGGAAAAGCGCCCGGCGGTTGCCGGCACGCAGTGCCATCTCGAAGTAGCGGTTCACCACCTCGGGCGTGACCTTGGCCGGGTCGCCAAACACATTGCGCACGCTGGAGGCCACCACGGGCTTGGGCAGCACGCGCTCCGACGCCCAACGGAAGCCCCGCATGCTGGCCACGCGGAAGGCCATGGGCATGGACAGCACCGAGGGCTCGTAGCCATCGGCATCGATGAGGATGAGCTGGTCGACCCGGTCGGGCGCCAGCACCGCGGTTTGCCAGGCGATTTCGCCCCCCAGGGCGTTGCCGCCCAGGCTCACGCGTTTGACGCCCAGGTTGTCGAGCAGGCGCAGCACGAAGCGGGTGTAGGCGTCGATGCGGTAGTCGCCCTGTGGGCTGGGGCCGGTGAGGCCAAAGCCGGGCAGGTCGACGGTGATGACGCGGCGCTCGGTGTCGAGTGCACGCTGCCAGCCTTCGAAGGTGTGCAGGCTGGAGGCCATGCCGTGCAGCAGGACCAGCGGGGTGGGGTCGTCGCGCGGACCCGTGTCGCGCACGTGCACCTGCATGCCATCGAGCTCGACGAAGGTGGAGGGCGGTTTGGCCCAGCGGGCAACGAGCTGGCCCAACTGGCGGTCGGGCTCCCAGGTCGCCCAGACGGCCATGGCCAGGCCCGCGCCGAGGCACACGGCGATCCACCACAGGCGTTTGAACCACTTCATGCGCGCATCATGCCGCGCTTCGGGCCTCCGTTTGCGGCCTGTTCATTTTCCGCATCTGCCTGACCACCAGGGGTTGATACCAACTTGCCAAAACGCGCACGACCTTGTCCAGAAATTTGGCGTCGGGCCCCACCAGCACGCGGCGGGCGTTCTTCTCCACGGCGGCCAGGATCTGCTGTGCGGCCGATTCGGCCGTGGTGGTGCTGATCATCTTGTTGGCGCGGCGCTTCTGCCGCTCGATGCTGGCGCCTGTGACCTTCTCCATGCTCGGATCGATCTTGCCCGCCATGGCGATGTTGGTGGCAATGCCGCCCGGGTGCACGCAGGTCGCGCTGACGGGCGCGCCTTCGAGTTCCAGCTCCATACGCAGGGCCTCGGTGTAGCCGCGCACGGCAAACTTGCTGGCGTTGTAGGTGCCCTGGCTGGGGATGGCCATCAGCCCGAACAGGCTGGAGGTGTTGACCACGTGACCGTCGCCCGAGGCCTTGAGGTGGGGCAGGAAGGCCTGGGTGCCGTGCACCACGCCCCAGAAGTTGATGCCCATGATCCATTCGAAGTCGGCGATCTGGGCGTGCTCTACCGGCACCGTGAGCGAAACCCCGGCGTTGTTGAAAATGAGGTTGACCTGACCGTGGTCCCGCACCACCTGGTCGGCCCAGGCGAACACGGCCTGGCGGTGGGCCACATCGAGCCGGGTGAGCGTGACGCGCACGCCGTGGGCACCCGCCAACTGGGCGGTCTTGGCCAGTTCGGCTTCGTTCACATCGCTTAGGGCGAGGTGGCAGCCCCGCTTGGCCAGTTCGATGGACAGGGTGCGGCCCATGCCGGAGGCGGCGCCAGTGATGGCGGCAACCTTGTTCTGGAAGGATTTCATGGTGGGCGGGAGGGGGGCGAGGCCGAAGGTGGCGGGTGTCAGGCCCGTTGGGCCTGGGCGGTCGTGCGGGCGATCCAGTCGCCGCACTCGGTGAGGGTCTTGCGGGCTTCGGGCAGCATCAGCATCGTGGGCCACACATGGGGCATCCTGGCCTTGAGGTGCAGTTCGCTCCGGACGCCTGCTGCCTGGGCCTTGTTGTGCACGCGGGTCGAGTCCGACAGCAGGATCTCGTGCCGGCTGGCGTGGATCATCAGCGGAGGCAGGCCCTTCAGGTCGGCGAACACGGGCGAGGCCAGCGGGGTTTGGGCCGGTGCCCCGGCAAGGTAGAGCGCTGCCGCCTCGGGCAGCGACTCGGGGTTGAACATGACGTCCGCGTCGGCCAGGGTGCGCATGGTTTCGCCCGAGCAGGACAGGTCGGTCCAGGGCGAAAACAGCACGGCGCCGGCGGGCAGGGGCAGGCCCTGGTCGCGTGCGGCCAACAGGGTGGCGAGGGCCAGTCCGCCGCCGGCTGAATCACCGGAAAAGACCACGTCGGCCGGGGAGGTGCCCTGGCTCAGCAATGCTTTCCACCATGCCAGGGCGTCGTCGACCGCGGCGGGGAAAACGTGTTCGGGCGCCATGCGGTAGTCGACCGAGAGCACGCGCGCTTCGGCCGTGCGGGCCAGGTAGGCGCAGGTGGGGCGGTGGGTGTCGAGCCCGCAGAAGAAGTAGCCGCCGCCGTGGAAATAGACCACGGTGCGCCGGGGCTGGGCCACGCTCAGCCATTCGGCCGGACACAGGCCCGCGTCAGGCTGGGCGGCCACCGGCGTGTGGGTGATGGACGCGGGTGGGGGCGGATAGGACCTGGCCATCTTGCTGACCGTGTACCGGGCCTTGGCCACGTCCAGCGGGCCGCGGCCACCGCGCTTGAACTTCCAGCGCAGAAAGAGGTTGGTGATGACGGCCTGGATGCTCATGCGGTGGTCACTTTGTAGGGCTTGGTGGAGAAGCGGCGGGTCTTGAGCCGATAGGCGAAGGTGAAGCCCGGCCACAGCGTGGTGTTGCGACCCTGTTCGTTGAGGTACCAGCTCTTGCAGCCCGATTGCCACACGGTCTGGCGCAGCGCTTTCTGCACGCCTTCGACGAAGGCGGTCTGCGCCTGGGCCTGGACCTCGAGCGCCTGGATGCGTTCCTGCTTCATGGTCTGGATGGCCCGGGTGATGTAGTGGGCCTGCGACTCGATCATGAAGACCATGGAGTTGTGCCCCAGGCCGGTGTTGGGCCCCATCAGCATGAAGAAGTTGGGGAAGCCCGCCACGGCCACGCCCAGGTAGGCTTCAGGGCCCGATTTCCAGGCGTCGGCCAGGTCGATCCCACCTTTGCCGAACACCGTGCGCGCCGGGATCGGGTCCTGCACCTTGAAGCCGGTGCCGAAGATGATGGCGTCGACCTCGCGGGTCTGGCCATCGTGGGTGCGCACGCCGGTGGGTGTGATGGCGGCGATGCCTTCGGTGACGACCTCGACGTTGGTGCGCGCCAGGGCAGGGTAGTAATCGTTGGAGATCAGCAGGCGCTTGCAGCCCGGGGTGTAGTCGGGCGTGACCTTGGCCTGCAGGGCCGGGTCCTTGATGGCCTGGCGGATCTTGTGCTTGGCCACCTTGGCCACCAGGCCCATCCACTCCGGTTTGAACTTGAAGGCCAGGAAGCGCACCTCCAGCGTCCAGTAGAGCTTGATGCGTTCGATGCGCTGACGCCAGGGGTTGGCGGCAAAGTCGGCACGCTCTTCGGGCTTGAGCGGCCGGTCTTCCTTGGGCACCACCCAGGCGGGTGTGCGCTGGTGGTAATACAGCCTGTCGACCAGGGGTGCGATGGCGGGCACGAACTGGATGGCGCTGGCACCACTGCCGATCACGGCCACGCGCTTGCCGACCAGGTCGTAGCCGTGCTGCCAGGTGGCCGAGTGAAAGACCTCGCCCTGAAAGGTGCCCAGGCCCGGCAGGTCGGGGATCATGGGGTTGCTCAGCCCACCCATGCCCGACACCAGCACCTGGGCCTCGAAGACGCGGCCGTCTTCGGCGGTCACCACCCAGAGCTGGCGGGCGTCGTCATAGCGGGCGCCGACCAGCTTGGTGCGGAAGCGGATGTGGCGCAGCAGGTCGAACTGCTCGGCCACCCGCTTGAGGTAGGCAAAGATTTCCGGCTGGGGTGCGAACATGCGCGACCAGTTCGGGTTGGGTGCAAAACTGAAGGAATACAGGTGCGATGGCACGTCGCAGCCGCAGCCGGGGTAGGTGTTGTCGCGCCAGGTGCCGCCCACCTCGTCGGCGCGCTCCAGCAGCACGAAGTCGTCTTCGCCCTGTTCGCGCAGCTTCACGCCCATGCACAGGCCCGAAAACCCCGTGCCCACCACGATGACCCGGTGCCGCGCCACCGGGACGGCGGCGCTGGCGGCGGGCTGTTTGAAGTCCTGCGGTTTCATCTGGGGAACATCCTGTGGTGGGTTTGATTTTTGACAAGGATCATTGTCAGAATAACTTTGACAATGGTTCATGTCAATATAGACAACCCTATGGACACTGCCGATCAATCCCCCCTCATCCCCGCGCCCACGGCCAAGCGCCGTTATGGTGGCGTGCTGCCCGAAGAGCGCCAGCGCCAGCGCCGCGAAAAGCTGATCGAGGGCGCCATCGAGGTCTTTGGCACCAAGGGCTTTCACGCCACGACGGTGCGCGAGGTGTGCGTGGCCGCGCACCTCACGGAGCGCTACTTCTACGAATCCTTCAAGACCCTGCCGCAGCTCTACCTGGCGGCCTACGGGGCCCTGCGCGAACAGCTGATGCAACGGACCCTGTCTGCCCTGGCCCAGGCCGAGCCCACGCCACTGGGCATGCTGGAGCCTGCGATGCGGGTCTTTCTGGCTTTCATCCGCGACGACCCTCGCCGTGGTCGGATCATGCTGGTCGATTCACTGGGGGTCAACCACGAGGTGGCCGCCATGAGCGGCGCCACGGCGCGCGATTACTCGGCGATGTTGCGCATGCACCTGCACCGGCTGGTGCCAGAGGCCGACCAGGGCAAGGTCAACCTCGATCTGCTGGCCGACGGCATGATCGGCCTGAACGTGCTGCTGGCCGCCCGCTGGATGCAGGATGGTTTTGCCGAACCCATCGACACGGTGGTGCACACCAACCTGCTGCCTTACAGGGGCATGCTGGCCCTGGCCAGTCAATCGACCAGTCAATCGGCCAGTCACGCCGACTGAGGCTCAGTTCGCCTTGCCGCCCGGCTGCAGGTTGGCGGCCAGGGCCTCGCGTTCGTCGAAGACGAAACAGTCGCCGTGCCAGTGGGCGCCGTCGGTGAGCTCGAAGTACTTAAGGATGCCGCCTTCGAGCTGGTAGACGCGCTCGATGCCCGCCTCCTGCATGTAGAGCGCGGCCTTCTCGCAGCGGATGCCGCCGGTGCAGAAGCTCACCACGGTCTTGCCTTCGAACTCGGCCTTGTGCGCCTGCACGGCCTCGGGGAATTCGCTGAACTTGCTGATGCGCCAGTCGACCGCGCCCTCGAAGGTGCCGTAGTCGACCTCGAAGGCGTTGCGGGTGTCCAGGGTGACCACGGGGCGGCCTTCGTCGTCATGGCCCTGGGTGAGCCATTGCCGCAGCACGCCGGGATCGACCGCCGGGGCGCGGCCTTCGCTGCCCACGGCATCGGGGCGGATGGTGGGGTGGTTCATGCGGATGATCTCGCGCTTGACCTTCACCAGCAGCTTCTTGAAGGGCACGGTCGCCGACCAGCTCTCCTTGGGCTCGATCGCCGCAAAACGCGGGTCGGCCCGCAGCACCGCCACCCATCCCCGCACCGCCTCGGCCGGCCCGGCCAGGAAGAGGTTGATGCCTTCTTCTGCGATCAACACCGTGCCTTTGAGGTCGCGCGCGAGCGCTTCGGCGTGCAAATGCTCGCGCAGGGCGGCGGTGTCGTCCAGGGTGACGAAGAGGTAGGAAGAGATGTTGAGCACGGCAGACATGGCGCCATTGTAGAAAAAGCCTGATGCCGTCATGGATTTGATCCTGCGAAAGGTCGCGCACCAGGCCTTTCCAGGCCGTTTTGCGCGCCTGGACATGACCTGGCGCAAGCCGGCGCCGGTGCGGTGCAGCCCCGTCCCTACAATCTCGGGATGCCTTTTGTTCACCTTCGCGCCCACTCCGAGTTCTCCGTCGTCGACGGCACCGTCCGCATCGACGACCTGGTCAAGGCCGCGGCCAAGGACGGCCAGCCCGCCCTGGCCGTCACCGACCTGTCCAACCTGTTCGGGGCGGTCAAGCTGTATTCGGCCGCGCGCAAGAAGGGCGTGCAGCCCATCCTGGGGGCCGACGTGTGGCTGGAGCCGGAAGAGGGCGCCAAGGGGCCGACCCGCCTGCTGCTGCTGATCCAGAACAAGGCCGGTTACCTGCGCCTGTGCGAACTGCTGGGCGAGGCCTGGACGGCCCCAGGTCAGCGCAGCCACGCCTGGGTGCACTGGGATTCGCTGGCGGCCAACAGCAACGGCCTGATCTGCCTCACCGGGGCGGAGTTGGGCATCGTCGGGCAATCGCTGCTCAACGGTGACGTGGCCAAGGCCGAAGCCTGGGCGCGCAAGCTGGCCGAGGTGTTCCCCAACCGGCTCTACATCGAGCTGCAACGGGGTGGCCACCCGACGAACGAGGCCCACATCCGTGCCGCCGTGCCCCTGGCCGCACGCCTGAAGCTGCCCGTGGTGGCGACCCACCCCATCCAGTTCCAGGAGCCCGATGACTTCGAGGCCCACGAGGCCCGCACCTGCATTGCCGAAGGCGAGACCCTGGGCAACCCCAAGCGCATCAAACGCTTCACGCGCGAGCAGCATTTCAAGACCACGGCCGAGATGGAGGCCCTGTTTGCAGACATCCCCTCGGCCCTGGCCAACACCGTGGCGATCGCGCGCCGCTGCGCCTTGACGCTGGTGCTGGGCAAGCCGCAGCTGCCGAATTTCCCCACGCCCATCATGCCCAACGGCGAGCCCCAGCCGATGGACGAGTTCTTCCGGGAGCTGTCTCACCAGGGCCTGGAAGAGCGCCTGCTGCACCTCTTCCCGAAAGAAGACGAGCGCAACGCCCAGCGCCCACTCTACGTCGAGCGCCTGGATTTCGAGATCAACACGATCCTGAAGATGGGCTTCCCCGGCTACTTCCTGATCGTGCAGGACTTCATCAACTGGGCCAAGAACAACGGCTGCCCGGTGGGCCCGGGGCGGGGCTCGGGCGCCGGCTCGCTGGTGGCCTATGCGCTGAAGATCACCGACCTCGACCCGCTGAAATACAACCTGCTGTTCGAGCGCTTCCTGAACCCCGAGCGGGTCTCGATGCCCGACTTCGACATCGACTTCTGCCAGGGCAACCGCGACCGCGTCATCGACTACGTGAAGGACCGCTACGGCCGTGACGCCGTCTCGCAGATCGCTACCTTCGGCACCATGGCCGCCAAGGCTGCGCTGCGCGACGTGGGCCGGGTGCTCGGCATGGGCTATGGCCATGTCGACAGCATCGCCAAGCTGATCCCGGCGCCACCCGGCAAGAGCGTGACCCTGGCCAAGGTGCCGGAGAAGCCCGATCCTGGCGTGATCTACGCCCGCCAGGAGGCGCCCGAGCTGGAAGAGCGCGAGAAGGCCGAGGAAGAGGTCGCCTCGCTGCTGGAGCTGGCCATGCGCGTGGAGGGCATGGTGCGCAACATCGGCATGCACGCGGGGGGCGTGCTGATCGCCCCGGGCAAGATCACCGACTTCTGCCCGCTCTACCAGCAGCCCGGCAGCGATTCGGCCGTGAGCCAGTACGACAAGGACGACGTGGAGGCCATCGGCCTGGTGAAGTTCGACTTCCTGGGCCTGGCCACGCTGACCATTCTGGAGCTGGCCAAGGACTACATCGTCGCGCGGCACCCGGATCAGAAGGACTTCGACTTCGCCAAGATCCCGCTGGACGACGCGGCCACCTACCGGCTGCTGTCCGAGGGCAAGACCGTGGCCGTGTTCCAGCTTGAATCCCGCGGCATGCAGGGGATGCTGCGCGACGCCAAGCCCAGCCTTTTCGAGGACATCATCGCCCTCGTGGCGCTCTACCGACCGGGCCCGATGGACCTGATTCCCTCCTTCTGCCTGCGCAAGCATGGCAAGGAAGAGGTCACCTACCCGCATCCGCTGATGGAGGCCGTGCTCTCCGAGACCTACGGGATCATGGTCTACCAGGAGCAGGTGATGCAGGTGGCGCAGCGCCTGGGGGGCTACTCGCTCGGTGGCGCCGACCTGCTGCGCCGCGCGATGGGCAAGAAGAAGGTCGAAGAGATGGCGCACCACCGCGCCATCTTTGCCGAGGGTGCCGCCAAGAACGGGATCGAAGCCCCGCTGGCCAACGAAATCTTCGACTTGATGGAGAAGTTCGCGGGCTACGGCTTCAACAAGTCGCACGCCGCCGCCTACGCTCTGCTGGCCTATCACACGGCCTGGTTGAAGGCCCACTACACGGCCGAATTCTTCGCAGGGAACATGAGCGTGTCGAGTGATGACACGGACAAGCTCAAGATCTTCCACGACGATGCCACGCAGAACTTCGGCATCACCTTCACCCCGCCGGATGTGAACCAGGGTGAATGGCGCTTTGTGCCCACGGGCAACAAGACCATTTGCTATGCGCTCGGTGCCGTCAAGGGCACGGGGCAGGGGGCGGTCGAGGCCCTGGTGCGCGAGCGCAAGGAAAACGGCCCCTTCAAGAGCTTCTTCGATTTCTGCGCCCGGGTCGATCGCAAGCAGGTCAACAAGCGCGTGGTCGAAGCCCTGATCAAGGCGGGTGCCTTCGACTCGCTCAACCCCCATCGGGCCAGCCTGCTGGCCAGCGTCGGTCTGGCCTTCGAATACGGCGACACCCTGGTGGCCAATGCCGACCAGGGCGGCCTGTTCGACTTTGGCGACAGCCACGCTGCCTCCACCAACGAGCCCGACCTGGTGCCGGCCGAGATGTGGACGCTGAAGGAGCGCCTGAGCCTGGAGAAGACCGCCATCGGCTTCTACCTCTCGGGCCACCTGTTTGACGAGGCCGAGCGCGAGGTCCGCCGCTTTGCTCGCCAGCGCATCGGCGACCTGAAAGACAGCCGTGATCCGCAGGTGGTGGCCGGTATCGTCAGCGAACTGCGCGTGATCAACGGCTCGCGTGGCCGGGTTGCCATCTTCAAGGTGGATGACAAGAGCGAGGTGATCGAGGCCGTGGCCAACCAGGAAACGCTGGACGCCAACAAGGACCTGCTGAAGGACGATGAATTGGTCGTGATCACGGGCAAGGTGCAGAATGACCGCTTCTCGGGCGGCCTGCGCCTGAACGTGCAGCAGGTGATGAGCCTGGCGACGGCGCGTGCCCGTTACGCCCGCTACCTGCGACTGCTGGCACCCGGCGACAAGCTCCCGGTGGCCGAACTGCTCAAGGAATTTCCGCCGCGCCGCGTGCCCGCGAAAGACCCGGATCAGCCCGACACCTTCCAGGGCCTTCCGATCAGGGTGGTGGTGGAGCGCCGCTCAGGCGAGCTCACGGCCCGGGGCGAGATCGAACTGGGTGACACCGCCCGTGTCTACCCCAGCGACGATGCGCTGCAGCGCTGCAAGGCCCTGATGCCCGAGGCCCAGGCCATGGTGGTGTACGGAGAGGGTTGAGCCCGGCTGGGCGGGTTCGCCAATGCCCAGCGCCTGTGCTCAGCGCTCGTGGTGGTGGTGGCGGTGATGACCTTGTTCCGCCAACGCTTCACGCGGCCAGCCCCACCAGCCGTCTCGAAAGACCACACCGGGCACATAGCGCACGGGCGCCACGTAACTCCCTGCATAGGGCGTGACCACCACTGGCGCAGGCGGGGGGGCGTAGACCGGGTCGTAGCGCGTGGGGTAGCTGGGCTGGTAGGCCGCCTGGGCCACCGGCGGGCTGACCATGGCCGGGGTCACCGACACCTGCAGCGGGATGGTGGCACCGGGCGCCTGCGTGGTCTGGGTGCTGTAGCGCTGGCCCCCGTATTCATATTCCACGTTGTAGGCCACGACGCGGCGCTCGTAGGCGGTCTGCTGCTCGCATCGGCGCACGGTGCGCACCTCGGGCTGGCGACCTTCGTTCTGGATGTGGTCACCCAGGATCGCCCCGCCAAAGATGCCCAGGCCCGTGGCCAGGGCGCGGCCGCCACCCTTGCCGATGGCATTGCCTGCAGCCCCACCGGCGATGGCACCGAGCAGCGCGCCCGCACCGTCGCTGCGGCCGGGCACCTGCTGCATCTCGTCATAGCAGGCCTGGCGCGGCACGGCCACATCGGCCACCACCGGGCTGGACGACAGCACCCGCGCCTGCACGATGACGCTTTGGGGGGCGGGCTGGCCGATCACCTCGCCCACGCGCGGCCCGGCCTCTGCCGCCGAAACCGTCATCAGGCCGCACAGGCCCATCAGCAGGGGGCGCAAGCCCGGAGAGGCGAGGGCGGGGGTGAACGAAGACGAGGTCATGAGGGGCTCCTGTGCGGTGGCACGAGGGGCCACCTGGGCATTCAACGGTGTCCACTTTGAAATGGCTGACAGGGTCTCTGGGGGCGCTTTGTAAAGTTGCGTGCCCCTTTGACGTCGTGTTTGGGCCAGGCTCCGGCGCAGGGCAGCAGGTTTTGGGCAGCGCGGGGCCGTAAAATCCTGGGTTTCGTCTTCTCCAACCGATCAGACCATGTCCAAAACCGCCAAGGCCGTGAAGGCCCCTGCCGCCACCAAGGTGAAGGCCGCTGTGGCCGCCACGCCTGCTGCCGCCCCTGTGGTCGCGCCCAAAGCCGCTGCCCAAGTCAAGAAAGTCGTGCTGGCCTACTCCGGCGGTCTGGACACGTCCATCATCCTCAAGTGGCTGCAAGACGAGTACGGCTGCGAAGTCGTGACCTTCACCGCCGACATCGGCCAGGGTGAAGAGATCGAGCCCGCACGCGCCAAGGCCCTGAAGATGGGCATCAAGCCCGAGAACATCTTCATCGAAGACCTGCGCGAAGAGTTCGTGCGCGACTTCGTGTTCCCGATGTTCCGCGCCAACGCGCTGTACGAAGGTGAATACCTGCTGGGCACCTCGATCGCCCGCCCGCTGATCGCCAAGCGCCTGATCGAGATCGCCAAGAAGACCAAGGGCGATGCCATCTCGCACGGCGCCACCGGCAAGGGCAACGACCAGGTTCGTTTCGAACTGGGCGCCTATGCCCTGCTGCCTGGCGTGAAGGTGATCGCACCGTGGCGCGAGTGGGACCTGCTGAGCCGCGAAAAGCTGCTGGCCTACGCCGACAAGCACGGCATCCCGGTCGACTTCAAGAAGCGCAAGGGCGGCGCCCCTTACTCGATGGACGCCAACCTGCTGCACATCAGCTACGAAGGTGGCGTGCTGGAGGACCCGAACTTCGAACCCGAAGCCAACATGTGGCGCCTGACGGTGTCGCCCGAGAAGGCGCCCAATAAGCCGCAGGTGATCGAGCTGACCTACGCCAAGGGTGACGTGGTCGCCATCGACGGCGTGAAGATGTCGCCCGCCCAGGTGCTGACCAAGCTGAACGAAATCGGCGGCAAGCACGGCATCGGCCGCCTCGACAAGGTCGAGAACCGCTACGTCGGCATGAAGAGCCGCGGCTGCTACGAAACCCCTGGCGGCACCATCCTGCTGAGCGGCCACCGCGCCATCGAATCCATCACCCTGGACCGCGAAGTCCTGGCGCTGAAGGACGACCTGATGCCGCGTTACGCCCGCATGATCTACAACGGCTACTGGTTCAGCCCGGAGCGCGAACTGCTGCAAGGCCTGATCGACGCCTCGCAAGAGACCGTCAACGGCACCGTCAAGCTCAAGCTTTACAAGGGCACCATCCTGGTGGTGGGCCGCGAGTCCAAGACCGACAGCCTGTTCGACGCCAAGATCTCGACCTTCGACGACGACGGCGGCGCCTACAACCAGGCCGACGCTGCCGGCTTCATCAAGCTCAACGCC
>NZ_JAIZVX010000105.1 GCF_021768455.1 Aquabacterium sp. | reverse complement strand
TCATGGTCGTGATGCGCGTGGGCATGCCGGTGGCGGGCAGCGACTGCAGGCGCAGGGCCTGGGGGCCCAGCACCCGGTCGAGCGTGATGGCGCCAATCTGCGTGGCAGATAGGTTGAGCCACTGCTGGGCGATGGCGTTGGCACCCATGATCCAGCCATCTTCGGACACGGCCAGCAGGCCCTCGCCGACCGAGCCCAGGCCCTCGGCATGGGGGTGCATGCGCAGCAACTGGTCGTTGGCGTGGCGCACGTGGAAGAGCCGGTCTTCGATCATGCGGGCGGCCGAGCGCACCAGGGCGAAGGTGTGGGGGTGGTAGCCGCTCTGGTCGACCGAGATGTCGAGCACGCCGCGCAGTCGGCCATCGGGCGCCATGACGGGCGCAGCCGAGCAGGTCAGGAAGCTGTTGCGTTCCAGGTAGTGCTCGGCGCCGTGGATGACGGTGGGCTCTTCGTTGGCCAGGGCGGTGCCGATGGCGTTGGTGCCGCGGTGCTCTTCGCGCCACAGTGCGCCCGGTGCGAGGGAGACGCGTTCGGCGCGGGTGAGGAAGTCGGCGTCACCCAGGCTGCTGAGCAGAAGGCCCTGGGCATCGGCCAGGATGACCAGGCTGCCGCTGTTGCGCATCTGGTCGAACACGAACTCCATCACCGGGCGGGCGTGCGCCAGCAGGTCGTGTTCGCTGGCCAGGGCGCGGCGCAGGTCGCCGGGCGAGCTCAAGGGCGGCGCAACCGGTGGGTCGGTGGGCGAGAGGCCCGCCTGGTGGCTGCGTTGCCAGGAGGAGGACACCCGGGTGTCGACCACACCCTCGGGCACCTCACCGGTTTCCAGCAGGAAACGGCGGGCCTGGCGGAGTTGGTCGGCGTTGGCGTGCGGGGTCAGTTGCATGGACAGCCTCGGGGGGAATGCTTGCTGGGTCGTGCTGGCTTCGGCTCGCCTTGACAAAGCAAGGGCCGCAGCATGACAGGGGTTGGACGGAGTATCGCGCGGGGGGCGGTCTGTCACATGCGGGTTCCCCCTGTGTCAGTGCGGGACACCGTCACGATGTGTGCCAGCGCGTGCACCCAGGCTGACACAGCGCAAACCCGGTGCTCGGGCGCCGGGGCTTTGGCGGCGCTCGGGCCCCTGTCGCGACAAAAACCCAATGCCTGCTGGGGTTTGGCGGGGTCGAGGCCGAAAAGGGCGATGCGGCCCGCTGTGTGCCATCCCTGGTGGAAACCCCAGATGGCACGCGCCGTGCCCTTATGGGGTACGGACGCGGCCACTGTCACACACAACGGCGCAGCGTCTGACACAAGCAACCGCTGATTTCTTGCTGACCTGAAGGAGACCCGCATGACTGTTTACGCCGCCCCTGGTGCCGCTGGCGCCCCCGTTGCGTTCAAGACCCGCTACGACAATTTCATCAACGGCAAGTTTGTTGCGCCGGTTGAAGGCCAGTACTTCGACGTGATCACGCCGATCAACGGCAAGGTCTACACCCAGGCTGCCCGTTCCGGCGCTGCCGACATCGAACTGGCCCTGGACGCTGCCCACGCCGCCAAGGACAAGTGGGCCGCCACCTCGCCCGGCGAGCGCGCCAACATCCTGCTGAAGATCGCCGATCGCCTCGAGCAGAACCTCGAGAAACTGGCTTACGCCGAGACCGTGGACAACGGCAAGGCCATCCGCGAAACCCTGAACGCCGACATCCCCCTGGCCGTCGACCACTTCCGTTACTTCGCCGGCTGCCTGCGTGCGCAAGAAGGCTCGCTGTCGGAAATCGACGGCAACACCATCGCGTACCACTTCCATGAGCCCCTGGGCGTCGTGGGCCAGATCATCCCCTGGAACTTCCCGATCCTGATGGCCGCCTGGAAGCTGGCCCCCGCTCTGGGCGCCGGCAACTGCGTGGTGCTCAAGCCCGCCGAGTCGACCCCGGTCAGCATCCTGGTGCTGGTCGAGCTGATCGCCGACCTGCTGCCCCCGGGCGTGCTGAACATCGTCAACGGCCTGGGCCGCGAAGCCGGCATGCCGCTGGCCACCAGCAAGCGCATCGCCAAGATCGCCTTCACGGGTTCGACTGCCACCGGCCGTGTCATCGCCCAGGCTGCTGCGACCAACCTGATTCCCGCCACGCTGGAACTGGGTGGCAAGAGCCCCAACATCTTCTTCGCCGACGTCATGGACGCCGATGACGCCTTCCTCGACAAGGCCATCGAAGGCATGGTGCTGTTCGCCTTCAACCAGGGCGAAGTCTGCACCTGCCCGTCGCGCGCCCTGATCCAGGAATCGATCTACGACAAGTTCATCGAGCGCGTGCTCAAGCGCGTGGCCGCCATCAAGCAAGGCAGCCCGCTGGACACCGAGTCGATGATGGGTGCCCAGGCTTCGGCCCTGCAGATGGACAAGATCATGTCCTACCTGGCCGTCGGCAAGGAAGAAGGCGCTCAGGTGCTGATCGGTGGTGACGCCGCCAAGATGGAAGGCGACCTGTCCGGTGGCTACTACATCCAGCCGACCCTGTTCAAGGGCCACAACAAGATGCGCGTCTTCCAGGAAGAAATCTTTGGCCCGGTGCTGGCCGTGACGACCTTCAAGGATGAAGCCGAAGCCCTGCAGATCGCCAACGACACCGTTTACGGTCTGGGTGCCGGCGTGTGGACCCGCAACGGCAACCGCGCTTACCAGTTTGGCCGCCACATCCAGGCCGGCCGCGTGTGGACCAACTGCTACCACGCCTATCCGGCGCACGCAGCCTTCGGTGGCTACAAGGAATCGGGCATCGGCCGCGAAACCCACAAGGTCATGCTGGACCACTACCAACAGACCAAGAACCTGCTCGTGTCTTACGACCCGAACAAGCTGGGCTTCTTCTGATTCACTGTGTGTTCCTCCACGGGAAACCTTCGGGGCGGCTTCGCCCGCCCTTTTTTCTTGGAAGATGCCAAGAGGCAGCAGGAGATGAACATGATCCAACGCGTGATCGCGACCGAGGCCGCCGAGGCCCTGATCCGGCGCTTGCAGGCGCAGCACGGCACGCTGATGTTCTACCAGTCGCACGGGTGTTGCGATGGCAGCACGCCCATGCTGTTCGTGCAGGGCGAGATGGGCCTGGGCCCGAACGATGTGCAACTGGGTGAGGTGGCGGGCGTGCCTTTCCACGCCAGCGTGGCGCAGATGGACTATCTCTCGGGTTCGCAATTGAGCCTGGATGTGGCGCCGGGCAGCGTGGGCACGTTTTCGCTCGAAGACGCCGAGGGCGTTCACTTCGTGGTGACCACACGCTTGTGGAGCGATGAGGAGTGGCGGGCCCTCAAAGCCCAGGATGACGCTCGGGCCGGCGGCTTGTGAGACAGTGGCGGGTCTCGACACAATGGATGGAGTCCCGCACGATGAGCACCCTGGTTTACGGCATCCCGAACTGCGACACGGTCAAGAAGGCCCGCACCTGGCTGAGCGAGCAGGGTGTGGTGTTTGGTTTCCACGACTACAAGAAGCAGGGCGTGCCGGCGGAGCGTCTGGCAGCCTGGGTGGCGGCTGTGGGCTGGGAGCCGTTGGTGAACCGCCAGGGCACGACCTGGCGCAAGCTCGATGAGGCCACGAAGGCGGCCGTGGTCGATGCGGCCAGCGCCCAGGCCCTGATGCAGGCGCACGCCAGCGTGATCAAGCGCCCGGTGATCGAGCGTGATGGTCAGGTGCTGAGCGTGGGCTTCGATGCGAAGAAGCTCGATGCCCTGGCGGTGGCCCTGAAGGGCTGAGGTCCGACGACCTCAAGCCAGCAGGTCGAAGTCGGCGCAGGCCACCACCTGCCCATTGAGCAGCAGCTCGAGCCGGTGGTGACCGGGGTGGTAGCGCCGGGTGCTGATGGGCTGGAAGCTGTGGGCCTTGGTCCAGTGCCAGGCCTCGTGGGGTGACAGCCGAAGGCGCTTGCCCTTGAAGGTCTTGGGTGAGGTCTCCCCATTGGCCTTGACGTGGTGAACCCGGTAGTCGAGCTCCAGCGTCTGTTGGGGGCCGGGCGCGGCGTGCAGGCTCACCGAGAAGGACAGGGCCTCGCCGATCCGCACGGTTGGGGCGGGCAAATGCAGTGTGGCCTGGCCATGGAAGGGCTCGCCCAGACCCCAGGCCTGCAGGGTGCCGGGGTGGCCTGCCTTGATGAGGCTGCGGCTGGCGTGCCGCAGCAGCTGAACGCGGGAGGCGGGCGCCTCGGGCAGGTGGGTACGCAACCAGTCGACCACGCGCTCGGGGTGGTCCTTGGCGATGTCGTTGAGGTGGTTGGCGACGCTGCGGCGCACGTAGGCACTGGGGTCGTCCTGCAGGGTGCGCAGCAGGGGCAAGGTGGGGGCGGGGTCCTGCACCAGGGCTTGGAGGCGCAGCCCCCAGGGCAGGCGAGGGCGGCTGCCTTCGCTCACCAGCCGCCGCACGTGTGCGCTCGGGTCGTGCTGCCATTGCTGCAGCGTGGCGAAGACCCGCTCCGGGTGGGCCACGATGAAGGGGCGGATGGCGAACTCGGCCGTGAAGCGCTGGGTGAGGGCGTGCAGGGTTCGCAGGGCGCGGTCCGGGTGCGCCAGGCCATGGTGGGCCACGTACTCGCCGAAGGCCCACAGGGCCCAGCCACCCAGGCCGGTGGCATCGGTGCCCAGCTGGCCGAGTTCCTTGTCCGGGTCATGCTCGAAACGGGGCTGGGGCACCGGCCTGAGGCTGGCTTCCATGACCTCGGCGGCGGCGTGGAAGTCGCGTGGCAAGGTGTCAGCCAGGGCATGGGCGATGTGCCGTGCCCGGGCCTTGAGCGCCAGCGCGTCCAGCCCGTTGAGGGCCTGGGCCACAAAGGCCTCCTGTGGGAAGGCCGGCCAGGCCCGGCGCAGGTGCTGGCCCACGTCGTGGACGAGGTCGCGGTCGATGAGGTGCTTGAAGGCGGTGGCCATGGTCGGGATGGTAAGGGGCATGTGGCCGCAACTGCGCTAGGCTTGCGGTTTTGCCCAGACCGGCCTGGAAGAGGCCGGGGTGTCCGATGTTGCCGTCTCGTCCCGCTTCCCGCCGCGCGCCTGCGCACAGGCCTCTGCTTCGCGTGTCCGCCCCCCCATCTGGCCAGAAGGCGCAACGGGGTGCGGTGGACGGCTTCCTGCTGGCCATGGTCGCCGCCGTGACCGTGGCTTCGTGCTTCCCTCAATGGGGCCGCAGCGAGGGGCCCTTGCACCTGGGGCGGGTGCTGGACGTGGGCGTCTTCTGCCTGTTTTTCCTGCACGGCATGGGCCTGTCGACCGACAGCCTCAAGGCCGGAGCCACCCGCTGGCGCCTGCACCTGCTGGTGCAAGGCTGCACCTATGTGCTGTTTCCGCTGTGGTGGGCGTTGCTGGCGGCCACGGCGGGGCGCTGGGTGTCGCACGACCTGCTCATGGGCTTCTTTTACCTGGCGGTGCTGCCGTCCACCGTGTCGTCGTCGGTGGCGATGACGGCGCTGGCCCGTGGCCATGTGGCGGCCGCCGTGCTCAATGCCACCTTGTCGACCCTGCTGGGTGTTTTCCTCACGCCGCTGCTGGTGAGCCTGGTGATCGGGCAGGGCGGCGGGGCCGGCATGGACGTGGGCGACACCATGCTCAAGGTGGCAAAGATGCTTTTGCTGCCCTTTGTGATCGGCCACCTGATGCGGCCCTTGCTGGCCAGCCGCTTTTCGCGCATCAAGAAGCAGACGACCCTGTTCGACCGCGGGGTGATCGTCTTGCTGGTGTGGTCGGCCTTCAGCGATTCCGTGGCCGATGGTCTGTGGAGCCGCCATGGCATCGGGCTGCTGGCCCAGGCCATGGTGGGTGCGGTGGCCTTTCTGTTGCCCATGCTGGCCTTCACGCGCTGGGCTGCACGCCGCATGGGCTTTGAAGTGGAAGACGAGATCGTGGCGGTGTTCTGCGGCTCGAAGAAGACCCTGGCCTCGGGCATGCCCATGGCCAAGCTGCTTTTTGGCGGCAATGCGGCCATGGGCGTGCTGATCCTGCCGATCATGCTGTACCACCAGATTCAGCTCTTCGTGTGTGCGGTGATGGCCCGGCGCTACGCGGCACGCGATGCCGGTGGGGCGCGCAGCCTGGTGTCCACACCCGCTCAACCGCCCGAGGCCTGAGCCATGGCCCGACTGCGGGGTGCGCCGCCGCCCACCGAGCCATCCCTGTGCCCGACCATCGTCTACAACCCACCGCCGGATGAGGGACTGGACCTGGTCCACGAGGACGAGGCCCTGCTGGTGTTGAACAAGCCGGCGGGTCTGCTGTCGGTGCCAGGACGGGGCGAGGCCCATCAGGACTGCCTGGCCCACCGCGTGCAGCGCCGCCATCCTGATGCGCTCATCGTGCACCGCCTGGACCTGGCCACCTCCGGCCTGATCGTGATGGCACGTGGCCCGGCCATGCAGGCCGCGCTGAGCCAGGCTTTTGCCGACCGCCGCGTGCACAAGCGCTACGAAGCCTTGCTGCAGGGGCTGATGCCGCCTGACTGGGGCGAGACCGGCGAGGTCAACCTGCCCCTGGGCACCGACTGGCTGTGGCGCCCCATGCAGAAGGTTGACCTGAGCGGTGGCAAGCCTGCCCTGACGCGGTGGCGGGTGTGTGCACGTGACGCTCAGCGGGACCGCACCCGTGTCGAACTCGAGCCCGTGACCGGTCGCAGCCACCAGTTGCGGGTGCACATGCTGGCCTTGGGCCACCCCATGCTGGGCGACCCGCTCTATGGCTCGCCGGCCAGCCAGTGCGCCATGCCGAGGCTGGCCCTGCACGCGGCCCACCTGGCGCTGCAGCACCCCCTGCACGACACGCCGTGCGCGTGGCACAGCCCGGCCCCTTTCTGAGACGATCCGGTGGATCACGGCGGTCAGGCATTGCGCTTGCAATGAGAGGGTGTGGGCGCGGGTTCTTGTCTGGAACCCGACAAGCCCGCCCTGACCTGGACCCTGCCATGCCGATCTACGCCTACCACTGCCCCCACTGTGATGACGACTTCGAATTGCTGGTGCGTTCCACCACCGTGGTGGCCTGCCCGCAATGCGGCGGCACCGAGCTGAGCAAGCTGGTCTCGCTCACCGCGCCCCAGATGAAGAGCCCCGGCATCATCAAACGAGCCCGGGCCCGCGCTGCCCGCGAGGGGCACCTGAGCAACTTCTCGGCGGCCGAGCGCGGCAAGGTCGGCTGAGCCGGCTCCACCCGCCCATCCCTGTCACTTTTGTCGGATACCTGCCATGTTCAATGGGGCGCTGCTGTCCATCGTCGAAGAAGCGGCCGAGTCCGTGCTGATCCTGGCCGAGGGCGTGGAAGACGAGGCCCTGCTGGGATCGCGCCTGACGCGCCAGGAAATCCAGCGCCAGCTGGCCGCCATCGCACGCGGGCTCGACGGACTGGGGCCGGATGCCCGTGCGGCCTTGCCGGAACTCGACTGGGCGGCCTGGCTGGCCATGGGCCGCGAGATCATCACCGCCGGGCCCCGTCAGGACGAGGCCTTGCTCTATGGCGTGCAGTCGCTCGTGCCCACGACCATCATGTGGCTGCGGGTCTACAAGCAGAACCAGCCCGAGCTGTTTCGCCAGGCGGGCTGATCGCACAACGGCAGCCCGTCAGTGCGGGGAGCGGGCCGGGTGTCGCAGGTCTGTCCAGCGCTGGATGACCTGGAACATCTGCTGCACATCCAGGGGCTTGGAGACGTGGTCGTTCATGCCCGCGGCCTCGGCGGCCTCGCGGTCGGTGGCCAGGGCACTGGCCGTCATGGCGATCACGGGGAGGTTCGCCCAGCGCGGTTCGGCACGGATCAGGCGGGTGGCGGTGTAGCCGTCCATGTGCGGCATCTGGCAGTCCATCAGCACGCAGTCGAAGGGGCCGTGGGCACCGAGGGTGGCCAGGGCCTCGCGGCCGTCCTCGGCCAGCACCACCTCCGCACCGGCGCGTTCGAGCAGCTCGCGCGCCAGCTCCTGGTTGAGAGGCTGGTCCTCCACCAGCAGCAGGCGCAGCCCGGCCAATGGCGCGGTGCCGGCCGCCGGCAACACAGGCTGGACGTACGAGGTGCTGGCCGGCCCCGCTTGGCTGGCCAGGGCCCGGCTCAGGCTGTCAAACAGGGTGGAGGGGCTCACGGGCTTGATCAGGATGTCGGACAGGGGGATGTCCTGGGCGGCGCGCACGGCGTCGTCGCGATTGAAGGCCGTCACCAGCAGGATGCAGGGGCTGCTGCGCGGGAAACGCTGCAGCGATTGCGCGTGGATGCGCTGTGCGCAGGTCAGGCCGTCCATGCCCGGCATCTGCCAGTCGAGCAGCACCCAGTCGTAGGGGCGCAGGCTGCGTGAGAGCAGTTGCAGGGCGTGTTCGCCGCTGTCCACGTGGTCGACGTGCAGGCCCAGGTTCTCGGCCATGTGCGCGAGCACGGCGCGTGCATCCGGGTGGTCGTCGACCAGCAGCAGGCGCTTGCCGGCCCAGCCATCGCGCACCAGGGCCATGGGTGCACTCTGGTCGGGCAGACCCAGGCGCACCGTGAAGTGGAAGGTCGAGCCCTGGTGCTGGGTGCTGTCGGCCCAGAGTTGGCCACCCATGGCCTCGGCCAGCTGGCGCGAGATGGTCAGGCCCAGGCCCGTGCCGCCAAAGCGGCGGGTGGTGGAGGCATCGGCCTGGCTGAAAGGCTGGAAGAGCCGGGCCTGCTGTTCGGCACTCATGCCCATGCCGGTGTCGCGCACCCAGCCGTGCAGCACCACCTCCTGTGCGTGGCGGTGCTGCACCGCCAGGCCGATGGTGACGCTGCCCCGGTCGGTGAACTTGATGGCGTTGGAGCCCAGGTTGACCAGGATCTGGCGCAGCCTGGTGGGGTCGCCCAGCAGCTGCGAGGGCAGGTCGGGCGGCATGTCGTAGACCAGTTCGAGCTGCTTGCGCTCGGCCTGCAGGCCCAGCATGTCGGCCACCTGGTCCAACACGTCCTGAACGGGGAAGGGGATGTGTTCCAGTTCGAGGTGCCCCGCCTCGATCTTGGAGACGTCGAGGATGTCGTTGATGATCTGCAGCAGGCTGTTGGCCGCCTGGTGGGCTTTGGCCACGTAGGCTCGGAGCTTGTCGGGCGAGCCGTCCTGCAAGGCCAGGTGGGTCATGCCGATGATGGCGTTCATCGGTGTGCGGATCTCATGGCTCATGTTGGCCAGGAAGGCGCTCTTGGCCCGGCTGGTCTCCTGGGCGTTTTCGGTGGCGACCCGCAGTGCCTCCTCGGTCTGGCGGCGCGCGGTGGCGTCTTCGGCAATCGCGAAGTAGAGGTCCCGGTCTTCGTGGCCGAGCCAGATCAGCATGATCTCGCAGTCGATGGGCGAGCCGTCCAGCCGCTGGTGGCGCCAGCTCACGCGCAGGGGGTGGTTGCCATCGCGGTGGTCACGCAGGATGTCGTGGGCGGCCGAGAGGCTCTCGCGGCCATCGGGCTGCTGCGCGGGCGACAGTGGTGCCTGCCATGGCAGCCGACCCTGGATCTGGCTGAAGTCGTTGGCGCCGAAGAGCCTCAGCGTGGCGGCATTGCAGCGCAGGATGCCCCGTTCGCGGTGAAAGAAGAAGAAGCCGGTCGGGGCGTACTGGAACGCGGCTTCGAAACGCAGTTCCGCCTGGCGGCGCCCGCTCACGTCCAGCCAGTAACCGTCGAAGACCTGCCCACCGTCCGGGCTGGTGGCCACCGCGCTGTTGACGCTGATCCAGCGTTGCTGGCTGTCGAGGTCGACCGCGAACTCGGTGGGCTCCGTGGGGGGCGTGCCCGCTGCGGTGCCCGCCAGCTGCCAGATGCGCTCCGGCTGGCGGACCAGCTCGCTGTCGTCCACCCCGAAGAGCCGCGCCGCGCCGGGGCCGATGTGGGTGAAATGCCCTTCGCCCTGAGGCGAGACGCGGTAGCGAAAGAGGGTCAGGGGCAGGGCGCGCGTCATGTCCAGGGTTTCGCGGCGCACGCGTTCGACGGCCGCCCCCTTCTCAGCCCGCCGCCAGTACGACCACAGGGCCAGCCAGCCCACCGCCACCAGCAGGCCGCTGCCCACCAGCCCGCCGCCCAGGATCTCGGGTTCGATGGCCAGGGGCGACAGCTCCCACAGGGAAAACGGATAGCCCTTGAGCGGCCGGCTCAGCAGCAGGTGGGGCGTGCCGCCGACCTCCATGGCCAGGTGGTTTTCCTGGCGGATGCGCACGCTGCTGGGCGACCAGGGCAGGGGGCTGGGGGTGGTGAGGTAGGTTCGCGCCATCTCTTTGTCTCGGCCGTCGAGCGAGGGGGCCGTGGGGATGCGGCGCAGCATGGCCTGGGGATCGTTGCTGCTGACCACCACGCCGTTGGCATCGACCAGGGCCGTGAGGCGTTTCTCAGAAGAGCTGAAGAGGCGCCCCATCTTTTCGGGATCGGTTTTCAGAACCAGGATGCCCAGGGCACGGCCGTTGCGCTGGATGCGGCTGGCGAAATTGAAACCCGGTTTGCCACTGATGCGGCCCATCACGAACTGGAAGCCCGATTCTTCGTCCATGGCCGCGCGGAAGTACTCGCGGGTGCGGAAGTTGGCACCGACGGCCAGGGTGGTCTGTTCGCGGTGGGCGCTGTCGGCCAGGGCGGTGCCATAGGCGTCCATCACATAGGCCTGGCGGATCTGGAAGGCGTTGACCATGCGCTCGAGTTCGGCGTTCATGGCCTGCACCTCCGGCCTGGCCATCAGGCTGGACCGCAGCGTGGCCCGCTGGCTGTCGGTGGGCGAGACCTCCCCCACCACGACCTTTTCCAGGAAGTCGGGCAAGGTGGACTGCCGGGCCAGGACAGGGCCCAGGGCGGAGAGAGATTGAAAATGGTTGTCCAGGTTCTCGAGCAGCGCCTGCAGCCTCACCCTGGTGCTTTCGAGCACCTCGGCGCGGTAGACCTGGATGCGCTCTCGGGTCAACCAACTGCCCGCCGCAGCCACGGCCAGCAGCCACAGCAGGCCGGCCCACACCAGCCGTTTCCCCAGCGAGGCGGTGGCGTCGCGCTCCTGCTGCGTGGTCGAAGGCATCCCGGTCTCCGTGAGGTGTTTTGATCTGGTGAGCGGGCCGCCGCAGCGAAGCGCGTGGACCGCTCCCAAGTTCTATCAGACCTGTCTCGCCGCAGCAAGCCAGGGTCTGTCAGCCCCGCCCCATGCGGGCAGGCCCCTGGTCTGCGGCCAGGCAAAGGGTGGCAAAATCGTCGGTTTCCGCTTGAGCCTGTCCGTCATGTCTTCTGTCGTCATCAGCGGTACTGGTCTTTACCAGCCGCCCCACATCATCACCAACGCCGAGTTGGTGGCGTCCTTCAACGCCTACGTGGAGAAGTTCAACGCCGAGCATGCGGCAGAGATCGAAGCCGGCACCGTCACGGCCCTGTCGCCCTCGAGCGTCGAGTTCATTGAGAAGGCCTCGGGCATCAAGCAGCGCTATGTGATGGACAAGGCAGGCATCCTGGATGTCGACCGCATGTACCCCCGGCTGCAGCCCCGTGCCGACGACCAGCTGTCGCTGATGGCCGAAATCGCCGTCGAGGCCGCGAAGAAGGCCATGGCCGCTGCCGGCAAACAGGGCAGCGACATCGATGCCGTCATCTGCTCCTCGGCCAACATGCAGCGCGCCTACCCGGCCATGGCCATCGAGGTCCAGCAGGCCATCGGCGCCCGCGGTTATGGTTTCGACATGAACGTGGCCTGCTCGGCGGCCACTTTCGCGCTGGAGCAGGCCATCAACGCCGTGCGTTCGGGCTCGGCCAGCTGCGTGCTCGTGGTCAACCCCGAGATCACTTCGGCCCACCAGGAGTGGAAGGACCGCGATTGCCACTTCATCTTTGGCGATGTCTGCACGGCCGTCATCGTCGAGCGAGGCGAGACCGCCACCGCGGCCGACCAGTGGGAAGTGCTGGGCAGCCAGCTGGCCACGCAGTTCTCCAACAACATCCGCAACAACTTCGGTTTCATGAACCGCAGCGAAGACAGCGACCCGCTGGCCCGCGACAAGACCTTCCGCCAGGAGGGGCGCAAGGTGTTCAAGGAGGTGGTGCCCATCGCCGCCGCCCACATCGAGGCCCAGCTCGCCAGCCTGCAGCGCGAGCCCAGCCAGGTGCGCCGCTTCTGGCTGCACCAGGCCAACCAGGGCATGAACCAGCTGGTCATCAAGAAGCTGATCAATGCCGAGGCCACGCAGGACGTGGCGCCCCTCATTCTGGACGAGTACGCCAACACCGCTTCGGCCGGCTCCATCATCGCCTTCCACACCCACCGGGCCGATCTGGTCTCGGGCGATGTGGGCGTGATCTGCTCCTTTGGTGCCGGCTACTCGGTCGGCTCGGTGGTGCTGCGCAAGCGCTGAGCACGGCAGGGCGTCGGCCCGGAGGGAGCCCACAGCAGGGGCCCCCATGCGGCGGGTCGATCCCGGCCTCTCGATGCGGGACAATCGCCGCATCCCGACACGGCCCGCGGGTTCACCGCCGGGCCGTTTGTTTTGCACCCTTGTGTGCGCCGATGTCTGAACCGCCGCGGCCTGGCCCATGTCCGATTTCACCTTTTACTGGCACGACTACGAAACCTTTGGCGTGGTGCCGCGCCGGGACCGCCCCTCTCAGTTCGCCGGCATCCGCACCGATGCCGACCTCAACGAGATCGGCCAGCCGCTGATGCGCTACTGCCAGCCGGCGCCCGATTACCTGCCTCAGCCCGAGGCCTGCCTGCTCACCGGCATCCTCCCCCAGACCTGCCTGGCCGAAGGCTTGCCCGAACACGCCTTTGCCGCCGCCATCGAGCGCGAGCTGGCCGCCCCGAACACCGTGGGCGTGGGCTACAACACCATCCGTTTCGACGACGAGGTCACGCGCTTCCTGTTCTGGCGCAACCTCATCGACCCCTATGGCCGCGAGTGGCAAAACGGTTGCGGCCGCTGGGACCTGATCGACGTGGTGCGTTGCACCTGGGCCCTGCGCCCCGAAGGCATCCAGTGGCCCGAGGTCGATGGCCGCCCGGTGTTCAAACTCGAAGCCCTGACCCAGGCCAATGGCCTGGTGCACGAAGCGGCCCACGATGCCCTGTCCGACGTGCGCGCCACCATCGCCGTGGCCCGCCTGATCAAGCAGGCCCAGCCCCGCCTCTGGGACTTCTGCCTCAAGCTGCGCAAGAAGGACGCCGTGCTGGCCGAAGCCGGCCTGGACAAGCCCCGCAGCCAGTGGAAGCCCTTCCTGCACCTCTCCAGCATGTTCGGCAGCGAGCGCGGCTTCATGGCCCTGGTCTGGCCGCTCGCCCAGCACCCCAGCAACAAAAACGAGATCCTGTGCTGGGACCTGGCCCACGACCCGTCCGAGCTGTTCGGCCTCAGCGCCGACGAAATCCGCCTGCGCGTCTTCACCCGCACAGTCGACCTGCCCGAAGGCGTCAGCCGCTTGCCGATCAAGAGCGTGCACATCAACAAGTCGCCCATCGTGATTGGCAACCTCAAGGTTGCCTCGCCCGAAGCCCAGGCCAAGTGGGGCCTGAACCTGGGGCAGGCGCTGGCGCACGCCGAGCTGGCCCGCGACCGCAGCCCCAGCATGGATGGCATCTGGGCCGAGGTCTACGCCCGCCGCGAGCAGGACCAGCGCGGTGTGCAGACCGATGTCGACGAGGACCTCTATGGCGGCTTCGTGGGCAACGAAGACCGACGCGTGCTGCAGCGCCTGCGCGGCCTCAGTGGCGAGCAGCTGGCCGACAAGCGCCCCGGCTTCGTCGACGAGCGCCTGGAAGAGCTGCTGTTCCGCTACCGTGCCCGCAACTTCCCGGACACGCTCGATGAGGCCGACCAGGCCCGCTGGCTGGCCCTGCGCACCGCACGCCTGCACGGCGGCGAGGGCGGTGGCCTCACGCTGCAGGCCTTCTTCGATCGCATCGACCAGCTCAGCGAAGGCCTGAAGGACGACGACGAGCGCGGCCAGGACATCCTCGGTGCGCTCTACGACTATGCCGAGCAGATTGCGCCTTGATCGCGCCTTGACCTCGCACCCCTGACATGGCCACCCAGCACCTCGTTCCTCCGCCCGCCAGCGCCCTGGCACTCAAGTACCTGGGCGGCTACCCGCCGCACCTGCTGGCCCAGGTGCAGTCCCTGATCGACGCAGGCAAGCTGGGCGAGGTCATCCGCAGCCGGTACCCGGATCGCCATGAGGTTCGCACCGACAAGGCGCTCTACGAGCACGTGATGGACCTCAAGCAGCGCCACCTGCGCAGCAGCGAACCGCTCAGCAAGGTCGCCTACGATGGCAAGCTGCAGGTGATCGCCCATGCCCTGGGCACGCACACGGCCATCTCGCGCGTGCAGGGCGGCAAGCTCAAGGCCAAGCGCGAGATCCGCGTGGCCAGCCTGTTCAAGGAGGCCCCGCCGGAGTTCCTGCAGATGATCGTCGTGCACGAGCTGGCCCACATCAAGGAGCGGGCCCACGACAAGGCTTTCTACAAGCTCTGCGTGCACATGGAGCCGAACTACCACCAGTACGAGTTCGACCTGCGCCTCTACCTCACCGCGCAAGACCTCGAAGGCCGTCTGCAGCCAGAGGACTGAGCCCCGGGCTCGGGCGGCATGCACCGTGTCAACGGGGCGCCTCAGGCGGTCAGGGCCAGCCACATCGGCGTGGTCAGGGCGGCCAGGGCGGTCGACATCACCAAGCTGGCTGCGACCGGCCCTTCCAGGGCCTTGAACTGCCGCGACATCAGGTAGACATTGGCCCCTGTGGCGATGGAGGCCAGCAGGGTCACGGTGCGGGCCTCGACCTCGCCCAGGCCCAGTGCCCGTGCCAGGCCCCACACCACCAGCGGCTGCACCAGCAGCTTGACGGCGCACATGGCCGAACTGACCGGCCATTGCGCGCGGATGCCGTGCTGGGCCAGGCCCATGCCCAGGGTCAGCAAGGCCAGCGGGCCTGCCGTCTGCGCCACCCAGCCCAGTGCGGTGTGCAGCCCCTCGGGCATCCCCCAGCCGCTCAGGCCCACGGCCGTGCCGCTCAGGATGGCCAGGATGATCGGGTTGCTCAGCACGCCGCGCAGCGTGGCGCCAAAGCCGGCCAGGGAGGGGCTGCCGTGGCGCGCCCACTCGACCGACACGGTCGCCAGCGTCCACAGCGTGAGCGAGTTGAACACCAGCACCAGCGCCACCGTGGGCATGGCCTGCGGACCCAGGGTCGATTGCGCCAGAGGGATGCCCAGCAGCACGTTGTTCGAGAAGATGCCCGCCAGCGCGAACAGCGACTGCGACACCCCATCCAGCCCGAACACCCGCCAGGCCAGCAGCCGGCCGATGCCGAACACGAGCAGGCAGCCCCCGAAAAAGGCGGCCAGCACCCTCGGGTCAACGGGCGGCAGGCGCGAGAGGTCGCTCATCAGGCTGAAGAGCAGGGCGGGCAGGGCCACGCCGAACACAAACCGCGAGAGCCTTTCGTGCAGCCGCTCTGGCCCCCGCCACATGCGGCTGATCAGCCAGCCCAGCGCCACCAGGGCGAACA
>NZ_JAIZVX010000309.1 GCF_021768455.1 Aquabacterium sp. | reverse complement strand
CAGGTTGGACAGGGCCTGGGCCAGGCCCAGCACCCACAGGCCCTTGAAGATGCCCGCGCGGTCGACGTACCAGCCGCCGATCAGCCCCCCGGCGATGGACAGGCCCATGCCCACGTTGACACTGACCAGGCCGATTTCGGCCGGACTGAAGCCCGCGTCGACCCAGAAGGGCTTGACCATGAAGCCCATGGCCGCATCGCCCAGCTTGAAGAGCAGGATGAAGAGCAGCACCGCCAGCATGCCCGGGCGCGCCAGCAGGCCCACCCAGGCGCCAAAGGCCGGCCCCTCGGCCAGGGCCTTGGCCTGCGGGCTGCGGCCGGCGGCGACCATCAGCCCCGCCCCGGCGAACATCAGCCCGACGGGGATGGCGCCCTTGAACCACCAGGCGGTCTGGTGCGCCACCATCCAGCCGAACAGGCCGGGATCGGTGGCCTGAGGCCCGAAGAGCTTGAGCACGGGCCCCAACACGGGCCAGAGCAGCCCCACCAGCACCAGACCCAGGGCCAGTAACCAGATGGGCTGCTGCTTGAGCACCGTCCACTCCCGGGCCGAGGCCTGGGCGTCGCGCGGTGGGCGCGGCGGCTGGGCCGGCGCGTTGAGGATCAGCACCGCATTGGCCAGCATCACCGCAGCGGCCAGGCCGTAGGCAGCGGCCCAGTTGGCGTGGCCCTCGCTGCCCGTCCAGCCGGCCACCACCAGCATCAGCCCCGCCGAGAGCATGCCCACCCGGTAAAAGCCGATGCGCAGGCCGTTGGCCAGGCCGTACTGGTCCTTGCTGAGGATTTCGATGGTGTAGCCGTCGGTGGCGATGTCGTTGGTGGCCGAGAGCACCGTGAAGGCCACCAGCAGCACCCAGGGCCAGGTGGCACCCTGCCCCAGGGCATCGGGGTTGAGCGCCAGGGCCGCCAGGGTGAGCGCCATGCCGGTGTTGGCCGCGGCCATCCAGCGGCGGTGCCCACGCCAGGCGTCGACCAGGGGCGCCCAGAGGAATTTCACCGTCCAGGCCAACCCCAGCAGGCTGAGCAGGCCGATGTCGGAGGGGCTCACGCCGGCCTGCCGCATGTTCACCGGGAAGAGGTCGTAGAACAGGCCCAGGGGCAACCCCTCCGAGAAGTAGAGGAGCGCCACCCAGAACATCAGGCGG
>NZ_JAIZVX010000226.1 GCF_021768455.1 Aquabacterium sp. | reverse complement strand
CTCCACCAGCCGATCACGCACCATGTCCACTCACGCGCCCTCCTACTACGCGGCCTCGGGCCTGCCCCAGCCAGACCGCCCTGCCCTGCAAGGCTCGGTCGAGGCCGATGTCTGCGTCATCGGCGCGGGCTACACAGGCCTGTCCTCGGCCCTGCACCTGGCCGAGGCCGGCTTCAAGGTCGTGGTGATCGAATCGGCCCGCGTAGGCTGGGGCGCCTCGGGCCGCAACGGGGGCCAGCTGGTGCACAGCTATTCGCGCGACATCGACGTGATCGAGGCACGCCACGGCAAGGCCGCCGCCCAGGCCCTGGGCGGCATGGCCTTCGAGGGCGCCAAGATCATCAAGCAGCGCATCGCGCAATACGGCATCGACTGCCACTTCAAGCCCGGCGGCATGTTCACCGCCCTGAGCGACAAGCAGGTGCGCCAGCTCGAACACCACAAGGCCCTGTGGGAGGCCCACGGCCACACCGAGCTGGAGATGCTCGACGCCCGCGCCACCGAAGCCGCCGTGGGCAGCCGCCGCTACAAGGCCGGCCTGCTCGACCACTCCACCGGCCACGTGCACCCCCTGCGCCTGGCGCAGGGCGAGGCCGCGGCCTTCGAGTCGCTGGGGGGGCGCATCTTCGAGCTCTCGCCCGTCACCCGGGTCGACCGTGGCGAAACCGCGGTGGTGCACACGGCCCAGGGCCAGGTGCGCGCCAAGTTCGTCATCGTGGCCTGCAATGCCTACATCGGTGATCTGGAGCCCCAGCTGGCCGCGCGCTCCATGCCCTGCGGCACCCAGGTGATCGCCACCGAACCTCTGGGCGACCGCTTCCCCGACATCCTGCCCACCGACGTGTGCGTGGAAGACTCGAACTTCCTGCTCGATTACTTCCGCCTCTCGGCCGACCGGCGCCTGCTCTACGGTGGCGGCGTGATCTACGGTGCGCGCGACCCGGCCCACATCGAATCCATCATCCGCCCCAAGCTGCTCAAGACCTTCCCGCAACTCCAGGGCGTGAAGATCGATTACGCCTGGACGGGCAACTTCCTGCTCACCCTCACCCGCCTGCCCGAAGTGGGCCGGCTCTCGCCCAACGTCTACTACTCGCAGGGCTGCTCGGGCCACGGCGTGACCTTCACCCACCTGATCGGGCGCGTGCTGAGCGAGGTCATCCAGGGCCAGGCCAAGCGCTTCGACGCCTTCGCCAGCCTGCCGCACTACCCCTTCCCCGGGGGGCGGCTGCTGCGCGTGCCTTTCACGGCCCTGGGCGCGGCCTACTACGACCTGCGGGACAAGCTGGGGATCTGAGGCTCACACCCTGAGCCAGCCCGCCCCGCATCGTCCGCACGGGCTCAGGGAGCGGCCTCCAGACAGGCCTGCTCGATCCATGCCTTGAAGCGCCGCAGTGTGGCCGAGGGCCGCTGCGCGCCGGGCTGCACCAGGAAATAGCCGCGCTCGGTGCGCAGTGGCCGGTCGCAGGCCACCACCAGCTGCCCACCCTTGAGCAACTCGTCGACCAGGGGCCGCCAGGCCAGGGCCACACCCTGCCCGGTCATGGCCGCCTGCAACACCAGGGTGTGGTTGTTGAGGGTGAGGCCATGGCGCTCGTCCTTCAGGCTCAGGCCCTGGGCGGTGAACCAGTCGCGCCAGGTCAGCCAGCGGGCGGGCTCCGGGCTTTCCAGGTGCAACAAGGGCAGCTTCAGCAGGGCCTGGGGGTTGTCGCCGATGCGCGGGTGGCGAGCCAGGAAAGCCGGGCTGCACACCGGCAGCACCAGCTCGGGAAACAGGGCCTGGGCCTCGCAACCCGGCCAGCGGCCGCTGCCAAAGGCGATGGCCATGTCCATGGCGTCGCCCCGCACGTCGATCTCGTTCTGCGAGGTCACGATGCGCACGTCCAGCTCGGGCCAATCGGCGCGCAAGGCGGCCAGGCGCGGCATCAGCCAGTAGGCCGCGAAGCCGAAATCGGTGCCCACCGTGAGCACCTGATCGGCCTGGCGCTCGCGGATGCGCGCCACCGCCTCCCCGATGCCGCCCAGGCTGGCGTGCACGGCTTCGAACAGGTGCACCCCATCGGCCGTGAGCTGCACCCCGCGGTGGCCGCGCTTGAAGAGCGGCACCCCCAGGTCGGCCTCCAGCATGGCGATGCGCTGGCTCACCGCCGGCTGGGTCGTGGCCAGTTCCTGGGCCGCGGCCGTGAAGTTGAGGTGGCGGGCGGCGGCTTCGAAGAAGACCAGGGTCTGCAAGGGGGGCAGGCGCTGGGCTTTTGACATCATGGCTCCTTATGTCTTCATAAGCTGTGAACGTCTTCACAGTCCGTGGGGTGAATCATAGACTGGCCTTGCGTTATTGACAGATAGGACTTGTTTGATGCGTTCGCGCCAGCCCCACATCCTGATCCTGATGGTCGACCAGCTCACCCCTGGCGTCCTGCCTGCTTATGGCAACCCGGTGTGCAAGACCCCGCACATCGATGCCCTCGCCGCCCAGAGCACCGTGTTCGAGTCGGCCTACTGCAACAGCCCGCTGTGCGCCCCCTCGCGCTATGTGTTCATGTCGGGCAAGCTGCCCTCGGCCATCGGTGCCTTCGACAACGCGGCCGAGCTGCCCTCCGAAGTGCTGACCTTCGGCCACCACCTGCGCCATGCCGGCTACCGCACCATCCTCTCGGGCAAGATGCACTTCTGCGGCGCCGACCAGCTGCACGGCTTCGAAGAGCGCCTCACCACCGACATCTACCCCGCCGATTTCGGCTGGACCCCGGACTGGCGTCACCCCGAACACCGCCCCAGCTGGTACCACAACATGGGCTCGGTGCTCGACTCTGGCCCCTGTGTGCGCACCAACCAGCTGGACTTCGACGACGAGGTCGTCTACCAGGCCCGTCAGAAGCTCTACGACCTGGCCCGCGACAAGGACGAGCGCCCCTTCTGCCTGGTCGTCTCGCTGACCCACCCGCACGACCCCTACGCCATCTCGCAGCGCCACTGGGACCTGTATGAAGGCGTGGACATCCCCGAGCCCACGGTGCAGATGGCGCCCGAGCACCAGGACCCGCACGCCCGCCGCCTGATGCACGTGATGGAGCTCGACCGCACACCCGTGACCCTGGCCGACACCCAGCGCGCCCGCCGCGCCTACTATGGCTCGGTCTCGTACGTGGACGAGCAGATCGGCCTGCTGCGCCAGACCCTGGCCGAGACCGGCTTTGCCGACGACACCGTCACCGTCTTCCTGGGCGACCACGGCGACATGCTGGGCGAGCGCGGCCTCTGGTACAAGATGAACTACTTCGAACCCGCCACGCGCATCCCGCTGATGGTGCACGCACCGGGCCGCTTCGCCGCGCAGCGCGTCGGCGCCTCCGTCTCGCTGGTCGACATCCTGCCCACCCTGGTCGACATCGCCCACGAGGGCGACGCGCCCACGCCCCCCGAGCCCATCGATGGCCGCAGCCTCTGGCCCCACCTCATGGGCCAGGGCGGCCACGACGAGGTCATCGGCGAATACCTGGGCGAAGGTGCCATCGCGCCCCTGGTGATGCTGCGCCGCGGCCCCTGGAAGTTCGTGCACAGCCCGGTCGACCCCGACCAGCTCTACCACCTGCCCACCGACCCGCACGAAACCCGCAACCTGGCCACCGACAGCGTGGTGCCCGGCCAGACCCACACCAGCGCCCCGCCTCCCCACACCGAGGTGCTGGTCGCCTTCCGCGCCGAAGTGGCCGCCCGCTGGGACCTGCCCGCCCTCGAAGCCCGGGTGCTGGCCAGCCAGCGCCGCCGCCAGTTCCTGGCCGAAGCGCAAAGCCAGGGCCGCGTCAGCCACTGGGACCACCAGCCCCCGCGTGACGCCAGCCAGCAGTACATGCGCAACCACATCGACCTCGACGACCTGGAAGCGCGCGCCCGATTCCCGGCCGTCAAGCGCCCCACGCCCTGATACCCCTGCCCTGCGACACGCACTTGGCCAGATCGCTACGCCCGATGATCTGCAAGCCAAAATTCCTGCCTCTGCAAGAGAGGCGCTGGCACTACGAGCAAGACGTCACCCACAAAGTCGTCAATCCACGACAGAAGTTCGCCAGTGACGATGACATAGCCCTTGTTGCTGCTGCATAGAGAGGCTTGAGCGCTATCCAGGGGCCGAGCTGCTACGGTCAGTAGGCGCTGGAAAGCGGAGTAATGGTTACAATCCTTGAGGACTGCCCCACCGAAAGCTTCGAGTTCTTCGTGGTCTTCCCTTCAACGAAGTACCTGCCAGAGCGTGTCATGGCCTTGGCCGACTACCTGAAACATCAGCTGAGCCAGCAGTCGGAGCTACAGCTAATCAACGCTTGAATGAAAGTCAGCCGGTCATCTGAGTGATCGTTGAGAACCTATGAAAAACGCT
>NZ_JAIZVX010000225.1 GCF_021768455.1 Aquabacterium sp. | reverse complement strand
GCCAGCACCAGCGCCAGGGCGATCAGCAGGTATTTCAGCATGGGGCCTCAGGCGATGATGGGGCGGTGCAGCACCACTTCCATCACGAAGCGGGATCCCACATAGGCCAGCAGCAGCAGGAAGGAGCCGGCCATGAGCCAGCGCACGGCCTGCCGTCCACGCCAGCCAAAGCGCAGGCGCCCCAGCAGCAGGACGGCGAACACCGCCCAGGACAGCACCGAGAACACCGTTTTGTGGTCCCACCGCCACGGCGTGGCAAAGGCGGCGCCAAACAGCAATGTCAGCGTCAGCATCACGAAGCCGGCGCCCACAAACTTGATGGTCAGGGATTCGAGACGCAGCAGTGGCATGCCCAAGGCCTGCCCGCGCAGGCCTGGCGAGGGGATCTGGCCGCTGACGGGCTTGGCGCGCAGCTGTTTTTCGGCGTGCTGCAGCAAGGCCGCATGCAGCAAGGCCATGCCGAAGAGGCCGTAGGACGCAAAGCCCATCAGCCAGTGCAGCGGCGCCCAGGGCGAGCCCGCCGTGACGTAGGCCTGCCCCGGGAAGACCCAGGCGAGCGCCACGCTGAGCGCGGCCAGCAGCGCCAGCGCCCGGCGCATGCCCGGCAGGCCCAGCTTGCGGTTCTCGATGGCGTAGACGCCCAGCACCAGCCAGGCCGTGACCGACAGGGCCGGGGCAAAGCCGAAACGGGCCCCGGGCGAGGGGCCGTCGAGCGAGAGGGCGTCCATCACGATGGCGATGGCCTGGGCCAGCCAGCCAAAGCTCAAGGCGGCCCAGATGGGGCGCTCTGCACGCTGGCGGTCGCCTGTCTGGCCGGTCGGCCAGGCGCTGCCCAACAAATAAGCCAGCACCGCGAGGCCACTGGGCCATGTGGTGGAGAAGGCGGGCGATAAAATCATGGGTCAAGTTTAAGAGCACAAGCAGCTATTTCATGGCATCGAACCTCACAGAACGCCTGAGTCGCCTGGTCAAGACCATGCGCGGCCAGTCCCGCATCACCGAATCCAACGTGCAGGACATGTTGCGAGAGGTCCGCATGGCGCTGCTGGAGGCCGACGTGGCGCTGCCCGTGGTGCGCGACTTCATCGCACGCGTCAAGGAGAAATCCCTGGGCGCCGAGGTGGTCTCCTCCCTCACGCCAGGGCAGGTGCTGGTCAGCATCGTGCAAAAGGAGCTCTCGGCCACGATGGGCGAGGGCATTGCCGATCTGAACCTGGCTACCCAGCCGCCAGCCGTGGTGCTGATGGCCGGTCTGCAGGGCGCCGGCAAGACCACGACCACGGCCAAGCTGGCCAAGCACCTGATCGAAAAGCGCAAGAAGAAGGTGCTGACGGTCTCGGCCGACGTCTACCGCCCCGCCGCCATCGAGCAGCTGAAGACCGTCACCGCCCAGGCGGGGGCCGAGTGGTTCCCGTCTGACCCGAGCCAGAAGCCGGCCGACATCGCCGCGGCGGCCATCGACCACGCCCGCCGCCATTACTTCGATGTGCTGCTGGTCGACACCGCCGGCCGCCTGGCCATCGACGAGGTGCTGATGGCCGAGATCCAGGCCCTGCACGCCCAGCTCAACCCCATCGAAACCCTGTTCGTGGTCGACGCCATGCAGGGTCAGGACGCCGTCAACACCGCCAAGGCCTTCAAGGACGCCCTGCCGCTGACCGGCGTGGTGCTCACCAAGCTCGACGGTGACTCGCGCGGTGGTGCCGCGCTGTCGGTACGCCAGATCACGGGTGTGCCGATCAAGTTTGCCGGTGTCTCCGAGAAGATCGATGGCCTGGAGGTGTTCGACGCCGATCGCCATGCGGGCCGCGTGCTGGGCATGGGCGACATCGTGGCCCTGGTTGAAGAGGTGCAGAAGGGCGTCGACATCGAGGCCGCCCAGAAGCTGGCCGAGAAGGTCAAGTCTGGCGCCGATTTCGACCTCGAAGACTTCCTGGCCCAGATCAGCCAGATGAAGAAAATGGGCGGGCTCTCCGGCCTGATCGACAAGCTGCCCACCGAACTGGCCGCCAAGGCTGGCCAGGCCGACATGGACAAGGCCGAGCGCGATGTGCGCCGCATGGAGGGCATGATCCGCTCCATGACCCCGCTGGAGCGCCAGAAGCCCGACCTCATCAAGGCCAGCCGCAAGCGCCGCATTGCGGCGGGTTCGGGGGTGCAGGTTCAGGACGTGAACCGCATGCTCAACCAGTACGACCAGATGCGGACCATGATGAAGAAGCTCAAAGGCGGCGGCCTCTTCAAGATGATGAAGCGCATGGGCGGCATGAAGGGCTTTCCCGGCATGGGTGGCGGCTGATACCGCTGCTCACCATCCTGTCTGCCTGGGGCCTTGACCCTGCGCGAGCCCAGGTGTTAGCTTGTGTGACATGTGTTGCGCAGCCTTCCCGGGCTCTACAGATTGCCGTGCAGCAACCGATCAGATGGAACGGTCCGGCGCCGTGAGCCGGGGCAAGAAGCGGGTGCGGCCTTGAGGCCAGCCCCTCAGGCAGGAAGGCCTTGACGATGGACTTGGCAACCATGTGGCCAATGTTGTTGGCCGCGATCCTGGCCCCTGCGGGCCTGGCCACCGCCTGGTGGTGGCACCGCTCCCGTGCGGCCGCAGCAGGTGGGCATGCGCCCCGGCGCGCCGCCAAGCCCAAGGCCGGGCGCCGTGGCAACCCGGCAGACGAATCCCTCGACACCATCCAGGCCTGGGAGCCCACCGCCACGCGTGTGCTGACCGGTGCCGAGCGCGAGGCTTACCATGTGCTGCGCAAGGCCCTGCCCGACCACATGGTGCTGGCCCAGGTGCCGGTGGCCCGTTTCATCAAGGTGCCCACCCGCAACTCCTACAGCGAGTGGCTGCGCCGTGTCGGTTCGCTCTGCGCCGATCTGGTGGTGTGCGACATGGCCTCTCAGGTGGTGGCCGTGGTCGAGGTTCGCCAGCCCTTCGCCCGTGAAAACGAACGTGCCCAGAAGCGCCAGGCCCGCATGGACCGGGTGCTTTCCAGTGCGCGCATCCCGGTGCATGTGTGGCTGGAGGGGGCGCTGCCGGGGCCGGCCGTCGCCCGCGAAGCCATCCTGGGCTCGGCGCTGAACGCGTCGGGCAAATCGGGCTATCCCGACATGAACGTGGCGCGGCGAGACGCCGAGGCCGCTGCCGTGGTGGCCTCCATGCAGATGCCGGCTGGGGCCATGCAGGGTGTCAGCGTCGACGAAACCTCGGTCGACTTCAATGTGGACGACTGGGCGGACGAAGATGGCGACCGCAAGGAGCCGCCGCCCTCCACCTGGTTTGACGACCTGGATTCAGGGCCGGTGCCGCTTGACACCGCCCGCCGCTGAGTCAGGCTTGCCCGCTCAGTTCAGCAAAGCCTGCGCGAATTCGCGGGCGCTGAAGGTCTGCAGGTCTTCCAGTTTTTCACCCACGCCGATGAAGTAGACCGGCACGGGGGCGTGGCGCTGGCGCGACCACAGCGCGATGGCGGCCAGCACGCCGCCCTTGGCGGTGCCGTCCAGCTTGGTCACGACCAGACCGGTGAGGCCCAGGGCCTCGTCAAAGGCCTTGACCTGGGACAGGGCGTTCTGCCCCGTGTTGCCATCGACCACCAGCAGCACTTCGTGCGGGGCGCTGTCCATGGCCTTGGCGATCACGCGCTTGACCTTGCGCAACTCCTCCATCAGGTGCAACTGCGTGGCCAGGCGGCCTGCGGTGTCGGCAATGACCACGTCGCAGCCACGGGCCTTGCCTGCCTGCACGGCATCGAAGGTCACGGCGGCCGGGTCGCCACCTTCCTGGCTGACGATGTCGACCTGGTTGCGGTCGGCCCAGACCAGCAGCTGTTCGCGGGCGGCGGCGCGGAAGGTGTCGGCGGCGGCCAGCAGCACGCGCTGCCCCGCACCCGAGAGGTGGCGGGTCAGCTTGCCGATGGTCGTGGTCTTGCCTGCGCCGTTGACGCCGGCCACCATGATGACCGTGGGCGTGTGGTGTCCCACTTCCAGCGACTTCTCCAGAGGCTTGAGCAGCTCGGTGATGGCCTCGACCAACAGGCCCTTGACCTGACTCGGATCGGTGGCCTTCGCTTCCTTGACGCGGCGCTTCAGGTCGGCCAGCAGGTGCTCGGTGGCGGCCACGCCGGCATCGGCCATCAGCAGGGCGGCTTCCAGCTCTTCATAGAGTGCGTCGTCGATCTGCGTGCCGGTGAAAACCTGGGCGATGCTGGAGCCGGTCTTGCGCAGACCGTTGCGGAGCTTGTCCAGCCAGGAACGGCGCTCCGGCGCTGGGGCAGGGGGCGGCACCGGGGCCACAGTTTCGGCCGGCGCTGCCGCCTTGAAGGTGGCCAGTGGTGCAGCAGGAGCCGGTGCCTGTGCGGGGGGCTGTGCCGGTGGTGAGGCGGGCGCCGGCGCAGCGACCTCTGCGT
>NZ_JAIZVX010000224.1 GCF_021768455.1 Aquabacterium sp. | reverse complement strand
GGCTGCGAAAGTGGGGGCGGTGTTCAGGCCCGACGCGAGCGGTGAAGCGGGCGTGTTCCGTGCATCGCCAAGCGAAGAGGGCACAGAACCAACGGGGTTTGAAGTGGATTTGGAGGAATCGTCTTCCCAGACCAACATGGTGAACATCCTATGGAAGCGGATTATGGAAGGGTGTTGCGAAAAACACCAAGCACTTCTTGACATCGCCGATCCGTGCTTGTTGCTGGCGCACGTCGAAAGAGGTCATGAAGGCGTCTGAAGGAGGGCCACTGGTGCGGTCAACAGGGCCTCGGTGAAGGCCTCATTGGACACCTCAGACAGGCAAGGCCTCGCTCGCTGGGACAGCTGACGAGGCCTTGTCTTGATTCAGCACAAGTGGCTTGCGATCGGGGTTTTCGGCCGATCGGGGCTCACGCCCGGTTTACTGGCAAGCCTCGCAATCGGGGTTGTCGATCGAGCAGAACTTGATGTCGGTGGCGGGCACCTGCTCGGCCACCACCTCGGCTTGCGGAGCCTGTGCAGGCGCGGCCTGCTGAGGGGCTGCCGAGGCGGCTTGGAAGCCGCCGCCCACGTTGCTCGACACCGCGTTGAGCTGGCCGCGCGAGACGGTCGACTTCTCTGCGTGCGTGGCGCCCACGGTGCGGAGGTAGTAGGTGGTCTTGAGGCCACGCAGCCAGGCCAGCTTGTAGGTCTCGTCGAGCTTCTTGCCCGATGCGCCGGCCATGTAGATGTTCAGGGACTGGGCCTGGTCGATCCACTTCTGGCGACGCGAGGCGGCTTCGACCAGCCACACGGGCTCGACCTCGAAGGCCGTGGCGTAGAGGGCCTTGAGCTCTTCAGGCACGCGGTCGATGCGACGCAGCGAACCGTCGAAGTGCTTGAGGTCCATGACCATGACGTCGTCCCACATGCCCAGGGCCTTGAGGTCGCGCACCAGGTACTCGTTGATGACGGTGAACTCGCCCGACAGGTTGGACTTCACCGAGAGGTTGCCGAAGCAGGGCTCGATGGAGGCGTCCACGCCAACGATATTGGAGATGGTGGCGGTCGGGGCGATGGCCACGCAGTTGGAGTTGCGCATGCCGAACTGGGCGATGCGGGCGCGCAGGGCGTCCCAATCCATGGTCACGGCGGTGTCGACTTCCACGTAGCCGCCGCGCTGCTCGCTCAGCAGTTGCAGGGAGTCGATCGGCAGGATGCCGCGGTCCCACAGCGAGCCGCGGTAGCTGCTGTAGCGGCCACGCTCTTCGGCCAGTTCGGTCGAGGCCCAGTAGGCGTGGTAGCAGACGGCTTCCATGGAGCGGTCGGCAAACTCGACGGCGGCTTGCGAGGCGTAAGGCGTGCGCAGCTGGTACAGCGCGTCCTGGAAGCCCATGATGCCCAGGCCAACGGGGCGGTGGCGCAGGTTGGCGTCACGGGCCTTCTTGACGGCGTAGTAGTTGATGTCGATGACGTTGTCGAGCATGCGCATGGCCGTCTTGATGGTCTTGCGCAGCTTGTCGTTGTCGATCTGCTTGCCGTTGGGCCCGTCGGTGATGTGCTGGGCCAGGTTGACCGAGCCCAGGTTGCACACGGCGATCTCGCCACCATTGGTGTTCAGCGTGATCTCGGTGCAGAGGTTGGACGAGTGCACCACGCCGACGTGCTGCTGCGGCGAGCGCACGTTGCAGGCGTCCTTGAAGGTGATCCAGGGGTGGCCGGTCTCGAACAGCATCGAGAGCATCTTGCGCCACAGGTCCTTGGCCGGCATCTGCTTGAAGAGCTTGAGCTCGCCACGGGCGACCTTGTCTTCGTAGCGGGTGTAGGCCTCTTCAAAGTCCTTGCCGAACTTGTCGTGCAGGTCGGGGCAGGTGGCGGGCGAGAACAGCGTCCACTGACCGTCTTCCATCACGCGGCGCATGAAGAGGTCGGGGATCCAGTTGGCGGTGTTCATGTCGTGGGTGCGGCGGCGATCGTCACCCGTGTTCTTGCGCAGCTCCAGGAATTCTTCGATGTCCAGGTGCCAGGATTCGAGGTAGGCGCAGACGGCGCCCTTGCGCTTGCCACCCTGGTTCACGGCCACGGCCGTGTCGTTGACCACCTTCAGGAAGGGGACCACGCCTTGCGACTTGCCGTTGGTGCCCTTGATGTGCGAGCCGAGTGCGCGCACGGGGGTCCAGTCGTTGCCCAGGCCGCCGGCAAACTTGCTCAGCAGGGCGTTTTCCTTGATGGCTTCGTAGATGCCGTCCAGGTCGTCAGGGACGGTGGTCAGGTAGCACGACGACAGCTGCGAGCGGCGAGTGCCCGAGTTGAACAGGGTCGGGGTCGACGACATGAAGTCGAAGGACGACAGCAGCTCGTAGAACTCGATGGCACGGGCTTCGCGGTCGATTTCGTTCAGCGCCAGGCCCATGGCGACGCGCATGAAGAAGGCCTGGGGCATCTCGATGCGTTCACCGCCGATGTGCAGGAAATAGCGGTCGTACAGGGTCTGCAGGCCGAGGTAGTCGAAGTTCAGGTCGCGCTCGTACTTGAGGGCGGCACCCAGGCGAGCCAGGTCGTACTGGGCCAGCTTTTCATCGAGCAGTTCGGCTTCCACGCCGCGCTTGATGAACTGGGGGAAGTATTCGGCGTAACGGCTGGCCATGTCGGCGTGCATCACGTCGTCACCGAGGATTTCGCGGCGGATGGTGTGCTGCAGCAGGCGTGCCGTGGCGTAGGTGTAGGACGGGTCGTGCTCGATGCGGGTGCGGGCGGCCAGGATGGCGGCCTTGTAGACCTCGTCGATGGAGACGCCGTCGTAGAGGTTGCGTTGCGTTTCGGCCAGGATGGGCGCGGCCTTGACGTCGGCGCCCAGGCCTTCGCAGGCGGATTCAATCAGGGCCTGCAGGCGGGGCAGGTCGAGCGGCACGCGGTGGCCACGGTCGATCACGGTCAGCGTGGGCAGGGCGGCGGCCTGCTGGGTCTCGGCGATCTTGGCGCGCTCTTGCGAGCGGCGTTCGCGGTAGAGCACGTAGGCGCGCGCGATTTCGTGGTGGCTGCCGCGCATCAGGGCCAGTTCAACCTGGTCCTGGATGTCTTCGATGTGGAAGGTGCCACCGTTGGGGCGCGAGCGCAGCAGGCCGCGGACGACCGCTTCCGTGAGGCCGTCAACGGTTTCGCGCACGCTGGCCGAGGCCGCGCCCTGGGTGCCATGCACGGCCAGGAAGGCCTTCATCATGGCCACGGCGATCTTGCTGGGCTCGAAGGCCACGACCGCACCATTGCGTCGGATGATCTGGAAAGCGGCGTAAGCCGACTGACGGGGTTCGGCGGCGGCGCTGGCGCCGACGGGGAAGGCAGATGATGAGGACGACGTGGTGCTGGGCGTGGACGTTTGCATGGATTTCCCTTCAGGATCTCAGGGCCACGGATGGGGCGGGCCCTGCGAATTCAGGCATCAGAGGGGAGTCTGAGCCGACTGTGAGGACACTATATCTGGTGTTTGGGGTGCTCTTGGGCACTACCAGTAGTGTTCGGGTGTGACTATAACGGGCTTTTGCCGGGGGCTGAAGGGGCGGCGGCAAAAAAATGGTTTGGCCATGGCGGGCACATTCTCTTGACAGCCGGGGCACTCCGCGGAGCGCCTTGATTGGCGCGGGTTTCGGCGGGCCGATGGCTCAGGTCGAAGCCGGAAAGGCCACGTCGTGCCAGGTCAGATCGGCCTGCAGGAGGGGCCATTCGAAGGCCTGACCGGGGTCGCGTTTGCGGCCTGGCGCGATGTGTTCATGCCCCATGACGCCGCGCAGCGGGCAGAGGGTGCGCAGGGCGCGCAACAGGGTGGCCAGGGCGGCATATTGGGGCGGGTCGAAGGGGGTGTCCTCCAGGCCTTCGAGTTCGATGCCGACCGAATAGTCGTTACAGTTGTCGCGGCCGGCCCAGGTGGAGCGCCCGGCATGCCAGGCCCGGTCGAGCACGGAGACGAACTGCAGGACCTCGCCGTTGCGCCGGATGACGAAATGCGCCGAGACCTCGGTGCCGCGGATCTGTTCGAAGTAGGGGTGAGCCGACCAGTCGAGGGTGTTGGTGAAGAGGCGCTCGATCTCGTCGCCGCCGTAGACCCCGGGCGGCAGGCTGATGGAGTGCACCACGGCCAGGTCGATCACGGAGCCCGCGGGGCGCGGGCCGAAGTTGGGCGAAGGCACGTGGCGCGCCGTGCGCAGCCAGCCCTGTTGCCAGAGGTCGGTGCTCACCAGGGGCTCATTCGGCATCGGCATCGGGGTCGAAGCGTTCACCCAGCACCACGCCTTGTTCGGTGACCTGCACACCCAGGCGGGCCATGCGGTAGCGCATCTGGCGCAGCGAGAGGCCCAGGCTTTGGCCTGCGGCCGTTCGGTTGAGCCGATGCTTGGTCAAGGCGCGCACCAGGATGTCGCGCTCGACCTGGTCGAGGTGGCTGGCGAGGTCGGA
>NZ_JAIZVX010000104.1 GCF_021768455.1 Aquabacterium sp. | reverse complement strand
GGGTGACGGGCAAAAAAGGGCGGATCGGGGGCGAATCAAGAACGGATTTTGTACCCGGTCTTCAACAAATGCAGGGCGATGGCGGAAACACCCAGCGTGGCGGTCGCCACCACGCCCAGGCTGAGCCAGGGGCTGGCGTCGCTGGCGCCAAAGAAGCCGCGGCGGAATCCGTCAATCAGGTAGAAGAAGGGGTTCAGGTGGGACAGGCCTTGCCAGAAGGGCGGCAGGGAGTGCACCGAATAGAAAACGCCCGAGAGGAAGGTCATGGGCACGATGATGAAGTTCTGGAAGGCCGCCATCTGGTCGAACTTGTCGGCCCAGAGGCCGGCGATCAGGCCCAGGGCGCCCAGCAGGGTGCCACCCAGCACGGCGAAGGTGAGCGCCCACCAGGGTTCGGCCAGGCCGGGCGGGGCAAACCAGGCGGTGGCGACGAACACGCCCGCGCCCACGGCCAGACCGCGCACCAGCGAGGCGCCCACGTAGGCGAGGAACCAGGCGCGGTGCGACAGCGGTGTCAGCAGGACGAACACCAGGTTGCCGGTGATCTTGCTCTGGATGAGCGAGGAGGAACTGTTGGCAAAGGCGTTCTGCAGCAGGCTCATCATCACCAGGCCAGGGATGAGGAAGCGGGTGTAGCCGACGCCACGGAAGACCTGCACATGGTCTTCCAGCACGTGGCCGAAGATCAGCAGGTAGAGGATGGCGGTGAGCACGGGCGCGCCCACGGTCTGGAAGCTGACCTTCCAGAAGCGCATCACCTCCTTGCGAAAGAGCGGGCGGGCGCCCTGCACGGAATCGGTCCAGTTCATGGTTGGGTCTCCCGGCCATGCATGATCGAGAGGAAAACGTCTTCCAGGTCGGCTCGCCCCAGCTCCAGGTCTTCGACCGGGCAATGGGCTTCCCGCAAGGTGGCCAGCAGGCGCTCGACCTCGGTGGCGTCCTTGGCGGGCAGCTGCACGATGCGCCCGGTCACACGGGCGATGGCGGCCAGGGCGGGTGGCAGGGTGGCGTCGGTCTTGAATCGCAGCATGGTGGAGGCGGTGCCCGCCAGCAGGGCCGAGGTGCGATCGAGCGCGACCAGCTGCCCCTGCTTGAGCATGCCGATCCGCTGGCACAGGGCCTCGGCCTCTTCCAGGTAATGGGTGGTGAGCAGCACGGCGTGGCCCTGCTTGTTGAGCTGGGCGATGAACTGCCACAGGGTCTGGCGCAACTCGACGTCAACGCCTGCGGTGGGCTCGTCCAGCACGATGACCGGCGGACGGTGCACCAGGGCCTGGGCCACCAGCACACGGCGCTTCATGCCACCGGAGAGCTGGCGCATGTTGGCGTCGGCCTTGTCGGTGAGGCCCAGGTGGGCGAGCAATTCGTCGATCCAGTCGTCGTTGCGGCGCAGGCCGAAGTAGGCACTCTGGTTGCGCAGGGTTTCACGCACCGAAAAGAAGGGGTCGAACACCAGTTCCTGTGGGACCACGCCCAGGGCACGGCGGGCCGCGGCGTAGTCGTCGACCACATCGTGGCCCTGCACGGTCACGCGGCCCGCCGAGGCCCGCGCCAGACCGGCCAGGATGCTGATGAGCGTGGTCTTGCCGGCGCCGTTGGGGCCGAGCAGGCCGAAAAACTCGCCTTCGTGGATGTCGAAGCTGACGTCTCGCAGGGCATGGACCGTGCGGCCACCGCTCTGGAAGGACTTGCTGATGTGCTGGAAGGAAACGGCGCTCATGACGGGCAGTCGAGTGGGGCCGCGATTCTAGGCCGGCCAGCCCGAACGTGCTCGGCCACTGCTTTGAGGGGGAGGCGGGCACACCCTGCCAAACGGTGCGCCGGGGCAGCGCTACCATCGCGATCACCACCCATGTACCGAGGAGTACCAATCCATGTCCGACCTGAAAGCCCGTTTCGAACAAGCCCTGGCCGATTCCAAACAGCTGCCGGCCAAGCCCGACAACCAGACCCTGCTGCAGATCTACTCGCTGTTCAAGCAGGGCAGCGTGGGCGATGCCACCGGCGAGCGCCCCGGCATGATGGACTTCGTGGGCCGCGCCAAGTTCGACGCCTGGGCCGCCCTGAAAGGCAAGGGCCAGGACGCCGCCCAGCAGGCCTACATCGACCTGATCGAATCCCTGAAGACCTCGCTCAAGTGAGCGAGGGGGCGCCTCAGGCCTGAGTGCCCGAGGCCTTGTCGATGATGCGCCCCAGGTTCTTCGCCACTTCGGCTTCGATCATGGGCTTGAAGGCGGCCATCATCATGCCCAGCTTGACGTTCAGGTCGAAGCTGGTGGCGGTGACGGTCATGGTGCCCGTCACGCCCATGCGCTCGAAGGTGAGCACGTCCTGGTCGTCGCCTTCGGCGTGCTGGCAATCCAGCCCCATCTGCTTGGCCGCGCCACTGGCCCATTCCTTGGCCAGTTCGCGGGCCTTGGGCAGGCCCAGGGTGTGGTCGCGGTGGTAGTTCACATCGCTCATCGTGTCTCCTTCAACATCGGTTTGCCGCACCAGGCTGGCTGCCCGGCTTGCGCCAACCCTGACTATATAAGCGCGATGCCGCGGCCACAGCCGCTCGGATCGCCCTGAGGGCAAGGGGGCGACAGCCGCGTGTGACAAGCCCCACAGGTAACATCGGTTTTCCGCCTTTGCCGCCCCGCCCATGCCCGCCACGACCGCCCCTTTCGGCGACACCGCCATCCCGACCGCCCTGCAGGAGCAGGCTCCCGCCATCCAGGCCATCCGACGCGACCTGCACGCCCACCCCGAGCTGTGCTTTGAAGAGGTCCGCACGGCCGATGTGGTGGCGCAGGCTCTTACGGGCTGGGGCATCACGGTGCACCGCGGCCTGGGCACCACCGGTGTCGTGGGGGTGATCGAGGGGCGACCGGGGCCGCGCGCCGTGGCCCTGCGAGCCGACATGGACGCCCTGCCCATGAGCGAGCACAACGCCTTTGCCCACGCCAGCCGACACCCCGGCCGCATGCACGCCTGTGGCCACGACGGGCACACGGCGATGCTGCTGGCCGCCGCCCAGCACCTGGCAGCGAACCGCGATTTCGACGGGCGCGTGGTGCTGGTCTTCCAGCCGGCCGAAGAAGGCGGCGGCGGCGCGCGGGAGATGATGAAGGATGGCCTGTTCGAGCGCTTCCCGGTGGACGCCATCTTCGGCATGCACAACTGGCCCGGCATGGCCGCCGGGCAGTTCGCGATCAAGGACGGCCCCTGCTTCGCCTCCAGCAACGACTTCCGCATCGTGATCACCGGCAAGGGCTGCCATGGCGCCATGCCGCACATGGGCGTCGACCCCGTGCCCGTGGCCTGCCAGCTGGTGCAGGCCTTCCAGACCATCGTCACACGCAACCTCAAGCCCATCGAGACCGGCGTGATCTCGGTGACCATGATCGAAGCCGGCGAGGCCACCAACGTGATCCCCGACACGGTCACGATGCGCGGCACGGTGCGCACCTTCACCACCGAGGCGCTGGACCTGATCGAGCAGCGCATGCGTGAACTCAGCCACCAGCTCTGTGCCGCCTTTGGCTGCACGGTGGCCTTCGACTTCCACCGCAACTACCCGCCCACCATCAACCACCCAAAGGAAACCGCCTTCGTGCGCCGGGTGATGCAGGCGCTGGTGGGCGAAGCCAATGTGCTGCCCTTCGAGCCCACCATGGGCGCCGAGGACTTCAGCTTTTACCTGCAGGCCCAGCCAGGGGCCTATTTCGTGATCGGCAATGGCGACGGCAGCCACCGCGAGGGGGGGCACGGCCTGGGCCCCTGCATGCTGCACAACCCGAGCTACGACTTCAACGACCAGCTGATTCCCCTGGGCGCCGCCTTCTGGGTGAAGCTGGCCCGGGACTGGCTGGCCCAGCCCTGACACGGCAAGAAACCCCACTCGACAAGGGGTTGAGGCCGCCCGCGACAAATGCGACAAAGCCCACAGCGGCAGCCCGCCCCACACACAGCCCCGCTTTGCCGGGGCTTTTTCTTTTTCTTGAGCCAAATCAAGCGTTTACAGGACGACGTGGCCAGGTGGCACAAGGTGGCATCCCGTTTGCAATAAGGAGCCCAAGGCGGCAGGCCAGGCAGGCTTGCCACAGCAACAGGAGCGCCACCCATGACCGTTCTGCCCAAGCGTCCCATCTACCTGGACTACGCTGCGACCACCCCGGTGGACCCGCGTGTCGCCACCAAGATGATGAGTTACCTCACGGATCGCTTCGGCAATCCGGCCAGCCGTTCCCATGCCTACGGCTGGGCCGCGGAAGAAGCGGTCGAAATCGCCCGCGAGCAGGTCGCCCTGCTGATCGGCGCCGACCCGCGTGAAGTGGTGTGGACCTCGGGCGCGACCGAGTCCAACAACCTGGCCATCAAGGGCGCCGCCCAGTTCTACCAGAGCAAGGGCAAGCACCTCGTCACCCTGGCCACCGAGCACAAGGCCGTGCTGGACACCATGCGCGAGATGGAACGCGCAGGCTGGGAAGTGACCGTGTTGCCGGTGCTGCCCAGCGGCCTGGTCGACATCGACCTGTTCAAGGCCGCCCTGCGCCCGGACACCGTGCTGGCATCGGTCATGTACGTCAACAACGAAACCGGCGTGATCCAGGACATCCCGCAGCTCGGCGCCATCTGCCGCAGCAAGGGCGTGATTTTCCATGTGGACGCGGCCCAGGCCACGGGCAAGGTCGCCATCGACCTGAGCGAGCTGCCAATCGACCTGATGTCGATGTCGGCCCACAAGAGCTATGGCCCCAAGGGTGTGGGCGCGCTGTACGTGCGCCGCAAGCCCCGCATCCGCATCGAGGCGCAGATCCACGGCGGCGGGCATGAGCGCGGGATGCGCTCGGGCACCCTGCCCACGCACCAGATCGTGGGCATGGGTGAGGCCTACCACATCGCCTCTCGCGAAATGGGGGCAGAAATGGACCGCATCCGCGGCCTGCGCGACCGCCTCTGGGAGGGGCTGAAGGCCCTCGACGAGGTCAGCATCAATGGCGACTTCGAACGCCGCACGGCCAACCACCTGAACGTGAGCTTCAACTACGTGGAAGGCGAGTCGCTGCTGATGGGCATGAAGGACATCGCCGTGTCGTCGGGCTCGGCCTGCACCTCGGCCAGCCTCGAACCCAGCTATGTGCTGCGCGCCATGGGCCGCAGTGACGAGCTGGCCCACAGCTCGGTGCGTTTCACGATCGGCCGCTACACCTCGGTCGAAGACATCGACTTCACCATCCAGCGTGTCGGCGAAGTGGTCAACAAGCTGCGCGAGATGAGCCCCCTGTGGGACATGGTGCGCGCCGGCATCGACCTCGATTCCATCCAATGGGCAGCGCACTGAGCTGTCTTCCCGGGCTGCGGCGACCGCGGCCACGTCCTCACTGACGACAACCATCGCAACCGGAGATCCCCATGGCATACAGCGACAAGGTCATCGACCACTACGAAAACCCGCGCAACGTCGGCTCCTTCGACAACGCCGAAGACGGCGTGGCCACCGGCATGGTCGGCGCCCCGGCCTGCGGCGACGTGATGAAGCTGCAGATCAAGGTCAACCCCCTGACCGGCATCATCGAAGACGCACGCTTCAAGACCTACGGCTGCGGTTCGGCGATCGCCTCGAGCTCGCTGGTGACCGAATGGGTGCGCGGCAAGACGCTGGACCAGGCGCTGGAGATCAAGAACACGCAGATCGCCGAAGAGCTGGCCCTGCCACCCGTGAAGATCCACTGCTCGATCCTGGCCGAGGACGCCATCAAGGCGGCCGTGGCCGACTACCAGGCCAAGGCCGCCACCAAGCAGGCCGCCGATGGTGCGGTCACGCTGGGCGACCAGCCCATCTGTGCGCCTCACTGAGTGAGCCACCCGGCGTTTCGCCACCGTCTTTGTCGTCCATCCTCGCCTACCAGGAGACCACCATGGAAACCACGCTTGAAGCACCTGTCACCACCTCTGACGCGCCGCCCGCCCCGCTGAACTTCAGCGCCAACGCCGCGGCCAAGGTCGCCGAGCTGATCGCCGAAGAGAACAACCCCGAGTTGAAGCTGCGCCTGTACGTGACCGGCGGTGGCTGCTCGGGCTTCCAGTACGGCTTCGCTTTCGACGACAAGATCGCCGACGACGACACCAGCATCAGCCGCGATGGCGTGACCATGGTGGTCGACATGATGAGCCTGCAGTACCTGATGGGTGCCGACATCGACTACGAAGATGGTCTGGAAGGTTCGCGCTTCGTGATCCACAACCCGAATGCCCAGTCGACCTGCGGCTGCGGCAGTTCCTTCTCGATGTGAGGCAGGCCATGACGATCACCATGACCGAAACGGCGGCTAGGCACATCCAGAAGTCGCTCAGCAAGCGCGGCAAAGGGGTGGGTTTGCGCCTGGCCGTCAAGACCAGTGGTTGCTCGGGCCTGGCCTACACGATGGAGTTTGCCGATGCACCCGATGCGGAAGACACCCGCTTCGAGAGCCACGGCGTGACGCTGCTGGTCGACCCGAAGAGCCTGCCCTTCCTGGACGGCACCGAGCTGGACTTCGTGCGCGAAGGCCTGAATGAAGGCTTCAAGTTCCACAACCCCAACTCCAAGGCGGAGTGTGGTTGCGGCGAAAGCTTCGCCGTCTGAGCTGACGTTTCCTGCGGTGGGCAAGGCCTGGGCCGGCTCACCTCCTCTGTTGAAGTCTTGAGCACCTGAGGCCCACCATGGCATTGCTGCAGATCGCTGAACCGGGGCAGAGCGCCGCCCCCCACCAACACCGTCTGGCAGCCGGCATCGACCTGGGCACCACCAACTCGCTGGTGGCCAGCGTGCAGAGCGCCGTGCCCAAGGCCCTGGTCGACGAACAGGGCCGCCCGCTGTTGCCTTCGGTGGTGCGCTACAGCGCCGAGGGCCTGCCGGTTGTGGGCTTCGATGCCCTGGCAGGCCAGGGGGCCGATCCGCTCAACACGATCGCGTCGGTCAAGCGCCTGATGGGCCGCAGCATGGCCGATGTGATCAAGGCCGGCGCCCCGTCCTACCGGCTGGTTGAAGAGCCGGGCATCGTCAAGGTGGACACCGCTGCCGGCCTGAAGACGCCCATGGAGGTCTCGGCCGACATCCTCTCCGCCCTGAAGGCCCGCGCCGAAGCCGCGCTGGGTGGGGACCTGACCGGCGTGGTCATCACGGTGCCGGCCTACTTTGACGATGCCCAGCGCCAGGCCACCAAGGACGCCGCCCGTCTGGCCGGCCTGCACGTGCTGCGACTGCTGAACGAGCCCACGGCCGCCGCCATCGCCTACGGCCTGGACAAATCCGCCGAGGGCACGTTTGCGGTCTATGACCTGGGTGGCGGCACCTTCGACATCTCCATCCTGCGCCTGAGCCGTGGCGTGTTCGAGGTGCTGTCCACCGGTGGCGACTCGGCCCTGGGCGGTGACGATTTCGACCGCGCCCTGGCCCTGTGGCTGGCCACGCAGCTGGGACAGGGTTGGGAGACGCTGATCCCGGCCGACCAGCAGCACCTGCTGATCTGCGCGCGTGCGGCCAAGGAAGCGCTCTCCAGCTTTGCGGCGGTCGACCTGCCGCTGGCCACCCCCTCTGCCCCCGAGCACACCGGCAGCGTCACGCTGACCCGCGAGGTGTTTGCCGAACTGACCCAGGCCCTGGTGCAGAAGACCCTGAGCGCCACCAAACGCGCCCTGAAGGACGCCCAACTGACCGCCGAGGAAGTCGATGGCGTGGTGATGGTGGGAGGCTCGACCCGCATGCCGGTGGCCCGCGAGGCCGTGGCCAAGCTGTTTGGCCGCGAGCCCCTGACCGACATCAACCCCGACGAGGTGGTGGCCCTGGGCGCCGCCATCCAGGCCGATGCCCTGGTGGGCAACCGCCAGGCCGACGAGGGCTGGCTGCTGCTCGATGTGTGCCCGCTCTCGCTGGGCCTGGAGACCATGGGCGGCCTGGTCGAAAAGATCATTCCGCGCAACACCACCCTGCCCGCTTCGCGTGCCCAGGACTTCACCACCTTCAAGGACGGGCAGACCGCCATGTCGGTGCACGTGGTGCAGGGTGAGCGCGAAGGCGTGAAGGACTGCCGCTCTCTGGCGCGCTTCGAGCTGCGCGGCATCCCGCCCATGGTGGCCGGCGCCGCCCGCATCCGCGTGACCTTCCAGATCGATGCCGACGGCCTGCTGAGCGTGAGCGCACGCGAACAGAGCACCGGCGTGATCGCCGAAGTGCAGGTCAAACCTTCCTATGGCCTGGACAACGACCAAATCGCCTCGATGCTGAAAGACAGCGTGGGCAGTGCCGACGCCGACATGAAGCTGCGCATGCTGCGTGAGGCCCAGGTCGACGCCCGCCGCCTGCTGGACGCCACCATCGCGGCCCTGCACGAAGACGGCGAAGAACTGCTCTCACCCACCGAACGCCAGCACGTGCAGGACGCCATCAACCTGGTTGCGGACCGGCTCGAGACCGAAGCCGACACGGACGACGTGAAGGCCGCCTGCAACGCCCTGAACATGGTCACCGCCTCGTTTGCCGCGCGCCGCATGGACGCCAGCATCCGCAAGGCGCTGTCTGGCCGCGTGCTCGAATCCATCACCTGAAAAAGTCCCCACCATGCCGCTGGTCACCGTCCTGCCCCACCCTGAACTCTGCCCACAGGGGCAGGCCTTCGACGTCAAGCGCGGCGGCTCGCTGTGCGAAGCCCTGATCGCCAACGGCGTGGCCATTGAGCACGCCTGCGACATGGTCGCGGCCTGCGCCACCTGCCATGTGCTGGTACGCCAGGGTGGCGAGACCCTGGCCGAGCCGGATGACGACGAAAACGACGAGCTCGACAACGCCTGGGGCCTGGAGCCCGCTTCGCGCCTGGCCTGCTGCGTCAAGCTCAAGGACGGCGACATCACGATCGAGTTGCCCAAGCACAGCCGGAACCACGCGCGGGAGCGCTGAAGGTTCGCACGGCCAAGCGCAGCCCGCCTGACTTCCGGCGGGCTGCGCTTCACATCCCAATCCAGTGAGACAGGGGTGAGCGTTTGAAGCTCACCGCCTGAGCGTCAGCCTGCGCCGGCAGCACGCTACAGCCCCGCGCCATGGCGCCCATGTGGCAAAGAAAACAAACCCGACAAGGTCATCAAAGCGCCGTCAACGTCGGATTTGGCACGACAAACGCCACAGCCGGAACGCCCCCTTGCAAACAGCAAAAAACCAATCAAATCAATACCTTGCATCACAAGAATGCGCATGAGATGACATGGCACAGCGATTGCAGAACAGCCCTCACACAGGCCCTTGAGCCCCAAGGCATCCAACGCATCGAGCCCCCCGCCATGCAAGCACCGATCATCAACGACACGACCCTGCGCGATGGTGAACAGACCGCCGGCGTCGCCTTCACGGTGGCCGAAAAATGCGCCATCGCCAAGGCCCTGTCCGACGCCGGTGTGCCCGAGATGGAGATCGGCATCCCCGCCATGGGCGACACCGAGATCGAGACCATCAACGCCATCGCCGCCATGGGCCTGGACAGCCGCCTCATGGTCTGGGGCCGCATGTGCGAGGCCGATCTGGCCGCGGCCTCGCGCTGCCATGCCGACATCGTGCACCTGTCCATCCCGGTGTCCGACATCCACCTCCAGCACAAGCTCGGCCAGACCCGTCAATGGGCGCTGGAGCAGGTCGAGCGCTTTGTGTGGACGGCGCACCGCAGCGGCATGCAGGTGTCGGTGGGGATGGAGGATGCCTCCCGCGCCGACCCGCACTTCCTGGCCGCGGTGGGCCGCATGGCGCAGGACTGTGGCGCCAGCCGCGTGCGCTTCGCCGACACGCTTGGCGTGCTCGACCCCTTCACCACGTTCGATGCGGTCTCGCAGCTGCGCCACGCGGTCGAGATCGACATCGAGATCCACGCCCACAACGACCTCGGCCTGGCCACGGCCAACACGCTGGCGGCCTTGCGTGCCGGGGCGACCCACGCCAACACCACGGTCAATGGCCTGGGTGAACGGGCAGGCAACGCGCCGCTCGAAGAGGTGGTGATGGGCGTGCGGCACCTGCATGGGCTGTCAACCGGTGTGCGCACCACGGCGCTGTGCCCCATCTCCCAGCTCGTGGCCCAGGCCTCGGGGCGACCGGTGGCGGCCAACAAGAGCATCGTGGGTGCGGCGGTCTTCACCCACGAATCGGGCATCCACGTCGATGGCCTGCTGAAGGACCCGAGCACCTACGAGGGCTTCGATCCGGCGGAGCTGGGTCGCCACCGCGAGACCGTGCTGGGCAAGCACTCCGGCTCGCGTTCGGTCCGCGTGGCCTACCAGGCCCTGGGGCTGCCGGTGGTCGAGCCCCAGGTCCAGCCCTTGCTGGACCGCATCCGGGCTCACGCCGTGGACACCAAACGCGCCCCCACGACCGACGAGCTGCAACGCTTCTTCCTCGAAGCCACCCCGCTGCGTGAAGGCCAGGCATCATGAAACGCGAAGACCCCGCACTCGGCGCCATCCAGCTGCTGCCCAGCGAAGACGGCGAACTGCCGCCCGAGCACACCCCCATGGGCCAAGGCCGCACCGCCCTGGTCGACCGTGGCTGGTGGGCCCTGCTCAAGGAAGACGTGGCCTGCGTGCTCACACGCGACCCGGCCGCCCGCTCGCTCTTCGAGGTCTGGACCATCTACCCCGGCGTGCAGGCCGTGGCGCTTTACCGCCTGGCCCACGCCCTGTGGACACGCGGCTGGCGTTATGGCCCGCGTTTTCTGTCGTTCTTCGCACGCTGGGTCACCAACGTCGACATCCACCCCGGCGCCAGGATTGGCCACCGCTTCTTCATCGATCACGGCGCCTGCGTGGTGATTGGCGAAACGGCCGAGATCGGTGACGACGTCACGCTCTATCACGGTGTGACCCTGGGCGGCACCACCTGGAACCCCGGCAAGCGCCACCCCACGCTGGGAGACGGCGTGGTCGTGGGTGCCGGCGCCAAGATCCTCGGCCCCATCACGGTGGGCGCCCGCGTGCGGGTGGCCGCCAACTCGGTGGTGATCGACGATGTGCCCGAGGCCGCCACCGTGGTCGGCATCCCTGGCCGCGTGGTGATCCGCAAGGAAGCACGGGCCCCGCAAGGTGCCATCGACCTGCAGCACCACCTCATCCCCGACCCGGTGGGCAAGGCCATCGCCTGCCTGCTGGACCGCATCGCCGAACTCGAAACCGAAGTGAAGCTCATCAAGGGCCTGCCGCCCCTGCGCGCGGCCGAAGACGGCGCCTGCCACGCTTGTGACGATACCTGCACCCAACCCACGTTCAGCAACCGACCGGGAGTCTCACCATGATGGAAAACCTCACGCTGCAACTCAAGCAGTTGTCCTCCGCCGAAGACTTTCTCCTCTTCTTCGGGGTCCCGTATGACCAGCCGGTGGTGCACGTGAACCGCCTGCACATCCTCAAGCGCTTCTACCAGTACATCCGCCAGGAGCCCAACCTCCCGGAAGACAACGAGCAGGCGCTCTACGCCGTCTACCGCGACCTGCTGATCAAGGCCTACACCGACTTCGTGAAGTCGACGCCGGCCCAGGAGAAGGTCTTCAAGGTCTTCCAGGAAGCCGAAGGCCACCAGCACGTCACGCTGCAAAACCTCAAGTCCACGCTGCCCTCCCAAGGCGGATCGGTGCCCTCCTTCACGGTGCCCGCGCGCCCTGAGGCACCCCGTGCCGCCTGAAGCTCACCGCATGAGCCTTTTGAACAGCCATCGCCTCGCCTGAACCACAACAAGACCCGCCCTTCCAGCAGGAGCACACCATGCACATCGTCGTCTGCATCAAACAGGTCCCGGACTCCGCACAGATCCGCGTGCACCCGGTCACCAACACCATCATGCGCCAGGGTGTGCCGGCCATCGTGAACCCCTACGACCTCTTCTCACTGGAAGAGGCCCTGCGCCTGAAGGACAAGTTCGGCGGCAAGGTGACCGTGATCTGCATGGGCCCGCCCCAGGCCGAAGAAGCCCTGCGCAAGTGCGTGAGCTTCGGCGCCGACGACGCCGTGCTGGTGACCGACCGCGCCTTTGCCGGTGCCGACACCCTGGCCACCTCCTATGCCCTGGCCGCCGCCATCCGCAAGCTCAACAGCGAGCAGAAGGTCGACGTGGTCTTCACCGGCAAGCAGACCATCGATGGCGACACCGCCCAGGTCGGCCCCGGCATCGCCAAGCGCATGGGCCTGCAGTTGCTGACCTATGTGTCGCGCATCGTCGAGACCGATGTCGAAGGCGGCACGATCACGGTCGAGCGCCGTGGCGAGGGTGGCGTTCAGCTGCTCAAGACCAGGCTGCCTGCCCTGATCACGATGCTGGAGAACACCAACGAGATGCGCTTCGCCTCGCTGCCCGCCATGATCCACGCCGCCGCCTACCAGGTGCGCAAGTGGAACAAGGACGACGCCGGCATCGAAGACGTCTCCAAGATCGGCCTCAAGGGTTCGCCCACGGTGGTGAGCAAGGTTTTCGGCCCCACGCCCCGCAGCGAGAAGGCCGAAATGATGGTGATGGAGAACACCACCTTGCGCGACATGTCGCTGACCCTGCTGCAGTCCATCTTCACGCGCCACCCGACGCTGGAGCAGGACCTGGTCGAAAAGCTCAGTGCCTGAGCCACGTTTCCGCACAACACACGCTGTCATCACCGGAGAAGCGCCATGAGTGAAGCCGCCCCCAACGCCGCGAAAAATGCCCCCCTCAAGCCTGCAGGCCGCGGCCGCAACCTTGAACTGTCCGAGGAACTGAAGGCCTACAAGGGCGTCTGGGTGTTCATCGAACACGAACGTGGCCATGCGCACAGCGTCTCGTGGGAACTGCTGGGTGAAGGCCGCAAGCTGGCCGACATCCTGGGCGTGCCGCTGTGTGGCGTGCTGCTCGGTGGCCCGGACGAGCCCCTCGATGCCTTTGCCAAGGAAGCCTTCACCTTCGGCGCCGACCACTGCTACCTGATGCGCGACCCCGTGCTCAAGGGCTACCGCAACGAACCCTTCACCAAGGGCCTGACCGACCTGGTCAACAAGTACAAGCCCGAGATCGTGCTGCTGGGCGCGACCTCGCAAGGCCGGGACCTCGCCGGCTCGGTGGCCACCACCCTGCTCACCGGCCTGACCGCCGACTGCACCGAGCTCAACATCGACCCGGTGACCCGCGCCCTGGCCGCGACCCGCCCCACCTTCGGTGGCTCGCTGCTGTGCACCATCATGACCCTGGCTTACCGCCCGCAGATGGCCACCGTGCGCCCCCGCGTGATGGCCATGCCGCGCGGCGAAGCGGGCCGCACAGGCACCACCTCGGAAGACTCGCTGGGCCTGATCGAAACCAACATCGTCACCAAGCTGCTGGATTTCATCGCCGACGCCCACAGCAACAAGATCAACCTGCCGTATGCCGACGTGATCGTCAGCGGTGGCAAGGGCCTGAAGAACCCCGAAAACTTCAAGCTGGTCTTCGACCTGGCCCGCGTGCTGGGCGGCGAAGTGGGTGCCACCCGTCCGTGTGTGCAGGCCGGCTGGGTCGAAGCCGACCGCCAGGTGGGCCAGACGGGCAAGACGGTGCGTCCCAAGCTCTACATCGCTGCGGGCATCTCCGGGGCCATCCAGCACCGTGTGGGCTGCGAGGCGTCCGACGTCATCGTGGCCATCAACACCGATGCCAACGCCCCCATCTTCGACTTCGCGCACTACGGCATCGTGGGCAACGCCATGCAGGTGCTGCCCGCCCTGACGCAGGCCTTCCAGGCCCACCTCGACCAGCGCATCAAAAAAGTGGCCTGACCCTCACAGCGAACCAGGAGAGACGACATGAGCAAGCAGAAATTTGACGCCATCGTGGTGGGGGCCGGCCCCTCGGGCAACGCCGCCGCCTACACCATGGCCAAGGCGGGCCTGAAGGTGCTGCAGATCGAGCGTGGCGAGTACCCCGGCTCGAAGAACGTGCAGGGCGCGATCCTCTATGCCGACGCGCTGGAACGCATCATCCCCGACTTCCGTGACGACGCCCCGCTGGAGCGCCACATCATCGAACAGCGCATGTGGGTGCTGGACGACGACTCCTTCGTCGGCAGCCACTTCCGCAGCGAGAACTACAACAAGCCGCCCTACAACCGCTACACCATCATCCGCGCACAGTTCGACAAGTGGTTCAGCTCGAAGGTCCGCGAAGCCGGCGCCCTGCTGATCTGCGAAACCACCGTGCAGGACCTGATCATGGACGGTGACAAGGTGGTGGGCGTGCGCTGCGACCGTGAAGCCGGCGAGGTGTTTGCCGACGTGGTGATCCTGGCCGATGGCGTGAACAGCACCCTGGCCCGCAAGGCCGGCTTCCATGGCGAGATCAAGGCCAACAACGTGGCCCTGGCCGTGAAGGAAATCCTCTTCATGCCCGAGGAGCTGATCCAGCAGCGCTTCAACATCAAGGAAGACGAAGGCGTCGTCATCGAGATGGTGGGCAAGATCACCGACGGCATGATGGGCACGGGCTTCCTCTACACCAACAAGGATTCGCTCACCATCGGCATCGGCTGCATGCTCTCGGACTTCAAGAAGAACGAGAACAAGACCTCGCCCTACACCCTGCTGGAGCAGCTCAAGCGCCACCCCTCCATCGCCCCGATGATCCAGGGCGGCGAGATGAAGGAGTACTGCGCCCACCTGATCCCCGAAGGCGGCTTCTTTGCCGTGCCCAAGGTCTATGGCAACGGCTGGATGATCGTGGGCGACTCGGGCGGCTTCGTGAACGCCGTGCACCGCGAGGGCTCCAACCTGGCCATGACCACGGGCCGCCTGGCCGCCGAAACGGTGATCAACGCCAAGGCGGCCGGCAAGGAGCTGAACGCACCGGTGCTCAAGGCCTACCAGAAGGCGCTGGACGAGTCCTTCGTGATGAAGGACCTGAAGAAGTACCGCGACATGCCCAAGGTCTTCCACGACAACCCCCAGTTCTTCACCACCTACCCCGAGCTGCTGAACAAGGCCGCCCGCACCATGGTGACGGTGGACAACGTCGACAAGAAGACCAAGGAGAAGGAGATCTTCTCCAGCTTCCGCCAGACCCGGTCCTTCACCGGCCTGGTGGGCGACGCCTTCAAGCTGTGGCGCGCCTTCCGCTGAGCTTTCGCTGAGCCGCCCTGCTGCGCGCTCCTTCACCGCCCCTCATCAGGAGTCTCACCATGACACCCATCCAAGTGAAAGTGGAAGACAAGCTCTTCCAGAACCGCTACAAGGTCGACGCCGGCCGTCCGCACATCAAGATCAAGGACAACGAGGTCTGCCGCACCGATTGCAAGGACCGCTCGTGCACCTATGTGTGCCCGGCTTCCTGCTACACCGCCGAAGGCAACGGCGCCGTGACGCTGATCACCGACGGCTGCCTGGAATGCGGCAGCTGCCGCATCATCTGCTCCGAACACAGCAATGTGGAATGGGAGTACCCGCGCGGTGGCCACGGCATCCTCTTCAAGTTCGGTTGAGGCCCCATGGACGACATCAAGGTCTTTCTGATCCACGCCATCCAGCTGGAGTTCGAGGCCGCGCGGCGATACGAAGACCTGCGCGCGTCGATGGGCACGTTGGGCAACAAGGAGGCCGAAGCCTTCTTTGCCCAGATGGCGGAGTTTTCGCGTCTGCACCTCAAGGAAGCCCTGCGACGCGGGGGCTTTCGCGATCTGCCCAAGCTTGGCCCCGATGAATGGCAGTGGCCCGATGGCGTGAGCCCCGAGCAGGCCGCCTGGGCCGGTGTGGACGGCCTGATCGACGCTGCCATGGCCTACCGCCTGGCCCTTGATGGCGAGGAGCGCAGCCAGCTGTTCTACGCGGCGATCGTGGCGCAGACCCACGACCCCGAGGTGCGCCGCATGGCGCGCGAGTTCGCAGAAGAAGAAGCCGAGCACGTGGCCGAGCTGGAGCGCCTGCAAGACAGGCAGGTTGAGCAGCTCACGCTTGAACTGGAGCGCCAGCGCCTGC
>NZ_JAIZVX010000013.1 GCF_021768455.1 Aquabacterium sp. | reverse complement strand
CACGGGGCTGGCGACCACGAAAATCTGCCCCAGGCCGGTCAGCAACCCACCCTGCGCACCGAGCGCGAGGCCAGTGGGCCGGCCCAGGCTGCCGTGCGCGTGCGCCCCCAGCTGCTGGACCGCCTGGTCAACCACGCGGGCGAGGTCTCCATCACCCGCACCCGCCTGCAATCGCAGGTGGGGCAGATCCGTGGCTCGCTCACCGACCTGACCGACAACCTCGACCGCCTGCGCCAGCAGCTGCGCGACATCGAGCTGCAGGCCGAAACCCAGGTCAACACCCGCATGGAAGCCGCCCGCGCGGCCAGCCAGAACTTTGATCCGCTGGAGTTCGACCGCTACACCCGCTTCCAGGAACTGACCCGGATGATGGCCGAGTCGGTGAACGACGTGGCCACCGTGCAGCGCACCCTGCAGCGCAACCTCGAAACCGCGGAAGACCAGCTGGCCGCCCAGGCCCGGCTGACCCGTGACCTGCAGGACGATCTGCTGCGCACCCGCATGGTGGAGTTCGAGGGCCTCTCTGACCGCCTTTACCGCGTCGTGCGACAGGCCGCCAAGGAAACCGGCAAGCAGGTGCGCCTCGACATCGTCGGCGGTGCCACCGAGATCGACCGGGGTGTGCTGGAGCGCATGACCGGCGCCTTCGAACACCTGCTGCGCAACGGCATCACCCACGGCATCGAAACGCCCGAAAAACGCCTGGCTGCCGGCAAGGACGCCAACGGCCTGATCACCGTGTCGCTGCGCCAGGAGGGCAACGAGGTCAGCATCGAGTTCCGCGACGATGGCGCGGGCCTCGACCTGCTGCGCATCCGCGACAAGGCCAAGGCCCAGGGCCTGCTGGCCTGGGACGCCGAGGCGAGCGACGCCGACCTGGCCCAGCTGATCTTCACCCCCGGCTTTTCCACCGCCGAGGTGGTGACCGAGCTGGCAGGGCGTGGCATCGGCATGGACGTGGTCCGCTCCGAGGTCAACGCCATGGGCGGCCGCATCGAAACCGGCACCACCTTCGGCCAGGGCACCAGCTTCCGCCTGGTGCTGCCGCTGACCACGGCCGTCACCAAGGTGGTGATGCTGCGTTGCGGCGGCCTGAACGTGGCCGTGCCCACCCACCTGATCGAGATCGTGCGCCGTGCCAGGCCGCAAGAGGTGGAGCAGGCCTACCGCCAGGGCAGCTTCGCCTTTGGCGAGGCCGTGCTGCCGTTTTACTGGCTCGGTGCCTTGCTCGACGCCAGCCCGCGTGGCACCGAGGGTGGGCGCAGCCTGCCGGTGGTGATCGTGCGTTCGGCCCAGCAGCGCATCGCCCTGCACGTCGACGAAGTCCTGGGCAACCAGGAAGTGGTGGTCAAGAACCTGGGCCCACAGCTTTCGCGCCTGCCCGGTCTGGCCGGCATGACGCTGCTGGCCTCCGGTGCCGTCTCGCTCATCTACAACCCGGTGGCCCTGGCCACGGTGTACGGTGACCGGGCCCTGGCCCTGACCGCCGAGGCCCTGGCCACCCTGGGCGATCAGCCCGCCGGCTGGCTCTCTCACAGCGCCGAGGCCCACCTCGCACGCCCGGCCGAGACCGCCGCCGAATCCCAGGCGCCCATGGTGCTGGTGGTTGACGATTCGCTCACGGTGCGCAAGGTCACGCAACGCCTGCTCTCGCGCGAAGGCTACCGCGTGGTGCTCGCCAAAGATGGCCTGGAGGCACTGGAGCGTCTGGCCCAGGAGCGCCCGACGGTGGTCCTCTCCGACATCGAGATGCCCCGCATGGACGGCTTCGACCTCGTGCGCAACATCCGCGCCGACCAGAAGCTGGCCGATCTGCCCATCATCATGATCACCTCGCGCATCGCCCAGAAGCACCGCGATTACGCCGCCGAACTCGGCGTCAACCATTATCTTGGCAAGCCCTATGGCGAAGAAGAACTACTGGCCCTCGTGGCCCGTTATGCTTCGTCTCAGGTCGGTGCCCTCTGAGCCCCACCTTTGCCGTGATGCAGGCCTTGCCCCACTCAACCTCGCTCCCTGACGGCCACGCTCCGCGTGCGGACCATGCCATCGACCAGCTCGCCGCGCTCACGGCGCAGCGGGACCGCGAAATGCTGGACGTCTCCCTGGCCCAGGGGGTGATGGAACTGCTCGGCGCCAACAGCGTGGGTGTCTACCGCCTGCTGGGGCAGGAGGGTGAGGCGCGGCACTGGATGTGCGGCGGCCTGGCCCGACCTGGCCAGCTGACCATCAGCGATTCGCCCTGGGCCGACGTCGACACCCTCTCGCGCGAGGCCGACCATCCGGCGCGCCAGCAGGTGCTGAACTCGCGGGCTCTGACGCAGAGCGAGCTGCCTTGCACCACGGTGGAAGACGCGTCCCACCGCTTTGTGGCCGTGTTGCCGTTGATGGTGGAGCTGGGCTCGCCCGGTGTCCTCGAGGTTCACACCGACAAGCCCTTGCCTCCCGGGGCGCTGCGGCCCATCCAGACCCTCCTGAAGGTTTTTGCCAACTTTCAGAACCTGCTGGAGTCCAGCCAGCGGGACTCCCTTACCGGCCTGCTCAACCGCCAATCCTTCGACGCGACCTTCATGAAGGCCACCATGCCCATCGTGGAGGAGGGCGCCGCCGAACGGGGGGGCAGCGAGCGTCGCACGGCGCCGGTCACCGGCTACTGGCTGGGCGTGGTGGACATCGACCACTTCAAGCGCGTCAACGATGGCTTCGGCCACCTCATCGGCGACGAGGTGCTGGTGCTGCTGGCGCGCATCATGCGGCAGTCCTTTCGCCACTACGACCGGCTCTACCGCTTCGGCGGCGAGGAGTTCGTGGTCCTGCTGCGCGCGGGCTCGGAAGAGGACGCCATGGGCGCCTTCGAGCGCTTCCGCCTGCATGTGATGGGTTATCCCTTCCCGCAGGTGCAGCACGTCACGGTCAGCATCGGGGTCTCGGCGGTGCAGCACCATGAAACACCCAATGGGGCTTTTTCCCGCGCTGACCAGGCCGTCTACCAGGCCAAGCACCAGGGGCGCAACCAGGTGATTTGCTACGAGGCCGAGGTGCGCAGCGGCGCCATGCAGTCCGAGCAGAGCCACATCGGCGACGTGGAACTGTTCTGAGCCCGGCGCTCAGCCCGTTTTCACCACTGCATACCGCGCCAGGGTTTCCGCCCGGGCCACGTCGTGCTGCACGATGGGCTGGGGGTAGTCGCGGCCGATCACCACGTCGTCGGCCGCGGCCAGGTCGGCTGGGCGGGCCTGCCAGGGCGCGTGGATGGCCTTGTCGGGCAGCGAAGCGATCTCTGGCACGTAACGGCGGATGAACTTGCCCGTGGCGTCGAACTTCTCGCTCTGGTTGATGGGGTTGAAGATGCGGAAGTAGGGCTGGGCGTCGCAGCCGCTGGATGCGGCCCACTGCCAGCCGCCGTTGTTGGCGGCCAGGTCGAAGTCGAGCAGCTTTTCGGCGAAGTAGGCCTCGCCTCGGCGCCAGTCGATCCCCAGGTCCTTGATGAGGAAGCTGGCCACCACCATGCGCAGGCGGTTGTGCATGTAGCCCGTCTGGTTGAGCTGGCGCATGGCCGCGTCCACCAGGGGGTAGCCGGTGCGCCCACCGCACCAGGCCTCGAAGTGGGCATCGGCCTCCTTGCCCTTGGCCCACTTGATCTTGTCGTAGTCGCGCTTGTAGGCGTGCCCGACCACGTGAGGGTGGTGGAAGAGGATCTGGTGGTAGAAGTCGCGCCAGATCAGCTCCGAGAGCCACACCTGGGCCCCGGCCGAGCCCGCCTGGGCCCGCTCCCAGGCCAGGCCGGCCAATTGCCGGATCGACACCGTGCCAAAGCGCAGGTGGGTGGAGAGGTAGCTGGGGCCCTTGACGCTGGGGAAGTCGCGGGTTTCGTCGTAGCGGTCGATGCGGTCGAGGAAGTCGTCGAGCAGGGCGGCCGCGCCGCTCATGCCCGGGGAAACCTTGAGCGGGCCGGGGTCTTCAAAGCCGATCTCGCCCAGGCTGGGCACGTGTGGGGCGCCCACGGCAGCCACCTTTGCAGGGAGGGCGGCCAGGCGGGCGGCGTAGGGCGCCACAGGGTAGGGCTTGACGTAAAACGGGTCGAGCTTCTTCAGCCAGGCGTTCTTGTAGGGCGTGAACACGCCGTAGGGCGAGTCGTTGCCGGTCAGCACCTCGTTGCGCTCGAAGATCACGTGGTCCTTCGAGGTGTAGAGCGCCACGCCCAGGTTGCTCAGGTGGCCACGCACGGTGGCGTCGCGCTGAAGGGCGGCCGGTTCGTCGTCGTGGTTGGCGTAGACGGCCTGCACGCCCAGCTCGGCCGCCAGCTTCGGGACTTCGACCTCGGCACGGCCGTGGCGCACGATCAGCCCGGCGTCGGTCGCCAGGCGGGCCAGGCCCGCGTCCAGCTCGACCAGGCTCTCGCGGATGAAGGCCACACGGCGGTCGGTGCGGGGCAGGGCGTCGAGGATGTCGCTGTCGAACACGAAGGCGCACCAGACCTTGCGCGCGCCTTTCAGGGCATGAAAGAGCGCGGCGTGGTCGTGGTCGCGCAGATCGCGGCGGAACCAGACCAGGGCAGAGGCGAGCGTGTCGGGCATGGCTTTGTGTGTGCTTTGCAATGGATGTGCGGGCAATTGGCGGAGCGGCGGTCAGGGCGGCGCAGGGCGACTAAAATCGGGGCATGCCAGCCACCGCCTCCACCCCCATCAACCTGACCAACCAGTTTCTCATTGCCATGCCCGGCATGGGTGATGGGCATTTTGCAGGCACCGTCGTCTACATGTGCGAGCACAACGACAAAGGTGCGCTCGGCCTGGTGATCAATCGCCCGACCGACATCAACTTGCAGAACCTGTTCGAGAAGGTCGACCTCAGCCTGGAGCGCGACGACCTGGCCACCCGCCCCGTCTATTTTGGTGGCCCGGTGCAGACCGAGCGTGGCTTCGTGCTGCACGAGAGCCTGGGCGACGACGGCGGCCACTACAGCTCCACGATGAAGATCCCCGGAGGCCTGGAGATGACCACCTCGCGCGACGTCCTGGAAGCGCTGTCCAACGGCGCCGGCCCGCGCAAGGTCTTCATCACCCTGGGCTACTCGGGCTGGAGCGCCGGCCAGCTGGAAGAGGAACTGGCCCGCAACGGCTGGCTCACGGTCGATGCCAGCCCGGAAATCATCTTCGAGACCCCGATCGAGCAGCGTTATGACAAGGCTTTGTCTCTGCTTGGGGTGGACCGCAACTTCCTGATGGGCGAGGCCGGGCACGCATGAGCGGGCCGATCCGCACCTATCTGGCGTTCGATTACGGCCTCAAGCGCGTCGGCCTGGCCACGGGCAACAGCCTCACGCGCCAGGCGCAACCCCTGCGCACCATCGCCGCTGAAGGCAAGGCCCGTTTCGAGGCCATTGGCAAGCTGATCGCCGAATGGCGTCCCGATGCCCTGGTGGTGGGGGTGCCCTATCACCCCGATGGTGCCGAGCACGAGAACACGCTCAAGGCCCGCCAGTTCGGTCGCCAGCTCAATGGCCGCTTCCACCTGCCGGTGCACGAGGTCGATGAGCGCTACTCCACCACCGAGGCCAAGGCCGGCGGTGCGCGCGACCTGGACGCCGCCTCGGCTGCCATCCTCCTGCAACAGTATTTCAACGATGATGCCGACCGGGCGCCGCCGCCCGCCGCATCCCCCAACGAAGAAGAGAGGCCCGCGTGAGCGCCACCACATCCTCCCTGCACCTCGATGCCGAGGCGCTTTACGGCAACCTGCTGGCTGCCGTGCGCCGCATCGTCACCCCCGAGACCACCCTCGTGGGCGTGTGGTCGGGTGGCGCCTGGCTGGCCGAGCGCCTGCACGCCGATCTTGGTCTGAGCACGCCCTGCGGTGTGATCTCCTCGGCCCTGCACCGCGACGACTTCGGTTCGCGCGGCATGGCCACGGGCAAGGACGCCACGAACCTGCCCTTCGAGGTCGATGGCCGCCACATCCTGCTGATCGACGACGTGGTCTACACCGGCCGCACCACGCGCGCCGTGATCAACGAGCTGTTCGACTTTGGCCGCCCCGCCAGCGTGACCCTGGCCGTGCTGGTCGACCGTGGTGGCCGTGAGCTGCCCTTCGAGCCCGCCTTGTCGGCCGCCCGGATCACGCTGCCCGCCCAGGAGCGCGTGGCCCTGGTCCGCGCCGACGACGGTCGTTTCCAATTCCAATTCGAGAGGGTTTGATGACCTCCATCCGCAAGCCACAGCGCAACCCGCAGCTCAACAGCCACGGCGAGCTGATCCACCTGCTGTCCACCGAAGGGCTGCCCAAGCCCATCATCCACCAGATCCTGGACACGGCAGAAACCTTCCTCAGCGTCAATGACCGCGAGGTCAAGAAGCTGCCCCTGCTGCGCGGCAAGAGCGTGTTCAACCTGTTCTTCGAGAACAGCACGCGCACCCGCACCACCTTCGAGATCGCCGCCAAGCGCCTGAGCGCCGACGTCATCAACCTCGACATCGCCAAGTCCTCGGCCTCCAAGGGCGAGAGCCTGCTCGACACCATCGCCAACCTGAGCGCGATGAGCGCCGACATGTTCATCGTGCGCCACTCGGAGTCGGGCGCGCCCTACCTGATCGCCCAGCACGTGGCGCCGCATGTGCACGTGGTCAACGCCGGTGATGGGCGGCATGCGCACCCCACGCAGGCCCTGCTGGACATGTACACCATCCGGCACTACAAGAAGGACTTCAGCAACCTCACCGTGGCCATCGTGGGCGACATCGTGCACTCGCGCGTGGCCCGCTCCAACATCCACGCCCTGACGACCCTGGGCGTGCCCGAGGTGCGCGTGGTCGGCCCGCGCACCCTGGTGCCCGGTGACCTGCGCGAGATGGGCGTGCGCGTCTGCCACAGCATGGAAGAGGGCATCAAGGATGCCGACGTCGTCATCATGCTGCGCCTGCAGAACGAGCGCATGAACGGCGGCATGCTGCCCAGCGCGGGCGAGTTCTTCAAGGAATTCGGCCTGACCGAAGCCAAGCTGGCCCTGGCCAAGCCCGATGCCATCGTGATGCACCCGGGCCCGATCAACCGCGGCGTGGAGATCGACTCCGCCGTGGCCGACGGCAAGCAAAGCGTCATCCTGCCGCAAGTCACCTTCGGCATCGCCGTGCGCATGGCCGCGATGTCCATCATTGCTGGAAACATGGCATGAAGATCCTCATCCAAAACGGCCGATTGGTCGACCCCGCATCCGGCCTGGACCAGGTCGGTGACCTGGCCATCACCTCGGGCCGCATCAGCGCCATCGGCAGCGTCAGCGCCGACTTCGCCCCCGACCGCACCATCGACGCCAGCGGCCTCATCGTGGCCCCGGGCCTGGTCGACCTGGCCGCCCGCCTGCGTGAGCCCGGCTACGAACACGAAGGCATGCTCGAGAGCGAACTGGCCGCCGCGGCCGCCGGTGGCGTGACCAGCGTGGTCTGCCTGCCCGACACCGACCCGGCACTGGACGAGCCCGGCCTGGTCGAGATGCTCAAGCTGCGCGCCCGCAAGCTCAGCCGTTGCCGCCTGTTCCCGCTGGGTGCGCTCACGCGGGGCCTCAAGGGCGAGAACCTCACCGAGATGGCCGAACTGGTCGAGGCCGGCTGCATCGGCTTCTCGCAGGCCGAGGTGCCCGTGCAGAACACCCAGGTGCTGCAGCGCGCCCTGCAGTACGCCGCCACCTTTGGCTACACCGTCTGGCTGCGTCCGCAAGACGCCTGGCTGGGCAAGGGCGTGGCTGCCAGCGGCGCCGTCGCCACCCGCCTGGGCCTCTCCGGCGTGCCGGTGAGCGCCGAGACCATCGCCATCCACACCATCGTGGAACTGGTGCGCGCCACCGGTGCCCGCGTGCACCTGTGCCGCCTCTCCAGTGCGGCCGGCGTCGAACTGGTCCGTGCGGCCAAGGCCCAGGGCCTGCCCATCACGGCCGACGTCAGCATCAACTCCCTGCTGCTGACCGATGTCGACATCGGCTACTTCAACCCCGCCATGCGTGTGAACCCGCCGCTGCGCCAGGGCCGTGACCGCGATGCCCTGCAGGCCGCCCTGCTCGACGGCACGCTCGACGCCCTGGTCTCGGACCACACCCCCGTGAGCGAAGACGAGAAAACGCTGCCCTTCGGCGAGGCCGAACCCGGCGCCACCGGTCTGGAACTCCTGCTCAGCCTGGCGCTGAAGTGGTCCGGTGCCGACCAGACCGACGCGCCCGACCCGGCCAAGCTCCGCCGCGCCCTGAGCGTGGTCACCCAAGGTCCCGTCAAGGTGCTGGGTGAGGCGTTGGGCTCGCTGTCCAGCAGTGCCGGTCGCCTGGTGCATGGTGGCGTGGCCGACATCGTCGTCTTCGACCCGGCCGTGCGCTGGGCCGTGCAGCCCGAGGCCCTCGTGAGCCAGGGCAAGCACACCCCCTTCGCCTTCGAGTCGACCGGCTTCGAGCTGGCCGGTCGCGTGCGCCTGACCCTGGTTGCAGGCCAGGTCGCCCACGAAGCCGCCGCATGAGCACGGTCGCAGGGCAGGGCGCGGACACCCCGGCGACCGTCAAGGCCGCACCGCTCACGGGCCACTGGGGCCGCGCGCCCCTGGGGGCCTGGCGCCTGCTGCGCGTGGTGGGCCACATCCTCTCGGGTGTCGGCATCGTCTTCACCCGCTGGGATGCCTTTGATGCCGCCCGCAAGCGGGCCGAGACCATCCGCTGGTCGGCCCGCATGATCGACCTGCTGGGCGTGAAGCTCACGGTGAGCGGCCAGGCCCATGCGGGGGCCAAGCTCATCGTTGCCAACCACATCTCCTGGCTCGACATCGTCACCCTCAACTCGGTCGAGCCTTCGCGCTTCGTCTCCAAGGCCGAAGTGGGGCAGTGGCCGGTGGTGGGCAAGCTGGTCGATGCGGCCGGCACGCTCTACCTGGTGCGTGAACGCCGCCGAGACGCCGCCCGCGTGCTCGGCCTCATGGCCCAGGCCCTGCGTGACGGGGCCACCGTCGCCGTCTTCCCGGAGGGCACCACCGGCGATGGCCATGGCGTGCTGCACTTTCACCCCAACCTGGTCCAGGCGGCCATCGATGCCGATGTCCCGGTGCAGCCGGTCGTGCTGCGTTACAGCAACCCCGGCGTGCCCGTCAGCAGCGACACGGCCTACATCGGCGACACCACCCTGCTGCAGTCCCTGTGGCGTGTGGTGACCGCGAAAGACCTCTGCGTGCACGTGCACATCCTGCCGGCCCAGCAGGTCACGCATGCCGACCGACGCGCCCTCACCACCCAACTGCACGCGCAGATCGAGGCCTGTCTGGCCGATGGCGTCAAGGCGGCGAACGGCTCTTCCTGAGTCAGCAGGACAACCCTGAGCCCGAACCCAAGGCCGCTGTGAAGCGGCTTTTTATCTGGCGAAAAGCCAAATCCGTCACAGGCAATTCAGGACATTGCCCATGAAGTTTCTTGTCAAAGTGGCGATGTGACATGAGCGCAAGGGGGCCAATGTGGCCGCCCTGTCACCCGGCTTGTAGGAAGCGGGTCGCGCCAAGACATCAACCCCGCTTTGAGGAGCCTCCATGACCCCAACCAAGCTTGCCCGCCTGCCCATCCTTCTGGCAGCCCTGGCGGCCTGTGCCGGCGCCCGCGCCGACTACACCTCGCCCGACGGCAACTTCCGCCTGTCGGGCTTCGGCACACTTGGCTACTCACGCAGCACCTCCGACGACGCCCTCTTCAACTACCCAGGCCAGGGGGGCGGCTCCACCCGCAGCGGCAGCTTCGATCCTGACAGCAAGTTCGCCATGCAGGGCAGCTACAAGTTCACGCCGACCGTGTCGGCCACGGCCCAGCTGATGACCAAGTACGACGCTGCCGGCCAGTACGTGCCCAGCATGGAGTGGGCCTTTGCCAAGTGGCAGGCCACGCCCACTTTGAGCGTCCGCGCTGGCCGCATTGGCGCCCCGTTCTTCATGATTTCCGACTTCCGCGATGTGGGCTATGCCAACACCACCGTGCGCCCGCCGCTGGACGTCTATGGTCAGGTGCCCGTGAGCCAGTTCGAAGGTGCCGATGCCTCCTACCAGCTTCACCTGGGCTCCGCCTCGGTCACGACCACCCTGTGGACCGGCAACTCTGAGGCCGATTTCGCCTCCTCGCTCACCCGCGACCCCAGCACGGTCAAGCTCAAGCGCCAGGTGGGCCTCAACGTCCTGACCGAGCTCAGCAATGGCCTTTCGCTGCGCCTGGGGCGCAGCCAGGGCAAGCTGAGTGTCACCTCGCAACTGGGTGAGCAGCTCACGGCTGGCGCCACCAACGCAACGCTGCTGGCCGGTCTGGCCGGTTACGGCGCCACCAGCAACCCGGGTGCGGCGGGTGCAGCCGCGGCCGGCGGGCAACTCGCCGCCGTGGTCGATCTGCTCAATCCGAACGGGGTTGACGCCTCCTTCACCGGCATCGGCCTGGGCTATGACCAGGACAACTGGGTGGCCGGTCTCGAGTACACCAAGCGCAAGACGAAGAGCTACATCCCCGACACCACGGGCTGGTACGGTTTTGTGGGCTACCGCGTGGGCAGTTTCACGCCCTACGTCGGCGCCTCGCAACTCAAGGTGGACCGTTCGACGTCCAACCCCGTGAGCGCGATCGCGACCGCGTCCTCGAGCCTGAACACCAGCGTCAACACCATCGCCGCGGGCACCAACATCCTGCTTGGCACCCAGAAACTCGCGCAGCGCACCAGCACCCTGGGTGTGCGCTGGGACGCCAGCCCCAGCACCGCGCTGAAGTTCCAGTACGACCGCATCGCCAAGCCTGCCGACTCCAACGGTCTGCTGCTCGTGGCCGACCCGACCCAGGCCTCGGCCGCCGCCTATGCGGCAGCCAAGAAAACCATCAGCGTCCTGACCCTCTCGGTCGACTTTGTGTTCTGAGCCGAAGGGAGCACCACATGATGTACACCACCAAGCTGAAGCACACCGTCCTGCTGGCCGCCCTGACCCTGGCTTCCCTGGCCGCCCAGGCCGAAGTGGCCGTGATCGTCAACCCCAAGAGCAGCCTGGCCTCGCTCTCCGCCGACCAGGTGGCCGCCATCTTCCTGGGCAAGAGCGCCACCTTGCCGTCTGGGGCCACTGCGGCACCGGCCGACCTGCCCGAGTCCAGCGCGACCCGCGAGCAGTTCTACAGCAAGGCCGCGGGCAAGACTTCCGCTCAGGTCAAGGCCACCTGGGCCCGCCTGACCTTCTCCGGCAAGGCCACGCCACCCAAGGAGCTCGGCAGCGCAGCCGACGTCAAGAAGTTCGTCGCCAGCAACCCGGACGCCATCGGCTACATCGAGAAATCGGCGGTCGACGGCAGCGTCAAGGTCGTGCTAACGGTCGATTGAGCGACAACATCGCGACAAGGGTGTCACGCCAGCCTCCAGCGCGACACCCTTTCTTGTGATATGGCAAGCCACGTCACATTGGGGCCCCTACAATCTCGCGTCCCGTTGAAAGGTCCCTGATGTTTGATTCCGTGTTCCTCGGCAGCCTGCACGACAGCCTCGTGCAGTGGGCCGTGCAAGGCCTGGCCGATGCCAGCTGGTGGCAGGTCGTGGCCTACACCCTCCTGGTGACCCATGTCACCATCGCTTCGGTCACCATCTTCCTTCACCGGGCCCAGGCGCATCGCTCCCTGGAGCTCCATGCGATCCCCTCGCACTTCTTCCGCTTCTGGCTCTGGCTGACCACCGCCACCGTCACCAAGCAATGGGTGGCCGTGCACCGCAAGCACCACGCCAAGTGCGAAACCGCTGAAGACCCCCACAGCCCGGTGGCCCACGGCATCAAGACCGTGCTGCTGGAAGGCCGCGAACTCTATGCCGCCGAAGCCGCCAAGGCCGAGACGCTCAAGAAGTACGGCCACAACACCCCGAACGACTGGCTGGAGCACCACCTCTACACCCCCCATGCCACGGCCGGCGTCTTCCTGATGCTGGCCATTGACCTGGCCCTGTTTGGCGCCATCGGCATCACCGTCTGGGCCGTCCAGATGATCTGGATCCCGATCACCGCTGCCGGCATCATCAACGGCCTGGGGCACTGGTGGGGCTACCGCAACTTCGAGGCCGCTGACGCGTCCACGAACATCTCCCCCTGGGGGATCATCATCGGTGGCGAAGAACTGCACAACAACCATCACACCTACCCGACCTCGGCCAAGCTCTCGGTCAAGCCCTATGAATTCGACATCGGCTGGGGTTACATCCGTGCCCTCGAAATCGTGGGCCTGGCCAAGGTCCGCAAGACCCCGCCGCGCCTGACCCTGGGTTCGGTCAAGCCCGTGGCCGATGCCCAGACGCTCGAAGCCATCGTGGCCCACCGCTACGAACTGATGGCCGGCTACGCCCGCGAAGTGCGCGCAGCGTGCGCCAGCGAACTGGCCCGCCTCAAGGCATCCGGCCAGACGGCCTCTGCCTCCCAGTTGCAGCGCGTGCGCCACTGGATGCACCGCGACACCGAGCAGATGCCCGCAGGCATGCAGGAAGAGGTGGACGCCGCCCGAGCCGCCCACCCCAAGCTCGACAAGCTGATCGCCATGCGCGAAGAACTCCGCGCCATCTGGACGCGCACCAATGTCTCGGCCGAACAGCTTGTGGCAGATCTGCAGGCCTGGTGCCAGCAGGCTGAAAACAGTGGCATCGCAGCCCTGCAAGACTTCTCGCGCAAGCTGCGCTCGGCCCACGCCTGAGTTCTGGGCGCCGGGGCTTGCCCCACCACCCTGCCAAGGCCGTCACACGACGGCCTTTTTTTCGCCTGCATTGCACCTGGCGGAGGGGGCTCAGGCGCAGGCCGCCACTCAGGCCATGATGTTCAGTCCGCCATCCACGTAGACCGTCGATCCCGTCATGTGGCGCGCGCATGGGCTGGCCAGGTAGGCGCAGGTCCGGCCCACGTCGATCACGTCGACCCCTTCACCCAGCGGGGCCTCGCTGACCGCATGGGCCAGCATCACGTCGAACTCCTTGAGCCCGGAGGCGGCCCGGGTGGCGATCGGCCCAGGCGAGATCGCATGCACGCGGATGCCCTTGGGCCCCAGCTCATAAGCCAGGTAGCGGCAGCTCGATTCCAGTGCCGCCTTCACCGGGCCCATCAGGTTGTAGTGAGGCACCACCTTCTCTGCGCCGTGGTAGCTCATGGCAAACAGGCTGCCGCCATCTCGCATCAGGGGCACAGCCCGGCGGGCGAGGCGCAGGAAGGAGTGGCAGGAGATGTCCATGGCCATGGCAAAGCCCTCCGCCGAGCTCTGCAGCAGGCCGCCTTGCAAGTCGGCCTTGGGCGCGAAGGCGATGGAGTGCACCAGCAGGTCCAGCTGGCCCCACTTCGCCTCGATCGCAGCGAACACGGCGTCCAGCTGGTCTGGCTGGGTCACGTCCAGCGGCAGGAAGAGGGCTGCGTCCAGTTCGGTCGCCACAGGCTGGACAAAGGGCCTGGCTTTCTCGTTCTGATAGGTGAGGGCCACCTCGGCGCCCATGTCGGTGAAGGCCTTGGCGCAGCCGTAGGCGATCGACGATTCGTTCGCCACGCCCACGATCAGCGCTTTCTTGCCCGCCAGCATGAGAGGGGGCGGGGGGATCTGGTGGTGCATGGTGGTGATTGGGTTGGCGCGGGAATGTCCGATCCTGACCCCTGGATGCGACACCACCGCATCAACCCACTGGATCGCTTGACTGATGTTTGCCTGTGGTTTGCCGTGTGGGGCATGAAAAAACCCGCCGGGCTTGCGCTGGGCGGGTTTTTCGAGGATGAGCCGAATTACTTCAGCTTCACTTCCTTGTAGGCAACGTGCTTGCGTGCCTTGGGGTCGAACTTCATGAATTCCAGCTTTTCGGGCGTGGTCTTCTTGTTCTTGCTGGTGGTGTAGAAGTGGCCGGTACCCGCAGTGGATTCCAGCTTGATCTTTTCGCGTCCGCCTTTAGCAGCCATGGTTCAGTCTCCGATCACAGTTCGCCACGGGCGCGCAGGTCCACCAGGACCTGATCGATGCCCACTTTGTCAATCAGGCGCAGAGCGGCCGTGCTGATGCGCAGACGCACCCAGCGGTTTTCGCTCTCGACCCAGAAACGACGGTACTGCAGGTTAGGCAGGAAACGACGCTTGGTTTTGTTATTGGCGTGGGACACATTGTTCCCGACCATCGGGCCCTTACCCGTGACTTGACAGACGCGTGCCATGACGCTTCTCCGTTCGCTGTGATCGCGCTTTTGATCGCGCTTGTGTTGCGGTACTGGTGCCCAGAGCATGAACTCGACCCTCGTTGCCGAGGCGGCCCTTGATGAAGCACCCTTCCGTGGTTTTTGGCCCAAGCAACAGCGCTGCGGTGCAGCGCGCCTGACTTTGGGTCATCCGCACGGGACGATTTTTGGCAAAAGCGAGATTATAGCCAGATTCTGCGCGCTTGGCAAAATCTGGCCCCATCGACTTCGCCTGAGGCCTGTTTCGAAGGGGCAAGCCGTGTGGCTCAGGCCCCTTGTTCCAGGAAGCGCTGGGCGTCCAGAGCGGCCATGCAGCCTGTGCCGGCCGAGGTGATGGCCTGGCGGTAGACGTGGTCCTGCACGTCGCCAGCGGCGAACACGCCCGGCACGCTGGTCATGGTGGCAAAGCCGTTCGCGCCGCCCTTGGTCAGGATGTAGCCATCCTTCATCTCCAGTTGGCCCTTGAAGATGTCGGTGTTGGGCGAGTGGCCGATGGCGATGAAGCAGCCCTTGAGTTCGATTTCCTTGGTGCTGCCGTCGTTCACGTTCTTGATGCGCACGCCGGTCACGCCGCTCTGGTCGCCCAGGACTTCATCGAGGGTGTTGAACAGGTGCAACTCCATCTTGCCGGCGGCCACCTTCTCCTGCACCTTGTCGATCATGATCGCTTCCGCACGGAACTTGTCGCGGCGGTGGATCAGGTGCACCTTGCTGGCGATGTTGGAGAGGTAGAGCGCCTCTTCCACGGCGGTGTTGCCGCCGCCGACCACGCAGACCACGGCATCGCGGTAGAAAAAGCCGTCACAGGTGGCACAGCCGCTCACGCCGCGACCCATGAAGGCCTCTTCGCTGGGCAGGCCCAGGTACTTGGCCGAGGCGCCGGTGGCCAGGATCAGGGCATCGGCGGTGTAGGTGCCGCTGTCGCCCTTGAGCGTGAAGGGGCGCTGGCTCAGGTCGACCTCGTTGATGTGGTCGTAGACGAAGTTCGTGTTGAAGCGCTCGGCGTGCTGCTGGAAGCGCTGCATCAGTTCGGGGCCCTGCACGCCCATCACGTCGGCGGGCCAGTTGTCCACTTCAGTTGTGGTCATCAGCTGGCCGCCCTGGGCCATGCCCGTCACCAGGGTGGGCTTCAGGTTGGCGCGTGCTGCATAGATCGCAGCGGTGTAGCCCGCAGGGCCGGAGCCCAGGATCAAAACGTTGCTGTGTTGCGGGGTGCTCATGTCGTCGCCTTTCGATGTCTGTCTTGAAACTGTGCGGTTCGCACTGTGTATTTCCGGACTTGCCTTGTGGGCGCCTCCAAATAAAGTGCTAAAAAATCCCGCACCGGTGCCGAAAATTGTAGAGACAGGTTGTTTGTCACACACATGATCGGGTGATTGGTGCACCCGAGCGTCCTGCGCATTCTGGCAGGACTACACCGACCGAACGCAAGAGGAGCCCCCCATGGCCATGCTGTCCAATCTCGATTTGATCCGCCGCGTGCCTTTGTTCTCGATGCTGACCCCGGCTCAGGCCGAGTCCATCGCCGAGGGTGTCGTCAAGCGCCGCTACCGCCGTGGCGAGCTCATCGTCGAGCGGGGACGCAAGACCAACTCGCTCTTCATCCTGCTCACTGGCCGTGCCCGTGTGGTGGCGTCCGACGAGCGTGGCCGCGAAGTCATCCTGGCCGTGCTCGAGGCGGGCGACTACCTGGGTGAGATGAGCCTGATCGACAACGAACCCCATTCCGCCACCGTTCGCGCCGAGGTGCAGACCGATGTGCTGGTGCTGGGCCGCGCCGAATTCGCCCGCTGCCTGCCCGAGAACTCGTCGCTGAGCTACGCCATCCTGCGCGGCCTGGTGCAGCGCCTGCGCAGTGCCGACCGCCAGATCGAGTCCCTGGCCCTGCTGGACGTCTACGGGCGCGTGGCCCGGGCCCTGCTCGACATGGCCGACGAGGACGCTGGTGAAAAGGTCATCCGCGGCAAGGTGTCGCGACAGGACCTCGCCAAGCATGTGGGCGCCTCTCGCGAAATGGTCAGCCGCGTCATGAAGGACCTGGAAGAGCGCGGTCTCATCGAGACGCAGGAAACCGGCAGCGTGGTGCTCAAGGAGCGCCTGGTCGCCACGGCCTGATCCCGCCAGCCCGTCTGGCCGACGATCGCCTGACAACGCCCCTTGCGAGGGGCGTTTTGCATGGCTGCGCGTGCCGGCCGGATGGCGAAAAGCCGCCACAATGCGGGGATGACATTTCCTCTGGGATCCCTCCAAGCCGATGGCTCGTCTGGCGCGCGTGCGCCCGAGCGTCGGGGTGACGCCGCCGCCAGCCGCATGGGTGGCCGCCTCCACCGTGTGCCTCATGTGCCCACGCCTGAGCCACAGGCGCCCATCGAGCACACCCTGCGCTTCCAGGCGGCCCTGCTGTTCGGCGGCGTGTTGTGGCTCTTGCTGCTCCTGGCGCTGGTCAGCCACACCCGGCTCGACCCGGCCTTCACCACGTCTGGCCAGAACCTCGAGGTGGCCAACTGGGCAGGCAAGGGCGGCGCCTACGCTTCCGACCTGATGCAGTTCCTGTTCGGGCACTCGGCCTGGTGGCTGATGCTCATCGGTGGGCGGGTCTGGCTGGGGGCTTTGGCGCGCTGGCTGCGCCGCGACGCAGCCGTGGGCCTGCCCTCTGGCGCTGTGGCTGCGGGGCAGCCACAGGCGGCGGGTTTCTCGGCCTGGCGCTTCTGGGTGGGGGTGGTGGTGCTGATGGCGGCCAGTTGTGCCCTCGAGTGGTCGCGGCTTTACCGCAACGAGGGCTCTCTGGCAGGTGAGCACGCGGGGGGCATCCTGGGCATGAGCCTCGGTAGCCTGGGCAACCAGTGGCTGGGCTTCAACGGTTCAGGCGTGCTCTGGATCGCCATGCTGGTGGCCGGCACCTCCATGGCGCTGCGGTTCTCCTGGCTGGCGCTGGCCGAACGCATCGGCGTGCTGGCCGATGGTCTGCGCCAGAAGCGCGAGGCCCAGCGCGAGGTCGAGCAGGACATCCGCATTGGCGAAAAGGCGGCCATCGAGCGCGAACGCGTGGTCGAGGAAGTGCGCCACGAACTGCCCTCCGAGCCCATCCCCATCATCATCGAGCAACCGGTGGTCGAGGTGCCCAAGTCCGATCGCGTGGTCAAGGAAAAGCAGAAGCCCCTCTTTGCCGAGATGGGCGACAACAAACTGCCCCAGATCGACCTGCTCGACCCCAATGTGGGCCGCATCGAGACCGTCACCCCAGAGACCCTGGAGATGACCTCTCGCATGATCGAGAAGAAGCTCAAGGACTTTGGTGTCGAGGTGCGCGTGGTGGCGGCCTCGCCGGGGCCGGTCATCACCCGCTACGAGATCGAGCCCGCCACCGGCGTGAAGGGTTCGCAGATCGTGAACCTGGCCAAGGACCTGGCCCGCTCGCTCAGCCTGGTCAGCATCCGCGTGGTCGAGACCATTCCCGGCAAGAACCTGATGGCGCTGGAGTTGCCCAACGCCAAGCGCCAGATGATCCGCCTGACCGAAATCCTCGGCTCGCAGGTCTACCACGAGGCCCAGTCCCTGCTGACCATTGGCCTGGGCAAGGACATCGTCGGTGCCCCCGTGGTGGCCGACCTGGCCAAGATGCCGCACTGCCTGGTGGCCGGCACCACCGGTTCGGGCAAATCGGTGGGCATCAACGCCACCATCCTGAGCCTGCTGTACAAGGCCGAGGCCCGCGATGTGCGCCTCATTCTGATCGACCCCAAGATGCTGGAAATGAGCGTCTACGAGGGCATCCCGCACCTGCTGTGCCCGGTCGTGACCGACATGAAGCTCGCCAGCAACGCCTTGAACTGGGCTGTGGGCGAGATGGAGCGGCGCTACAAGCTCATGTCCAAGATGGGCGTGCGCAACCTGGCCGGCTACAACAAGAAGATGGACGACGCCAAGGCGCGTGGCGAGCTCATCCCCAACCCCTTCAGCCTGACGCCGGACGAACCCGAGCCACTGGACCGCCTGCCGCACGTCGTCATCGTGATCGACGAACTCGCCGACCTGATGATGGTGGTGGGCAAGAAGATCGAAGAGTTGATCGCCCGCCTGGCCCAGAAGGCCCGTGCTGCCGGGGTGCACCTCATCCTTGCCACGCAGCGTCCGTCGGTCGACGTGATCACGGGCCTGATCAAGGCCAACATCCCGACGCGCATCTCCTTCCAGGTCAGCAGCAAGATCGACAGCCGCACCATCCTTGACCAGATGGGCGCCGAGGCGCTGTTGGGGCAGGGCGACATGCTCTACCTGCCCTCCGGCACGGGCCTGCCCATCCGGGTTCACGGCGCGTTCGTGAGCGACGAAGAGGTGCACCGCGTGGTCGAGTACCTCAAGACACAAGGCGAGCCCAACTACATCGAAGGCATCCTCGAGGGCGGCACGCTCAGCGACGAGGGCAGCAACCTCGATGGCAGCCCTGCCGGTGGCGCCGGCGATGGCGAGCAGGACCCTCTCTACGACAACGCCGTGTCGGTCGTGCTGCAGCACAAGAAGGCGTCGATTTCGCTGGTGCAGCGCCACCTGCGCATCGGCTACAACCGCGCTGCGCGCCTGCTCGAACAGATGGAAAAGTCGGGGCTCGTGTCCAGCCTGTCGACCAACGGCAACCGCGACATCATCGTGCCCCAGCGCGGCGGGGAAGGCGGTGTCACGGCCGCGCCCTGGGACGCCTGACGCTGCCTCAGCCCAGGTCAATCCAGGTCAACCCAGGCGCGCGCTGGCGCATTGAAGAGCCAGGGCCTGCCAGACGTGCAGGCCCGATCCGACCCACTTTGCCGGGCTTGTGTGCCGGCTCCGCCATGACGAACCTTGTTGCCTTGAACCGATTCTCCGTGTCGCGACGTGCCATGTCGTTCGCGCTGGCCTGTGCTCTGGGGGGCTTCAGCGCCCTGGCCCAGGCCGATGCCGTCGACACCCTTCGCAGTTTCGTGAAGGAGGTGCAGAGCGGCCGAGGCGCCTTTGTGCAGACCGTGACCTCGCCCGATGGCAAGAAGTCCCGGCAGTCCCGCGGCACGCTCGAATTCCAGCGGCCCAACCGCTTCCGTTTTGCCTACAGCACACCCACCGAGCAGCTCATCGTGGGCGACGGCAAGCAGGTCTGGCTTTACGACACCGACCTCAACCAGGTCACGGTGCGTCCGATGAGCCAGGCCCTGGGGGCCACGCCTGCGGCGCTGCTGTCAGGGGGAACGCTGGACAAGGACTTCACCCTCAAAGCACTGCCTGCCTCGTCATCGAGTGCGGTGACCGCGGTCTCGGTGCCTCAACAGGCAGCGACAGTGATCGAATGGGTGGAGGCCTTGCCGCGTCACAAAGAGGGGCAATTCCAGTCCGTGCGCGTCGGCTTCAAGAGCGGGCAACTGGCCGTCCTGGAGATCCTGGACAGCTTTGGGCAACGCTCACGCCTGGAGTTCGCGCAATTCGAATCGAAGGTGGCCTTGCCGGCCACCCGGTTCCAGTTCAGCCCGCCACCCGGGGCGGACGTGCTGAACCAGCCTTGAAATGGGTCGGTGAGCAGGCGGGGGCCCGGGAGGGCTGCGGCCTGTTGACCGAACGATCGCACCACCCAATCGGCCCCTGTGTTGTGCAGGGGGTGGTGGCTGCTTGACGCGCTGTCCTCGCGGGGTACGGCGCGCTGCTCCTGAATCTTGTTGTCGTTGAACCGACCTGGCCCACCTGGGTTCGGCCGATCCTTTGGACACGCACGCCTTCGAGGGCGTGCGGTGCCCGTGCTGTCACCCGAGGGGATCAGCCTTCACGCTTGCCGAAACCCGGGCGCTTGCCGCCGAAGCCAGGCTTGGGGCCGCCGGACTTGAAGCCGGGCTTGCTGCCGAAAGGCTTGTCGCCAAACGACTTGCCCTGGGTGCGGTCACCAAAAGGCTTGTCACCGAACGACTTGCCGTGCGGGCGATCGCCGAAAGCAGGGCGGTCCTGGCGGTCGCCAAAGGCCGGACGGTCGCCGAAGGGGCGATCGCCACGGGGGCGGTCACCGAAGGCGGGGCGGTCGTTGTTGAACGCCGGACGATCGCCGTAAGGGCGGTCGCCGCGCGGACGGTCGTTGAAGGCCGGGCGGTCGCCGAACGGGCGGTCACCGCGGGGGCGGTCACCGAAAGCAGGACGCTCGTTGTGGAAGGCCGGACGGTCATTGAAGGCCGGGCGGTCGCCAAACGAAGGGCGGTCACCGAACGATTTGCGTTCGTTGAAGCCACGGTCACCACCAAAGCCACCGCGATCGCCGCCGAAGCCGCCTTCACGGTTGGCGCCAAAGCGCGGGGCGCCACGGTCTTCGCGGTTGCGGTGGCCAGGCATCGGCTTGTTGAAGCGCGGACCACGGCTTTCACCGGCGCCCATCTTCATCTTGGGCTCGAGGCCAGCGATCACCGACTCGGGGATGCGGTTGGTGGTGAAGCGCTCGATGCGGCGCACCATGCCCACGTCACGACGCTCGCACAGCGTGACAGCCAGGCCGGAGCGGCCAGCACGACCGGTACGGCCAATGCGGTGAACGTAATCTTCCGGCTTCATGGGCATGCCGTAGTTGATCACGTGGGTGATCGTGGGCACGTCGATGCCGCGGGCGGCCACGTCGGTGGCGACCAGCACGCGCAGCTGGCGCATGCGCAGGCCTTGCAGCACGCGGTTGCGGCGGCCTTGCGGCATGCCACCGTGCAGGGCGGCCACGGCATGGCCCATGTCGGCCAGTCGGTCGGCTAGGATGTCGGCGTCGCGCTGGGTGCTGGTGAAGATCACGGCCTGGTCCACGTCCTTGCTGGCCAGCAGGTGGTCCAGCAGTTCGTTCTTGTGGATCAGCGAATCGGCCAGGTGCAGACGCTGCTCGATGTTGGCGTGGCCTTCGGTGTGCGAAGCCACTTCGATCTGGCGGGCGTCGTGCGTCAGGCGCTGGGCCAGCTGACCGACGTGACCGGCGAAGGTTGCCGAGAACATCAGGGTCTGGCGGCCTTCAGGCGTTTGCTCGGCGATGTGCTCGATGTCTTCGATGAAGCCCATGTCCAGCATGCGGTCGGCTTCGTCCAGGATCAGGACTTCGAGGTTTTCCAGCACGCAGGCGCCGGTGTTCAGGTGGTCGATCAGGCGGCCAGGGGTCGCGATCAGCACGTCCAGCGGGCCACGCAGGGCCTTGAGCTGGGCGGGGTAGGGCACGCCGCCCACCACGGTGGCGACACGCAGGCCCTGCATGTGGCGGCCGTAGGTGTCAGCGGCCTTGGCCACCTGCATGGCCAGTTCGCGGGTCGGTGCCAGCACCAGCACGCGAGGGCCGTAAGTCTTGCCCTTTTCGCGGCGTTTGGCGGCGTCGCCACGGGCGGCAATGATGCGCTCCAGCGAGGGCAGCATGAAGGCGGCGGTCTTGCCACTGCCGGTGCTCGAGGCCACGCGCAGGTCGGCGCCTTCCAGCGCGGCCGGGATGGCCTGTTGCTGCACGGTGGTCGGCTGCGTGTAGCCGGAGTCGGCCAGGGCGCGGCACAGCATCGGGCTCAGGCCCAGGGAGGCGAAGTCGGGGCCGGTGTAGGCCTCGGCTTGCTCACCTTCGGCTTCGGCGCCGGCTTCGTCGGCGAACGCATCGCCCTGGGCTTCGGCTTCCAGGCGGCGGGCCAGCGCGTCGATCTGCGAAGCGCTGTGGGCGTCCACGCGGGACTCGTCCAGAGCGGCTTCGTTCTGGTCGTTTTGCGTATTCGGGTTGTCGTGAGACATGATTTCTTTCAAGCAATGCAAAGCGCTGCCGCCTGCCTCGGCGAGGCAAGTAACAAACGCCATGACCGGAGCCTGACCAACACGGTCAAGTCACCCAGTCTGGGTGGGGTCGCTGTGGATTCGTGTCCGTACCTCGTGACAGGTGCCGGAGAGGCAAACCTGGGTCGTCACGGTGAGTCGGTTTGAAAGCGACGGCATCGCCGCCAACCGGAACTCAAGACACGCTCTTGGCTGGCATCCGACGATGCAGCCCGGCTTGAAAAGGTCAGAGGGGATGAACTTTGATTCGTTGACCAACCACCCCGGACAAATCAAGGGCGAACGCTGACCAGCGAATAGAGGGATTCTCCCATAGCCTTGGGCGTTTGTCCAGCGGCGTCTGCGAAGCCCCGCTTTGGACGCCACCTGCTGCCACAATCAAGCCATGTCTGACCTGTTCGCGCAAGCCCCTGTCGCCCCCCTCGCCGAAGCCCTCCGCCCGAAGACGCTGGACGAGGTGGTGGGCCAGTCTCACCTCCTGGGCGAGGGCAAGCCCCTGAGGTTGGCGTTCAAGTCCGGCAAGCCGCATTCCATGATCTTCTGGGGGCCGCCGGGCGTGGGCAAGACGACCCTTGCGCGCCTCACGGCCCATGCTTTCGATTGCGAATTCATTGCGCTTTCGGCGGTCTTCTCCGGGGTCAAGGACATCCGTGCGGCGATGGAGCAGGCGCAGCAATACCTCAGCCAGGGGCAGCACACCATCCTCTTCGTGGACGAAATCCACCGCTTCAACAAGTCGCAACAGGATGCACTCCTGCCGCATGTGGAGTCGGGTCTCTTCACCTTCATTGGCGCCACCACCGAGAACCCGTCGTTCGAGGTCAACTCTGCCCTGCTGTCGCGTGCCCAGGTGTACGTGCTCCAGTCGCTCACGGAAGACGAACTCAAGTTGCTGCTGCGGCGTGCGCAGGCGAAGGCGCTGGGGCACTTGCAGTTTGACGATGCCGCGGTCGACACCCTGGTCGGCTATGCCGATGGCGATGCCCGCCGCTTCCTGAACCTGCTCGAGCAATGTCAGACGGCAGCCGGTGCCGCCGGCATCACCCAGATCACGGCCGACTTCATCACCAACGCGTTGAGCCTGAACGCCCGCCGCTTCGACAAGGGTGGTGACAACTTCTACGACCAGATCTCGGCACTGCACAAATCGGTGCGGGGCTCCAACCCCGATGGCGCGCTGTACTGGCTCAGCCGCATGCTCGACGGTGGTGCCGATGCGCGTTACCTCTCCCGCCGCATCGTGCGCATGGCCTGGGAGGACATTGGCCTGGCCGACCCGCGGGCCATGCAGATCGCCAACGATGCCGCCCTCACATTCGAGCGACTGGGCAGCCCCGAAGGCGAACTGGCCCTGGGCCAGGCCGTGATCTACCTGGCCATCGCGCCCAAGAGCAACGCGGGTTACAACGCCTACAACGCCGCCCGCGCCTTCGTCAAGCAGGACCGCAGCCGCGAAGTGCCGGTGCACCTGCGCAATGCCCCCACCAAGCTCATGAAGGAGCTGGGATATGGGCACGCCTACCGCTACGCTCACGATGAGCCTCACGCCTATGCAGCGGGCGAAACCTACCTGCCTGAGGGCATGGCGGAGCCGGGCTGGTATCAGCCGGTTCCGCGGGGGCTGGAAGTCAAGATCGGCGAGAAGCTCGCCTTTCTTCGCAAGCTCGACGACGAGGCCGGCAAGGGCTGATCAGGGCAGGGTGATCGTGATGTTCGCCACCTGGGGGGGCATCTGAACGATGTGGTGCAGCTCGCCCAGTGAGCGTTTGCTGTGCTCGGTCAGTTGCCATCGAAGGCCCAGGAAGCCGGCCAGCGCCAGGAGTCCGAATACGGAGCCCACGACCCAGAGCGGCACCTCGTTTTTCAGCTGGTGCTGAACCTTGTCGGGCGCGGCCCAGTGCGGTGCAAAGCCCGCGCCCTTGCCTTTGAGTCGCGCGATCTCGTCGCCCAGGCGGGCGGTGAGGTAGTTGAGCTTCTCGCTGCCTTCAATCAGGTACTTGCCCTGGAAACCCAGCAGCAGGCACATGTGGAAGACCTCCAGCGCCTGCACCCTGGGCAGGCCATGACGTCGCATTTCTTCCAGCTTCTCGAAGAACTGCTCGCCCGCCAGCTGCTCGCCAAAGAACTGCACCTGCAGCGGCAGCCGCTGCCAGGATTCCCGGGCCTTGAAGCCCGACATCAGCACGGCTTCGTCCACCGTGGCGCAGAAAGCGTATTTGCAGGCGTAGACGTCTTCCGCCGAGGCGTGCAGCTTGGTGGCACCACGCTCGAAGGCGGTGAGGAACTGCTTGATGCGCTCACGGAAGAGTTCGGCATCCAGCGGCGCGTGTTTGGCCTTGAGCAGGAAGAGCAGGTAGAAGCCGTCGTACATCAGGTCGAGCAGGCTGCTGGCCTCGCGTGGTGCTGCGACGGTGGTCTGGCGGCTGGGTGGCAGGCCTGGGTCGGTGTCGGCAAAGAGCTTGGGGGCAAGCGATGAAGAAGCCATGGTGCGGTGATCCTCAGGCGTTGACGGCCACGAGTTCCAGGCGCAGGTCCTGGAAGCCCGATGGCGCATACAGGGTCAGGGCCTGGGCCTGCATCATGCGTTCGTACAACATGCCACGGGGCTCCAGCGTGAAGTAATAACTGCCCGGGCGCACAGGCACCGCGGCAGGCACCTGGGGTGCGTGCACCAGCCTCACCCCCGGCATGGCCGACAGCACCAGCTTGTCCACGTCGTCCGGGGCGCCGACCTTGAAGCGCTGGGGCACCACCTCGACCAGTTCGGCTGGCGCCATCGCGGCCGACACGCCCAGGAAGAACTGGGTCTTGGCGTTGATCTGTTCCGAGTCCAGTCGTCCCTGATGGAAGGAGGGCACGTTCTCCTGAAGCACGATCGAGAAGTAGCGTGTGGAAATCACCGTCTCCAGCAGTTCACGCACGATCTGGTCCAGGCGGTTGAAGCCCGGACCCGGGTTGAGGTGGTCGTAGGCGGGGAGGTCGGCCAGGGTGAAGCTTTTCGAGAAGGTCATCAGCGAGCCTGCCAGCTCCAGCAACTTTTCGAACAGGCGCTCGGGGTGCAGGGCCGGGTGCCGCGCCAGGTGCGACAGGCCTGCAAAGGCCGAGCTGGCGGTGTGCAGCAGCCAGAACGACGCCACATCGCCTGATCTGAACTCGATGATGTTCTTGCTGGGTTCGCGGTGCAGGCCATAGAGCGCATCGACCTTGGCTTGCAGCACATCAAGCAGCCGGCGCAAGTGCAGGAACAGCGTGGGCGAGGCCTGGATGTTGGCGCAGGGAGGGATGAAGCGCCCATCCTGTTCGAAGCCGCCGGTGGAGGTCTTTTTCAGCCTCAGCAGTGGCAGGCTCACCAGGTGAGCCCGTGGCGCTGAATCAGGCAACAGCTTGGCTGACTTGCGCAGCACCACCACCTCGGCGCTCACGGCATCGGTGTAGGCGTCGCCCGCCTGCTGGGCCTTGCGGTAGTAACGCACCGCGGTGTCGGCCTCTTCGCGCGTCGCAGCCATGTTGGTGCCGTTTGCGCGCAGCGGCGCCATGGCCACATGAAAGGTCCATTCGCCCGTGAGCTGGTCTGCCGAGTCAGACAGCGACGCCAGGGCCACGGGCGGCGGCAGTTCGTCGTCGGCAGGGGCATTGAAGAGTTCGCCATCGGGCATCACCACCTGCAACTCCAGCAGGCGCAGGAGGCCAGTCTGCAAGGCATCGGGGTCGACCTTCACGTGGCGCACGCCCCAGGCATAGGGGTGCAGCAGGCGGGCCATCTGGGCCAGTCGCCACTCGTGATAGGCGTCCTGCTGCTGGAAGTGCTGGGGGCGCAGGAAGAGGCCTTCGCCCCAGAGGATTTTGGGAGACTGGATCAAGAGGTGTCCTTCGTACTGCGGTGTCGGTGCGGACTCAAGGGCAGGCGATGGCCACGGAGCGCACGGCACTCAGTGGCAAGCCGATGGGTTCGCCCACCTGCACGCTCATGGCGCAGGCGTGCGCACCGATGGTCAGCCCGGTTTGCGAGGCGACAGGCGTGCTGAACGCATAACGCCAGTGCTGGGGAGAGGGTTTGCGAAACAGGGCGACGATGCCGATGTAGCGCGCACTGCGTGTGACCTTGTCGAGCGATTCGTGCTTCTGCCCCGGGATGAGCTGCAGCTCGCGCACGGACACCAGGTCTTCGCCCAGCACTTCCTTTTCCTTGGCCGCATCGCCAAAGGTGTCGATGGGGGCGCTGAGGAAGGCGTCAGGGCTCTTGAGTTTGTAGATGCGTGTGAGCAGGGCCAGGGGCTGGCCGCGTTCGTCGACGTTCAACGAGCCGCTGGCGTAGACCTTCCACTGCAGCCGCCAGTCGGGCATGGCGCTGTCTGGCACTTCGGGCAACTTGGGCAGTTCGGGCTTTTTGAGGCCGATGGTCTCGAGCGCCTTGTCCTTCATGGATCCCAGCGCTTCGAGGAAGCCGCCTTCCGTGCTGGGGATGCTGGGCAGCTCTGGCACGGTCGGGATTTCCGGCACGGTGGGCAGCGTCGGCAGCTCCGGAGCCTTGGGCAAGGCGGGGGCAGAACTGCTGCAGCCCATGAGGGTGACCAGCGCCCATGCGCCCGCCAGACACCATGCTGCCGACTTCATCCCTGAGTTCATTCTTGTCATGGGCGGAGCGACCAACGCCCATCGCCGGCGCGTAGTGTAAGAACGGTTTGAGCCCCTGCTGACGGGTGATCCCTCCCCTGGGTGGGGTGCAGTTGAAACCGAATGCAAGAGTCTGTAAACCACCCCCGAAAGAGGGCAGATGCTGCAAATGAATTCGGCTCTAATCCGCCCAGTTGTCGGCCCGCCTCGATGCGGGTCTGACCTGAACACAAAGTCAATCAGGGAGTGAAGCGTGATGCTGGAAAGCGTGCGCCGCGGCATGTCTTGCGCGGTGATGGTGGGTGTGTTGGCTGCGCTGGCGGCTTGTTCTTCAGCGCCCAAGAAGGACGATGCAGCGGCCAGGTTGGCGGCTCAGCAGCAACTCAACGAGAGCCTGGCCGCGGCCGAACTGGCTCAGAAGCAAGGTCAGCCCGAGAAGGCCATCCTGCAGCTCGACAAGGCCATCCAGGCTGATCCGGCAAGCAAGGAGCCCTGGCTGCGCAAGGCCCAGATCCACTTCGATGCACGCCATTACGGTCAGGCGATCACCTCGTCGCAAGAGGTTCTGCAGCGCGATGTCAACGACCTGACGGCCAAGAGCATCCTGGCCGTGAGCGGTCTGCGTGTGAGTGCCGATGCCCTCGAGCAACTGCGCAAGGCCAATGAGGTGACGGGCTCGACCCGCAGCGAAGCCGAGAGCGTGGCCCGCATCATCCGAGAGGCCCTGGGCGAGCCGATCATCATTCCTGCCACGGCCGCTGGCGAAGGGGGCGGCAAGCCCAAGGCACCGATCGCCCGCGTTGCCCCGCGCCCCATGGTTCGCCCCAATCCCGGTACGACGGTCCCACCAGCCGCCATGCCCGTCGCCAAGTCCACTCCGGCCAGCGGCAATGTCGCCCCGGCCACCAGTGGGCGCAACAACCCCTTTGGTGCTTTGCAGTAAACAGTTCAAGGAAGGAACCCGGTCATGGCAAAAAATGAAAGCGTTCAACAGCGTCTGGGGCGTGTGCGTGCACCCCGTGTCCAGCTGACATACGACGTGGAAATCGGTGATGGCGTGGAACAAAAGGAACTGCCTTTTGTCGTGGGCGTCATGGGTGATTTCACGGGGCAGCCTGATCCTGACAAGCCTCAGTCCCGACTCAAGGACCGCAAGTTCGTCAACATCGATCTCGACAATTTCGATGACGTGATGGAAGGGGTCGCACCGCGCGCTTCTTACCGCGTGGCCAACAAGCTGAGTGCGGATGGCGGCGAGTTTGCGGTCAACCTGAATTTCAACAAGATGGACGACTTCCGCCCAGAAGCCGTGGTCGAGCAGGTCGAGCCATTGCGGAAGCTGCTGGAGGCCCGCACCAAGCTGTCGGACCTTCGGAACAAGCTGGCCGGCAGCGAGAAGCTGGAAGACGTCCTGGCCGAGGTGCTCGGAAACACCGAGAAGTTGAAGCAGCTGGGCGAAGAAGCCGCCCAGGGCGACAAGGAGTGAATCATGAGCGCACAACTGCAGCCCACCCCTGGCACCTTGACCGAGTCGGTGTCTTTGCTGGATGACATCGTTGCCAAAAGCAAGGTCGCCAAAACACACGTTGAGCACACGCGCGCCAAAGACTTGATCAGTGAGTTGGTCAAGGAAGTTTTGGAAGGCACGGTGGTGCTGTCCGACAACCTGGCCGCGACGATCGACGCTCGGATCGCCGAGATCGATGCACTGATCTCGACGCAACTCAGTGAAGTGATGCACGCGCCAGAGTTCCAGAAACTGGAGTCGTCCTGGACGGGCCTTCACTACCTGGCCAAGCACACCTCAACCGGCGAACGGCTGAAGATCAAGGTTCTGAACGTCACCAAGAAGGAAGTCGTCCGAGACTTCAAGACGGCGATCGACTTTGACCAGTCCGCCATCTTCAAGAAGGTCTACGAGGAAGAGTTCGGGACCTTCGGTGGCGCACCCTTTGGTGCGATCGTCGGGGACTTCGACATTGGTCGTGGTGCGGAGGACATGTACTTCATCGAGCAGATGTCGCACATTTCGGCGGCTGCGCATGCGCCGTTCCTCACCGCTGCGTCCCCCGATCTGTTTGGCCTCGAAGGCTTTTCCGATCTGGGCAAGCCGCGAGACCTGGCCAAGGTGTTCGATACGGTGGAGTATGCGAAGTGGAAATCCTTCCGGGAGTCAGAGGACTCGCGTTATGTCGCGCTCACCGTGCCGCGCTTCCTCGGGCGCTTGCCCTTCAATCCGAAAGATGGTTTGACAACAGACGGCTTTGCGTTTGTCGAGCAGACCGACGGCACAGACCACTCCCGTTACCTCTGGGTCAACACGGCTTATGCATTGGGTGCGCGGTTGACCGAGGCGTTCGAGCGCTATGGCTGGTGCGCAGCCATTCGTGGCGTGGAGGGTGGAGGGCTCGTCGAGGATCTGCCCGCGCACACGTTCAAGACCGATGACGGTGAAATCGCGCTGAAGTGTCCAACGGAGATCTCCATCACCGATCGCCGTGAAAAGGAGCTCAGTGATTTGGGCTTCATCCCCTTGGTTCATTGCAAGAACACGGATTACGCAGCCTTCTTTGGCGCGCAATCTGTGCAAAAGCCGAAGAAATACGATTCGGATGCGGCCAATGCCAATGCGATCTTGTCCGCGCAGCTGCAGTACATGTTTGCGGTTTGCCGTATTTCGCATTACCTGAAGGCGATGATGCGAGACAAGGTGGGTTCGTTCACCTCCGCCATCGACATTCAGAATTTCTTGAATCGATGGATCTCCCAATATGTGACCACCGATGAAAGTGCGTCACAAGCGACCAAGGCCGAGTACCCCTTGCGTGACGCGAGTGTCGAAGTGCAGGAGGTTCCTGGTAAGCCTGGCGTGTACCGTGCAGTGGCTTTTGTCCGGCCGCATTTCCAGCTGGACGAGCTTTCTGTGTCCCTGCGTCTAGTGGCCGAGTTGCCATCGGGTGGCAAGGGTTAATCATTCAATCTGGAGAGGTTCATGAAGGATATTTACGTCGTTTTTCCGACCAGCGCGGACATCAAAGGCGACACCACCGATTCGAAGCACGCCACTGAAAAGGCGATCGAGGTGTCGACCTGGGCGCACAAGATTTACCAGCCGAAGTCTTCCACGGCGTCTTCTGCTGGCGGTCATACCGCAGAGCGCACCGAACACGGTGAAATGATTTTCACCAAGGACATCGACAACGCGTCGCCCAAGCTGTGGCAGGCCTCGTCGGCTGGCACCTACTACAACACCGTGGTGATCTATTTCTACCGCTCATTGGGTGGTGTGAACACAACCTCCACGAGCAACAACACGGGCACCAGCAAGACTCGGGTCAACTACCTGAAGATCGAGTTGAAAGACGTCGTGGTTTCGTCGGTGACGACCAATGTGGGCGAGGGTGAATTGCCCACTGAGACGTTTGGGCTCAAGTACAGCGCCGTGAAGTGGACTTACACCACGGCCAAGGTGGATGGCACGACGGCCACGGGTGCCGTGGGTTCCTGGAACCTCAAGAAAAACGACACCAGTTTCTAAAGCAAGTACCAGGCGGCCTCTGGCCGCCTTTTTTCATGTCCGAATTGCAGTTCACGCCATCCATCTGGGACCGGTTGATCGGATCAGACCGGGATGTGCCCCAGGGGCGATGCAGCAGATCCTTCTTCGTGGCGTCCGTTGCCCGTGACCTTGAGCATGTGCTCAATTCGAAGTCGGCACCTGAAGAGGCTGGCTTGGGGCGCCTGGGGTCATTTGGCATCAAGGATGTGATTGGGTTGAACCTCACGGCCCAAAAGGATTGCGATGCCCTGATCGCTTCGATCACCCAGGCGATTGCCCGCCACGAGCCTCGGCTGAAAGACGTGTCGGTTCGCTTGCTGGGTTTCGGTGACGCTGGCAAGCGCGTCAATTTTGCGATTCAGGCTGTGCTCGTCATGCCGGACTCGCTGGAGCCCGTGTCGTTCAACACCACCCTGACCACCGTGCGGCAGCAGTACCACATTGAGCGTTGAATCCATTCATGGCCCAGAGTTTGTTGCCCTATTTTGAGCGAGAGCTGACCCAGTTGCGTGAGCAGGGGGGGCGCTTTGCCAAAGAGTTCCCCAAGATCGCCTCGCGGCTGGCGCTTGGGGGGGACATGTCGTCCGATCCCCACGTCGAGCGCTTGATCGAGTCTTGTGCGCTCCTGTCTGCCCGTGTTCACAAGCGTCTTGATGACGACTTTTCCTTGTTTACCGGGGGGATGCTGGAGGTTCTGTACCCTCATTACCTGAGGCCGTTTCCATCTTGTTCCATCGCCCAGTTTCATCTGGGGACGACGGCCCAGATGGGCCGGGGGGCGGAGGTCCCGCGTGGCACGGTGTTGGCTTCACGGCCGGTGAAAAATGTCCCGTGCCGATTCAGCACCAGTCAGGACGTTCAACTGTTGCCCCTGACGGTGGTTTCTGCCGCCTACCGTTCGGCGGTGACAGCGCCCGATGGCACACGGCTGCCCCAGGGTGTGACATCGGTTTTGTCCCTGGTCATCGAATCCCAGTCCAGCAAGACCGATTGGAGCGCCCTGCTGGAAAGGCCTCTTCGTTTCTATCTTGATGGAGAGCCGTCGCAATCCAGTGTCTTGAGGGAAGTCCTGTGTCACCGGGCCGCGGGCGTGATGGTCCAGACCGATGCGCATGGGGTCTGGCTGCCCGTCGAATCGGATGCGGGGTGGGCCATGCCAGAGCCGGTCGGGTTTGCCCCTTCAGAAGCGTTGTTGGAGCATGACGCTCGTTCGCATGAGGCTTACCGGCTTTTGTTGGAGTACTTCGCCTTCCCTGACAAATTCAACTTTGTCGATCTGCCTTGTCGTCTGCCCTCGTCCGCCGTGGTCAAGGAAGGGGCAAAGCTTGGAGGGTTGAGGCGTCTGACGGTTCATGTGTTGATCCGTGGCGTGAGAGCGGATTCCACCGAGTCCCACCTCCTCGAGGCGGTGAACGAGCGAAATTTTCTGCTGGGTTGTACGCCGGTGGCCAACCTGTTTGAGCAAGCGGCGGAGCCGATTCGTGTCAGTCACACGGTTTCGGCTTACCCGGTATTGGTGGACGCACGCCGCGCCTACGCCTACGAGGTTTACGCGATTGACCGTGTTTTCCGGGTCCAGCAGGGGCCACAAGGAGAGTCGGTTCAGGAGTTCCGGCCCTTTTTCTCCTTGCGTCACGATGACGGGTTGGTGGATGCGCTCGATGGTGAGGCGGGCGATGCGGAAATCGCGCACCTCGGTGCCAGAGATGCCGCGGGCCAAGCGCGCATGGCGGGACGCTATTGGTCGGCGAGACGCGACGAGGATGTGGCCGCAGCCAGCCCCGGGTACGAGGTGGAGCTGTCCATCGTTGACATCAACTTTGACCCGACGGCTCCAAATGTCGACACCCTGTCGCTCAGGGTCCGCGCCACGAACCGAGATCTGCCCTCTTTGCTGCCATTTGGTGTGCCTGGAGGAGATCTGTTCATGGATGGCGGGGGTGCGGCGAAAGAGATTCGGTTGTTGAAAAAGCCGACGTTGACGCGTCGCTTTGAAGAAGGCGGCGGCACTTTGTGGCGGCTGATTTCTCACCTGTCGCTCAACCATTTGTCGCTGTCTGCGGGGGGCATCGATGCGCTGAAGGAGATGTTGCGGCTGTACGACCTGCCCCGCAGTGCCAGCAATCGACGGCAAATCGACGGTCTGGTGGCCGTCGAATTCAGGCCCGCCACGGCCTGGCTGGCTGGGGAGCCATTTGCTTCGTTTGTGCGTGGCACCGAGGTGCGTCTGACGGTGGACGAGACGGGCTTTGTCGGCGCAGGTCTGGGCGTGTTCGCGACGGTCATGGACCACTTTTTTGGGCTGTATGTGCAGGCCAACAGCTTCAGCAAACTGACCATCGTTTCGGCCCAAACCCAAGAGGAGGTGCTGAGATGCCCACCGCGCAACGGCGATTTGCCACTCCTGTGATCGACAGGCTGCTGCAGGATCCGCAGCAGTTCGGGTTCTTTCAGGCGGTTCGACTCCTGGATCGGTGGATGGCCTCGGCTGACGGGGCACCCCATGCCCTGTCACGCATTCATTTCCGCAATTCGATGGCGCTGTCCTTCCCGCCAAGCGAGGTGGAATCTTTGACCGTGCATTGGCGTGACCTGCCTGGCGCGCGTCAGGCGGCTGCCGTGGACAAGGTTGACGTCACGCCTTCTTTCATGGGCTTCCTGGGGGCAAATGGGACCCTGCCCTTGTTTTACACCGAGTCCCTGGTGCAGGGGGAGTTGTACCAGAAGGACTATGCGGCACGCGCCTTCATGGACGTGTTCAGCAGTCGCTCGGTTTCTTTGTTCTATCAGGCATGGCGCAAGCACCGCTTGCCGATGCAGTACGAGGCAGACCGAGAAAACCAATTTTTGCCGATGGTTCTGGCTCTGGGCGGGCTTGGGCACAAGGCGTTGAGAAACCGCTTGAGTGGTGACCAAGGAGGTGTGCCCGATGAAGCGTTGGCCTTTTTTGCGGGCGCCCTTCAGCAACGCACCATGTCAGCCAGGCAACTGCAGCAGGTGCTGCAGGGGTATTTGAACGTGCCGGTTCAGATCGACCAGTTTGTGGGGCGCTGGTACCAGTTGCCCGAGTCCGGCAAAGCCCATCTGGGTGTGCGTGATGACCGTGGCGGCACCCATGCCGTCCTGGGCCGCTCCGCCATGCTGGGTGATCGCGTCTGGCAACGTGATCTGCGCATGCGCGTGGTGTTGGGGCCCTTGAATCACCAACGTTTTCAGCGGTTTCTGCCCGGCGGCAAAGGTGCCTTGGCCTTGAAGGAACTGTTGACCGTCATGGGCGGTGTGAGCCTGGAGTACGAGGTCCAGCTCAAGTTGACGCAGTCTGATGTGCGGGGCTGCGAACTGGCATCCGAGCGTTTGCCCGCCACGGGCCGCCTTGGGTGGGACACCTTCTTGCAAACCCTGCCAGCGAACGACGACCGCGCCGATGTGCGTTACGACATCCACGCCGCAGCCTAGCGTGTCCGCACAGACCGAGCCTTGTATGCCTTCCTTTGAGGTTGCCACACCTCGGCCCCCCTTGATTTTCAAAACAACAAGACCGACCAACCCGTCACGCTGTCATCACCATGAGCCAAAACCTCAAAACCTTGATCTCCAAACTCAATGACCTGACCCGCAAGGCCGCCGAGCGTGCGGCCAGCCTGTGCATGGGCCGTGGCCATTACGAGGTGGATCTCGAGCACTTCATGCTGGCGCTGCTGGAGCAGCCGCAGAGCGACATGGCGGTGCTGGCGCAGCGCTTTGGGGTGTCGCTCACCGAATTGCAGCGCGACCTGGAGACCGAGCTGAGCCGCTTCAAGACGGGCAACGCCCGCACGCCGGTGTTTTCCGAGCACCTGCCGGTGCTGCTGGAGCATGCCTGGCTGATCGCTTCCCTGGGTTCGCACACTGCGCGCATCCGCAGCGCCCACGTGCTGCTGGCGCTGCTGACAGAGCCGACGCTGAGTCAGCTGGCCCATCGTTCGTCCAAGGTGTTTGCCCGCTTCCGTCTGGATGAGCTCAAGCACAAGCTGCCGGAGCTGACCAAGGGTTCGGTCGAGGCTGTGCAGTCGGTGCGCGATGCGGATGCGCCCGCCGAGGCTGACGAGGGTGAAGCCGAGGGCGGCGATGCGGCCCAGACACTGAGCGGCCAGACGCCGGCGCTCGACCAGTTCACGACCAACCTCACGCAGCGCGCGCTGGATGGCAAGGTGGACCCGGTGATCGGGCGTGATGCGGAGATCCGCCAGGCCATCGACATCCTGATGCGCCGCCGCCAGAACAACCCCATCCTGACCGGCGAGGCCGGTGTGGGCAAGACGGCGGTGGTGGAAGGGCTGGCGCTGCGCGTGGCACAGGGCGATGTGCCTGCGCCGCTGCAGGGTGTGGCCATCCATGTGCTGGACATGGGCCTGCTGCAGGCCGGCGCCTCGGTGAAGGGCGAGTTCGAGAACCGCCTGAAAAACGTCATCGACGAGGTGAAGAAGAGCCCGCACCCGATCATCCTGTTCATCGACGAGGCGCACACCATGATCGGCGCGGGCGGGCAGGCTGGTCAGAACGATGCGGCCAACCTGCTCAAGCCGGCCTTGGCCCGCGGTGAGTTGCGCACCATCGCCGCCACCACCTGGGGTGAGTACAAAAAGTATTTCGAGAAGGACGCGGCCCTGGCCCGCCGCTTCCAGGTCATCAAGGTGGAGGAGCCCAGCGAGGAGCTGGCTTGTGCGATGCTGCGTGGCATGGCGCCCCTGATGGAGAAGCACTTTGGCGTGCGCCTGTATGACGAGGCGATCTCGGAGGCCGTGCGCCTGTCTGCGCGCTACATCAGTGGTCGCCAGTTGCCGGACAAGGCCATCAGCGTGCTGGACACCGCCTGTGCCAAGGTGGCCTTGGGCCAGAGCGCGACACCCGCCCGCATTGAAGAGGCCCGCAAGCGCCTGGAACGCCTGGATGCCGAGGCTGCTGCGCTGCAGCGCGAAGCGGCCGCGGGGGCGCGCCATGGTGAGCGCCTGGATGAGCTGAAGGTGCTGCGCGACAAGGTTGAAGCGGTGCTCAAGGCCGATGAAGCCCGCTGGACCTTCGAGCAGCAACTGGTGCTGGACATCAAGGCGTTGCGTGAGAAGCTGGAGCAGCAAGCCGGGGGGCTGTCGACGGCCGAGGTCAGCTCAGGTGAAGGCGGCACCAAGCCTGTGTCCAAGGGCAAGAAGAAGGGGATGGTCACACACGCCAGCCCGGAGCACGAGCTGTTGGCTGGCAAACAGGCCGAGTTGGCGGCACTACAGGGCGAAGCGCCGTTGGTGCCCATGCAGGTCGATGGCCTGGTGGTGGCCGAGATCGTGTCCTCCTGGACGGGCATCCCCCTCGGCAAGATGGTCAAGGACGAGATCAAGACGGTGCGCAACCTGCAGGCCACGCTGCAGGAGCGCGTGATCGGGCAGGACCACGCTCTGGCGGCGATTGCCCAGCGTGTGCGCACGGCGCGTGCAGGCCTGGAAGACCCGAACAAGCCCAAGGGTGTCTTCCTGTTCGCCGGCCCCAGTGGCGTGGGCAAGACCGAAACCGCGCTGGCCCTGGCCGACATCCTCTATGGCGGTGAGCGCAACCTGATCACCATCAACATGAGCGAGTACCAGGAGGCGCACAGCGTGAGCGGCCTCAAGGGCTCGCCCCCGGGCTATGTGGGGTATGGCGAAGGCGGCGTGCTCACGGAGGCCGTGCGCCGCAAGCCCTACAGCGTGGTGCTGCTCGACGAGGTGGAAAAGGCGCACCCCGATGTGCTGGAGATGTTCTTCCAGGTCTTCGACAAGGGCCTGATGGACGATGCCGAAGGCCGTGAGATCGACTTCCGCAACACGGTGATCATCCTGACCTCGAACGTGGCGTCACAGCAGATCATGCAGGCCTGCTTCCGCCACGACCAAGAGGCCGGTGGGTCGGTGATGAAGTCGCCCGCCGAGTTGCCCGAGGCCGATGAACTGGCCGAGGCCCTGCGCCCTGCGCTCTACAAGGCCTTCAAGCCGGCGTTCATCGGCCGGACCAAGGTGGTGCCGTACTACCCGCTGAGCGACGACGTGCTGGTCAGCGTGATCAAGCTCAAGCTCGACCGCATCGCGGCGCGCGTACTGGCCAACCACAAGGCGGTGCTGGACTACGACGAGGCGCTGGTCGAGACCGTGCTGGCGCGCTGTACCGAGGTGGACACCGGTGCCCGCGCCGTGGACCACATCCTCAATGGCAGCCTGCTGCCCGAGGTGGCCGACAGCGTGCTGGCGCGCATGGCCGAAGGTCAGCCGATTCAGAAGATCAAGGTCAGTGCGGGCAAGGACGGCAAGTTCAAGTTCAAGGTGTCCTGAGGCTTGCCCGGGTGATGGCCCAAGCCGCCAGGACGGCGCCCCGTCGGCTTTGGGCTCAGTCGCTCAGCACCAGCATGGCTTCCTGGCACCAGTCGTTGGCGGCGGTGTAGAAGCCTTCCCAGACGCAACCATTGCAGCCCCGGCCGCAGCAGGTGGTGGGCTCGGGCGGCGGGTCGCGCAATTCAAGCCCGCGTTGGGCCGCCTGGCGTTGGAAGTGCGCGAACATGGCGAGGGCGGATTCGCGGTCGGAGAGTTGCAGGTCCATCGGGGCAGCGCGGGGCAGTGAGGGCGGGGCAGGGTGTGCCGCGCCCTGATGCCCTGAGTCAGTTGAAACCCCTCAGGGACTCAGGGAACATCGCGCGGCGCGAGGGTGTTCAGGGGCGGATGATAACGAAGCGGCGTGGCATAGTCGTTCGGTGATGTCGCCCAAGCCGCCCCCTGTCGTGCCCGCCCCCCCGCAGCGCTGGTCTGCCACGGTGATGGCGGCGCCGGGACGGCCCGTGACCTGGCGTGCCCTGGTGCTGACCTCGCTGGTCTTGTTGGGGCTGATGAGTGCCTCGGCCGCCGCGGTGGCCTGGTGGGCCTGGACGCACCTGGCGGCGCATGCCCAGATCAAGGCCCAGGCGGTCGATGTGCTGCTGCCGCCGACCATGGCGGTGCGCGCGGCCGTGACGCAGAACGTGCAAGTCAAGGTGGACCAGCGCCTGCCGGTGCGCGTGCCCATTCAGCAGACGCTGAGCATCCCGTTGAGCGAGGCCATTCCGCTTCAGGTGAGCATCGACACCACGGTGCCGGTGAACCTGGACGTGCCGGTGAAACACACCCTTCACGTCGACCAGACAGTGAGCCTGGACACCACGGTGCAGACCAGGGTGCTGGGTATTGCGCTGAACCTGCCGGTGCGCGGCCAGGTGCCGATCAGGGCAGACGTGCCGCTGGACGTGGTCATTCCCATTCGTCACCGGCTGCCGGTGGTGTTGAACACGCCTGCCACGGTGCGCCTGAGCGAGCCACTGCGTGCGCAGATCGACACGGTGATCGACACCGAGGTGCCCATCCGGGCACAGCTGTCGCTGCCGGTGACCGCCCCGGTCGCTGCGACCTTGACCTTCCCGCAGCAGCAGGTGAGGGCGGGGCTGGCACGCATGGACGTGACCCTGCCGTTCCGGGCGTTGAGCGTGTCGCAGGCGGTGGCGGGGCCCGCATCGGCGGGGTCGCGGTGAACGGCGCTGTGAGGGGCGCGGTGACTGCGCTGTCAGCGGTGTCGTCACCCGAGGCCTCGTCCTGGACGTCAACCCCGCTCAAAGGCTGGCACCGCCCCATCAGCCGGGCGCAGTTGCTGGGGGTGAGCCTGGTGGTGCTAGGGCTGTGGCTGCTGGCCATGGTTGCCGGGGGCTGGGCGTTCTGGCAGCACTGGGAGACCCGCCTGCTGTTGCGCCATCAGCCGCTCTCGCTGACCCTGCCTGAAGGCCTGCTGGCTCGTGCCGAGGTGGTGGCGCCCTTGCGCACGCCGATCGACATCCGCCCCCGCATCCCCGTGACCGTGGACCAGGTGCTGGACGTGCGGCTGCAGGACAGCCTCACGGCGCGTGTCCAGCTGCAGGCCAGCCTGCCGGTGGACACGGTGGTGGCGGTGCGGCAGGTGGTGCCGGTGCAGACCGAGGTGAGCCTGCCGTTTCGTTTTGACGGCTTGCTGTCCTGGTTGCCAGCGTTCACGGTGAAGGTGCCGGTGGCCATGAGCCTGCCGATCGATATGGCCGTGCCGGTGAAGACCCAGGTGCCCGTGGCGCTGGACATGGTGGTCAGCGGCCAGTGGCCGGATCACCTGCCTGTGCCCCTGAAGGCGCAGATGGTGGTGCGGCCCAGGGTGCGCGCAGAGGTGAGCGCCCAACTGGTGCAGCAGGTGAACTTTGCCCTGCTGGGGCCTGTGCAGCCGGTGGACCTGCTGATCACCCAGCTGGACCTGGGCTTGCCCCTGCGATCGCTGGGCTGGCGCTGGGCAGACCCCGATGCCGCACGGCCCTGGTGGTGAGCGCGCTCACTCGGCCAGCAGCTTGAGCGTTTCGGCAGACCACCGGGCCCAGGCCTCTTCGTACATGATCCCGGTCTTGAGGATCATGTGCTGGATGCGGGCTTCGCGGCTGAGCGAGCGGCCGATTGGGAAATCACGCTGTTCGATGGCACGGTAGGCCGCCAGGCGGGCTTCGTGCAGGGCCTGGCGGCGGCGCAGTTCGGGCTCCAGGCCCAGGGGGCCGATGGCGGCGTCGGCGCGCAGGCGCACCATGAGTTCGTCGCGCAGGTCGGTGGGGGCGGTGGGCTCCAGCACCCAGCGGCGCAGTTCGGTCTCGCCGTCAGGGCAGACCTGGTAGAGGCGCTTGCGGGTTTTGCCCCCGTCGGGGGCGGCCTCGGAGGCGATCCAGCCGGCTTTTTCCATGCGGGCCAGTTCGCGGTAGATCTGCTGGTGGGTGGCGTGCCAGAAGAAGCCGATGGACTTGTCAAAACGGCGAGCAAGGTCGTAGCCTGAGGACGGTTTTTCCAGCAGCGACGTCATCAGGGCGTGGGCGAGCGACATGCACGCAGTGTAGCGGCGGACCTCGGGTATGCAACCAGTTGCATCCCTGCTCAAGCTGGATTAGAGTCGCGGTCACTATGCAACTGGTTGCATGATTGGTTCTTGAAGCCAGACCGTTCCCCCTCCATGGAGACAGACATGAGCGCCTACCCCCACCTGCTGCAACCGCTTGACCTCGGCTTCACCACCCTGAAAAACCGCGTGCTGATGGGGTCCATGCACGTGGGCCTTGAGGAGGCCAAGAACGGCTTCGAGCGCATGGCGGCCTTCTACGCCGAGCGTGCGCGCGGTGGGGTTGCGCTGATGGTGACGGGCGGCATCTCGCCCAACGACGATGGCCGGCCCTTTCCTGGTGGTTCGCGCCTGGCAACGCCCGAGGAGGCCGCGCATCACAAGGTCGTGACCCAGGCCGTGCACGAGGCCGGGGGCAAGATTGCGCTGCAGATCCTGCACTTCGGTCGCTATGCCTACCACCCTGGTCTGGTTGGCCCCAGCCCCATCAAGGCGCCGATTTCACCCATGCCGCCACGCGAACTGAGCAGCGCCGAGGTCGAGCAGACCATCGCCGACTTCGTGAACTGCGCCAGGCTGGCGCAGAGCGCCGGTTACGACGGCGTGGAGGTGATGGGGTCCGAGGGCTACCTGATCAACGAGTTCATCGCGGCGCGCACCAACCAGCGCACCGACGAGTGGGGCGGCAGCTATGCCAACCGCATCCGATTCCCGCTGGAGATCGTGCGCCGCACACGAGAGGCGGTGGGCCCGAACTTCATCATCATCTACCGGCTCTCGATGCTGGACCTGGTGGACGGCGGCTCCAGCCTCGATGAGGTGGTGCAACTGGCCAAGGCGGTGGAAGCCGCGGGCGCCACGCTGATCAACACCGGCATCGGCTGGCACGAGGCACGCATCCCGACGATCGCGACCAGCGTGCCGCGCGGTGCCTTCGCCTGGGTGACCCGGAAGCTCAAGGGCCAGGTCGGCATCCCCCTGATCACGACCAACCGCATCAACACACCCGAGGTGGGTGAGCAGATCCTGGCCGATGGCTGTGCCGACATGGTCTCGATGGCGCGGCCCCTGCTGGCCGACCCGGATTTCGTCAACAAGGCTGCAGCCGGCCGTGCCGACGAGATCAACACCTGCATTGGCTGCAACCAGGCCTGCCTGGACCACACTTTCAGCGGCAAGATCACCTCTTGTCTGGTGAACCCGCGTGCGTGCCACGAAACCATCCTGAAGATCGAGCCGGTGAAGGCGGGTGCCAAGCGCATTGCCGTGGTGGGCGCCGGCCCGGCCGGCCTGGCCTTTGCCACGACCGCGGCCAGCCGTGGCCATGCGGTGACCCTGTTCGATGCGGCAGACGACGTGGGCGGCCAGTTCAACATCGCCAAGCTGGTGCCGGGCAAGGAGGAGTTCTACGAGACGCTGCGCTACTTCCGCAAGCAACTGCAGCGCACCGGTGTGAGCACCAGGTTTGGCGCCCGCGTGACGGCGGCCGAACTGTTGGCCGGTGGTTTTGACGAGGTGGTGCTGGCCACGGGTGTGGTGCCGCGCCAGCCGGCCATCCCCGGGGCCGACCACCCCAAGGTGCTGAGCTACCTCGACGTGTTGCGCGACGGTAAGCCCGTGGGGGCGACCGTGGCCGTGATCGGTGCGGGCGGGATCGGTTTTGACGTGAGCGAGTTCCTGACGCACGAGGGTGAGAGCCCGGCCTTGAACGCGGAGAAGTTCTATGCCGAGTGGGGCATCGACACCAGCTATGCCGACCGCGGTGGCATAAAGGCACCCCACCTGGAGAAGGCCCCGCGCCAGGTCTACCTGCTGCAGCGCAAGACCAGCAAGGTGGGCGATGGGTTGGGCAAGACCACGGGCTGGATTCACCGCACCTCGCTGAAGAACCGCCAGGTGGAAATGATCGCGGGGGTGAGCTACGACCGCATCGACGATGCGGGCCTGCACATCACCGTGGGTGGCAAGCAGATCGTGCTGCCGGTGGACAACGTGGTGCTGTGCGCGGGCCAGGAGCCGCTGCGCGAGCTGCAGGACGAGCTGGTGGCGGCGGGCAAGCCGGTGCACCTGATAGGCGGGGCTGACGTGGCCGCCGAGCTGGACGCCAAGCGGGCCATCAAGCAGGGCACCGAGCTGGCGGCGGCCATCTGAGCCGCCTGTCTTCGCACGATGAGGATCACACCATGAGCCACCCCACCCACGACCTTGCCGAGAGCCCGGTGCCGCCTGCGCTGGAGACCTTGCGCCTGACCCTGGCCGATGGCATCGCCACCGTCACGCTGAACCGACCGGACAAAGCCAATGCCATGAACGGCCCGATGTGGCAGGAGATCCGCACGGCCATGGTGTGGGTGGATGCCACGCCGCAGGCACGCGTGGCCATCATCGAAGGGGTGGGCAAGCACTTCACCTCGGGCATCGACCTCAGCTTGATGATGGGCCTGCAGGCGCAGATCAAGGACGAGTGCGATGGCCGCATGCGCGAGAAGCTGCGGCGTCTGATCCTGGACCTGCAGGACACGCTCAGCAGCATCGAACGGTGCCGCAAGCCGGTGCTGGCGGCCATCCACGGTGCGTGCGTGGGCGGGGGCATCGACCTGATTGCCTGCACCGACATGCGCTATGCCTCGGCCGATGCCAGTTTCTCGATCAAGGAGATCGACATCGGCATGGTGGCCGACGTGGGCACGCTGCAGCGGCTGCCCAAGCTGCTGGGCGGCCAGGGCATGGTGCGCGAGCTGGCCTACACGGGGCGCCGGGTGGACGCGGCCGAGGCGCGCGAGATCGGCCTGGTCAACCGGGTGTTCGGCGACCGCGAGGCCCTGCGGGCCGGGGTGCGCGAGGTGGCGGCCAGCATCGCGGCCAAGTCGCCCCTGAGCATCCGGGGCACCAAGGAGATGCTGAACTACGCCCGCGACCACAGCGTGGCCGATGGGCTCAACCATGTGGCCACCTGGAATGCGGCGATGCTGATGTCAGGCGACCTGATGGCGGCCATGATGGCCTCGATGGCCAGGCAGGTGCCGCAGTTCAAGGACTGAGTCCAGGCTCCTGCATGGGGCCTTCTTCAGTGCCGGGGCACGCCACTCGTCTCACAGCATGACCTGCGTTCCCAGTTCGACCACCTGGTTGGCCGGTAAGCGATAGTAGGTGGCGGCCCCTTCGGCCTGGCGTGTCATCCAGGAAAACAGGGCGCAACGCCAGGCGGGCAGTGCACCCGGTCCGTCGACGATGGTGGCTCGGGCCACGAAATAGGTGGTGCTCATGGGGGCGAGGTCGAGCGTGGCGTGCTTCAGCAAGGCCAGTGCTCGCGGGATGTCAGGTTCTTCCCGGAAGCCGAAGCGCACGGTCACGCGCCAGGCACTGGCGTCCAGTTGGGCCACCTCCAGCCGCTCCGCATCGCTCACATAGGGGATGTTGTCGTTCACCACGTGCAGAAACACCGTGTGCGCGTGCATCACCTTGTAGTGCTTGAGGTTGTGAAACAGTGCGCTGGGCACGATGCTGGGGTCGGATGTGAGGTAGACGGCGGTGCCGGTCACATGGGGCACGTCAGGGCGCGGGCCATGGATGAAGTCGTCCATGGGGATGTCGATTCGCCTGCGCTGGTCGGCCACCAGCATGGAACCCTCCTTCCACGTGGTCAGCGCAAGGAAGATCAGTGCGCCGAGGGTCAGCGGGAACCAGCCGCCTTCACTCAACTTGCTGAGGTTGGAGGCAAAAAAGCCCAGCTCCAGCACGGTGAAGGCGCCCAAGGCGATCAGCGTGGGGCGACGCAAGGTGCGCGCGCTGACGCGTGTCACAAAGAGCGTGAGCAAGGTGGTGATGATCATGGTGCCGGACACCGCAATCCCATACGCAGCCGCCAGTGCCCCCGAAGATTTGAAGGCGAGCACCAGCGCGATCACGGCCAGCAGCATGAGCCAGTTGATGGTGGGCACGTAGATCTGCCCTTGTTCGCTGTCTGATGTGTGCAGGATGCGCACGCGCGGCAGGTAGCCCAGGCGGCTGGCCTGCAGCGTCATGGAATAGGCGCCGGAAATGGTGGCCTGGGAGGCGATGACGGTGGCCGCAGTGGCCAGCATGACCAGAGGGATCAACCAGCCTTGGGGCGCCATCAAGAAGAAGGGGTTGGACACCGCAGATGCATCGCGCAGCACCAGTGCGCCTTGCCCGAAGTAGTTCACCATCAGGCATGGAAAAACCAGGCCATACCAGGCGATGCGCACGGCCTTGCGGCCAAAGTGGCCCATGTCTGCGTACAGGGCTTCGCCCCCGGTCAGCGCGAGGAAGACCGCGGAGAGCAGTACGAAGGCACTGCCGGGGCGGTCCACCGCAAAGCGCAGCGCGTGCATGGGGTTGACAGCCTGAAGCACCTCGGGGGTCTGGATGATGCTGTGGGCACCCATCGCGGCCAGGCAGACGAACCAGAGCACGGTGATGGGACCAAAGAGCCGACCCACGCTGCCAGTGCCCTTTTTCTGGATCAGGAAGAGGCCGATCAGGATGCCGATGGTGATGGGCTCGATGAAGTGCTCGAACCTGGGTGTGGCCACGCTGATGCCTTCGACCGCCGAAAGCACAGAAATGGCCGGTGTGATGATCGCGTCGCCATAAAACAGGGCGGCGGCGAACACCCCGGCGCTGACAACCAGCAGCGAGCGTCTGGGCGCATCGTGGGTGAGACGGTGAGCCAGGGCTGTGAGTGCCAGCACACCGCCTTCGCCCTCGTTGTCGTACTTGAGCACGATCCACACGTACTTGACGGACACGATCAGCAACACGGCCCACAGCAGGGCGGACAGGGTGGCCAACACGCTTTCAGGGGACAAGGGCAATGCGTGGGGGCCGTTGAAGGCTTCCTTGAAGGCGTACAGCGGGCTGGTGCCAATGTCGCCAAACACGATGCCCAGGGCTGCGAGCGTCAGGGCGACCAGGCCGGACCGGTCATGGATGGCTGTGTGTTCAGGGCCGGCCGGATTCGGGAGAGCAGGGGAGGACATGGTGGTTCAGGTTCCCAGATTGAAGCGGTAACCCACGCCGATTTCGGTGAGCAGGTGGCGAGGTTGCGCGGGATCGTCTTCGAGCTTGTGCCGCAGGTGGCCGACGTAGACTCGCAGGTAGTGGTTGCTCTCGACGGCTGTGGGGCCCCAGACCTCGCGCAGCAACTGTCGGTGCGTCATGACCTTGCCTGCATGGGCCAGCAACACGCCGAGCAGGCGGTATTCGATGGGGGTGAGGTGCAGGGGGGCGCCGTCTCGGCGTACGTGGCGGTGAACCAGGTCGATCTCGATGCGGCCGAAGCGCTGCACAGGTTGTTCGGCCTCGGTGCCCTGGCGTGCCCGGCGCAGCATGGCCCGCACACGCGCCAGCAACTCGCCCACGGAGAAGGGCTTGGTCAGGTAGTCGTCGGCACCGGCGTCCAGCACCTCGATCTTGTCGACCTCGTTGGTGCGGGCCGAGAGCACCAGCACAGGCATGGTCGACCAGGTGCGCAGGTCCTTCACAAACTGTCGGCCATCGCCATCGGGCAGACCCAGGTCAAGGATGGCGAGGTCGGGGTGGCGGGTGCCGGCATCGATCAGGCCCTGGGCCAGGGTGCCAGCTTCGGCCACCTGGCAGCCCTCGGCTTCCAGGGCGGCCTTGACGAAGCGCCGGATGTGGGGGTCGTCTTCCACCAGGAGGACGTTGGCGAGGCTCATGGGGTGATCCTGTCTGGGGGCGATGGGAGGGCGGCTGTCGGGTCGGTGGCCATGCCATCGTCGACGTCGATCTCTGGTGGCTGGCCCAGGGGCAGACTGAAGCGCACCTCGGCGCCGCCTTGTGCGGGGTTGTGGGCCGAGATTTCGCCGCCATGGGCTTGCACGATCGCTTTGCAGATCGCCAGACCCAGGCCGATGCCTGGCACGCTCGATTCGGGCTGGCCGCGCTCAAAGAGGCCGAAGACGGTTTCGAGACGGTCTGGCGGAAAGCCCGCGCCAGCACTGCAGACGCGCAGTTGCAGCCAGCCGCCTTCTGGGGTGGCGTGAACGTGGATGTCGGTCCCAGGCGGGGCGTAGCGGCTGGCGTTGTCGAGCAGGTTGCCGAACACGCGTTCCATCAGCACGGCATCGATGTGGACCAGGGGCGTATCGGGAGGCAGGTGCACGCGCACGGGGTGGGCCTTGAGCGCCTGGCCCAGGGTCTGGATGCTGGCGCCAATGACTTCCTCGATGGGCTGCCATTCTCGGCGCAAGGTGACGTGCCCCAGGTGCTGCCCGCTTTGCAGACGCGCCATGTCAAGCAGCTTGCTGACCATGTCGTGCAGGCGCAAGGCCTGATCGCGGATGGCGTCCACGATTTCGCTTTGCGTTGCTGGCGAGGTGAGTGACAGGCTGTCGGCCAGGCCGCACAAGGCCGTGAGGGGGGTACGGATGTCGTGGGACAGGGCTTGAAGGATGGCGCTGCGCAGGCGTTCCGAGGCCATGTCGAGCTGGGTGCGATGGGCAACATCGACAAAGTGGATGCGCTCCAACGACGTGGCAACCAACAGGGCGACGGCATCGAGCAATGGCGTTTGGACCTGCAGGTGCGAGCGGTGGCCGGTCGGGTCGGACACCACCATGACGCCACGTGTGCGTGTGGCGCCTCGCAGGGGGAAGAGGGCCAGGGCCTCGTCATGATCTGCGAGTTGGTCGGCCTGAAGGCTGTGCTGGCTGCCGCACGCGGCCCGCGAGGCCATCAACAAGGTGGGCGTGAGGCGGATCGCTGAAGGCCCCATGGGCTGGAGGTTTTCAGCATCGTCCGGCACGAGCAGCAGGGCTGTGACCTGGAGCTCCTTCTGAAGGAAGCCAGCCACAGCCAACTGGATGTCTGGGGCGGTCAAGGCCGAGGCCAGGTTGCGCGCCAGGGCGGCGAGGGCGTTGGCTCGCTGGGCGGTTTGCCGTGCGGCGTCGGCGCGTTGCTGCAGACCGGTGGTGAGGTGGCTGATCAGCAAGGCGACGCCCAGCATCACGGCGAACGTCAGGAGGTACTGCACATCGCTGACCGCGAACGACCACTGTGGCGGCACCAGAAAAAAGTCGAACAGGCCGACGCTCACGAACGAGGCCAGCACCGCCGGCCCCCGGCCCAGCTTCGCAGCCACGGTGACAACCGCCAGGAGGTAGAGCATGACGCTGTTGGCCGGCGCCAGCC
>NZ_JAIZVX010000103.1 GCF_021768455.1 Aquabacterium sp. | reverse complement strand
GGGTGGGCTTCCGGCTGCACGGCGGGGCACAAAAAAAGGCGCTGCCGGGCGCGCTCTCGATGGAGGCCCCGTCAACGCCTTTGTCGACCACACCGCGGCGCCATTGCCGCCAGCGTGGTGAATCTGCTGTCGATTATCCCCCAGGGGGAAGCGGGGCTGGCGCCGCTGGGCCTTTGTGCGATGGCGCACAGACACGGGCGTGCCAGCGCGCCAGCCTTGCCACGGTGCGGCGAGGCCGCTTGCCCCGGAGTTCCCATGTCCCCGATCCTGACCGATGCCCCCGTCCTGTACTCCCTCACCTACCGATCGCTGGCCGTGAGGCCCCTGCGGCACGCCGAACTGGCGCAGTTGCTGGTCGCGGCCCGCCAGCACAACCAGGCGGAAGGCGTGACCGGCATCCTGCTCTTCCTGCAAGGCCGCTTCATGCAGTACCTCGAAGGCCCGGCCGATGGGCTGGATCGCATCTTCGCGCGCATCCAGGCGTCGCCCCTGCACCGCGACCTCACCGAGCCCTTGCGCGAGCCCCTGGCCCAGCGCGCCTACGCCGACTGGACCATGGCCTTCCTGGCCGATGCCGACCTCGCTCACCCCGCCCCGTACGGCGCCGCTGCCCTGACTCAGAGGCTGAAGTCGTAATCCACCGTCAGCGGCGCATGGTCGCTGAACCACTGGTCCTTGTAGACGCTGGCCGTTTTGGCCGTGGCGGCCAGGCCTGGCGTCGCCAGGTGGTAGTCGATGCGCCAGCCCACGTTCTTGGCGCGGGCCTGCCCGCGGTTGCTCCACCACGTGTAGCAATCTTCGGTGGCCTCGGGGTGCAGGTTGCGGTAGACGTCGACGAGGCCCACCTCGCCGGCCGGGTCCAGCAATTTCGTCATCCAGGCGCGCTCCTCCGGCAGGAAGCCCGAGTTCTTCAGGTTGCCCTTCCAGTTCTTCAGGTCCTTTTCGTGGTGCGCGATGTTCACGTCGCCGATCAGGATGAACTCGCGCTCGGCGCGCAGCGCGGCCAGATGGGGCCAGATCACATCGAGGAAGCGGAACTTGGCGGCCTGGCGCTCTTCGCTGCTCGAGCCGCTGGGGAAATAGCAGCTGATCAGCGAAAGCTTGCGGCCCGGCTTGTCGAAGCGCAGCTCCACATAGCGCCCTTCGGCGTCGAACTCGCCCGTGGAGTCCGAGGCGCCCAGGCCGATCAGCACGTCCGAAGGCGTGTGGCGCGTGTACAGCCCCACGCCCGAATACCCCTTCTTCTCCGCATGGTGAAAGTGGCCCGGCATGCCGTCGATGACAGACAAAGCAGGGGTCAGGTCGGCTGCCTGGGCCTTGAGCTCCTGCACGCCCATACAATCTGCCGAGACAGATTCAGCCCAGGGCGCGAGCCCCTTGTTGGCCGCCGAACGGATGCCATTGAGGTTGAGAGACACCAGACGAAACACAAGACACCATCCATCATGAGCAACACACCCTCGAACAACGCACTCGCCCAGGACTTCGTGGCCTTCGCGGTGCAATCCAAGGTGCTGCGGTTCGGGGAATTCAAGACCAAGGCCGGCCGGCTCTCGCCGTACTTCTTCAACGCTGGCTTGTTCGACGACGGCGCCAAGCTGGGCCGCCTGGCTGAATTCTATGCACAGCGCCTCGTGGCCTCCGGCCTGCAGTTCGACATGCTCTTCGGCCCGGCCTACAAGGGCATCACCCTGGCGGCCGCCGTGTCCATCGAGCTGGCCCGCCTGGGCCACAACAAGCCCTTCGCCTACAACCGCAAGGAAGCCAAGGACCACGGCGAAGGCGGCACCCTGGTCGGCGCCCCCGTGCAGGGCCGCGTGCTCATCATCGACGACGTGATCTCCGCCGGCACCTCGGTGCGCGAGTCCATCGAGCTGATCAAGGCCGCCGGCGCCACCCCCTGCGGCGTCACCATCGCCCTCGACCGCCAGGAAAAGGCCACCGCCAACGGCGTGGACGCGGCCGAGAGCGCCGTGCAGCAGGTGGAGCAGCACTACGGATTGCCCGTGGTGGCCATCGCCAGCCTGGCCGATTTGTTGCAGTATCTGGATGCGCAATCCGACCCGGCGCTGTCGGCTTTCCACCCTGCGGTGCTGGCCTACCGCCAACGTTACGGCGTCTGAAGCGTTCACACTGGACCCTGCCCATGACGTCGTACCGGATTCCCCTTTCAGGCCCCCTGGCTGCGTGCCGGGTGCTGGGTGGGGTCGTCGCCGTCTGTGCGGGCTTGTGGGGCGCGTCGGTGACGCCGCTGGCGCAGGCCGCGGGCATCTATTCCTGCGTCGACGCCTCAGGCAAGCGCCACACCTCCGATCGGCCCATCCCCGAGTGCCTGGACCGCGAACAGCGCGTGCTCAACAAGGACGGCTCCCAGCGCCAGACCCTGCCGCCGCGCATGAACGCGGAGGAACGCGCCGCCGAAGAAGAGCGCCAGCGCCAGGCCGCGCAGCTCGCGGCCGCGCACAAGGACGCCGTCCGCCGCGATCGCAACCTGATGCTGCGCTTCCCCAACGAGGCGGCGCACAACAAGGGCCGCGAGGCCGCGCTGGACGACCTGCGCAAGGCCATCGCCACGTCCGAAAAACAGGTGCTCATCCTGCAGGAAGAGCGCAAGCCCCTGCTGGCCGAAGCCGAGTTCTACAAGGGCAAACGCCTGCCCCTGCCGCTCAAGACCCGCATGGAAGCCAACGAGGCCCAGCAGCAGGCCCAGCGCGACATCATCGACAACCAGAAGGCCGAGATGGTCCGCATCAACGGCCTGTATGACGCCGAGCTCGCGCGCCTGCGCAAGCTCTGGGCCGGGGCGGCGCCGGGCTCGGTGCCCGATGTGCCGCCGGCAGGTCCCGGCGGCCTGGGTGGCGTCAACCCGCCAGCTTCTTCTTCAGCAACTCGTTGACGGCGCTGGGGTTGGCCTTGCCCTTGGTGGCCTTCATGGCCTGACCCACCAGGGCGTTGAAGGCCTTGTCCTTGCCGGCGCGGAATTCCTCCACCGACTTGGCGTTGGCGGCCAGCACCTCGTCGAGGATGCGTTCCAGCTCGCCGGTGTCGCTCATCTGCTTGAGGTCCTTCTCCGCGATGATGGCGTCGACGCAGGCAAGAGCAGCCGCGAAGTTTTCCAGTTCTGCACGTTTGCGTGAAACGAGTTCTTGGAAGGTAGTTTTTGCGCCTTGATTGGAAATGGTTCCGTCTTTGATGCGACGAATCAATGCGCCGAGCTCAACGGGATTTGGGATCTCAGGGTCACCGATCGGGAGTTGGAGCTTGTTCATCAGCGCAGACAACTCGCCAAGCATCCAGTTTGCAGAAAGCTTTGGTTCGCCACTCCACTTAACTAGTTCGTCAAAGTAACTAGCGAATTCCTTGCTCTGGGTGAGCATTGCTGAGTCATAGGTGGAGAGTCCGAAATCTCGTTCGAAGCTTTCTGCCTTTGCGCGGGGCAGCTCCGGCATCTTCGCCTTCACGCGCTCGACCCACTCTGGCGCGATCACCAGCGGCGGCAGGTCGGGGTCGGGGAAGTAGCGGTAGTCGTGCGCGTCTTCCTTGGTGCGCATGGCGCGCGTCTCGCCCGTGTCCGGGTTGAAGAGCACCGTGGCCTGCTGGATGGCGCGGCCGTCTTCCAGCTCGTCGATCTGCCAGTTGATCTCGAAGTCCGTGGCTTGAACGATGTGCTTGAAGCTGTTGAGGTTCTTGATCTCGCGGCGCGTGCCCAGCGGCGCGCCCGGGCGGCGCACCGACACGTTCACGTCGCAGCGGAAGGAGCCTTCCTGCATGTTGCCGTCGCAGATGCCCAGCCACACCACCAGGGTGTGCAGGGCGCGGGCGTACTCGGCCGCCTCCACGCTGGCGTGCATGTCGGGCTCGGTCACGATCTCCAGCAAGGGGGTGCCGGCGCGGTTCAGGTCGATGCCGCTGGACTTTTCGCCCTGCCAGCCGCTGAAGTCATCGTGCAGGGACTTGCCCGCGTCTTCTTCCAGGTGGGCGCGCACCAGGCGCACCGTGTGGGGCTGGTCGCCCACAAAGAAGCTCACCGAGCCGCCTTGCACCACCGGGATCTCGTACTGGCTGATCTGGTAGCCCTTGGGCAGGTCGGGGTAGAAGTAGTTCTTGCGCGCAAAGATCGAGCGCGGGGCCACGTGGGCGCCCACGGCCAGGCCGAACTCGATGGCGCGTTCGACCGCGCCCTTGTTCATCACCGGCAGGCTGCCGGGCAGGGCCAGGTCCACGGGGCAGGACTGGGTGTTGGGCTCGGCGCCGAACTGGGTGGACGCGCCCGAGAAGATCTTCGATTGCGTCGAGAGCTGGACGTGCGTCTCCAGGCCGATGACGACCTCGTAGCCGCGGACCATCAGGGAACTCGCTGGGGAACTCATGGTGTGTGTCTCGCGTGATCAGGCCAGGGTGGCGGGCGTGCGGGTGTGCCAGTCGGTGGCCTGCTGGAAGGCGTGGGCCGTGTGCAGCAGCCCGGCCTCCTGCCAGTAGTTGCCGATGAGCTGCAGGCCCACGGGCAGGCCGCCTTCGCCGAAGCCGGCGGGCACGCTCATGCCGGGCAGGCCGGCGAGCGAGGCGGGCAGGGTGAAGATGTCGGCCAGGTACTCGGCCACCGGGTCGGTCTGCGAGCCCAGGGTCCGGGCCACCGAGGGGGCCACGGGGCCGGCGATCACGTCGCAGACCTGGAAGGCGGCCTGGAAGTCGTCGGCGATCATGCGGCGCAATTTCTGGGCCTGCAGGTAATAGGCGTCGTAGTAGCCATGGCTGAGCACGTAGGCCCCGATCATGATCCGGCGCTTGACCTCGGGTCCAAAGCCTTCGGCGCGGGTCTTGCGGTACATGTCGTTCAGATCGCTGTACTTGGCAGCGCGATGGCCGAACTTGACGCCATCAAAGCGGCTCAGGTTGGACGAGGCCTCGGCCGGCGCGATGATGTAGTACACGGGGATCGACAGCTCCGTGCGCGGCAGGCTCACGTCGACCAGGGTGGCACCGAGCTGTTCCAGCTGGGCCAGGGCGGCGCGGGTGGCGGCCAGCACGTCGGGGCTCACGCCTTCGCCAAAGAACTCCTTGGGCACGCCCACGCGGAGGCCGCTCAGGGGCTGCTCGGCGGTGGCGCCGGGGCGCAGCGTGTTCAGCGCGGCCACGAAATCCGGCACGGGCTGCTGGGCGCTGGTGGCGTCGCGTTCGTCGAAGCCGCTCATGGCCTGCAGCAGCAGGGCGCAGTCTTCGGCCGTGCGGGCCATGGGGCCGGCCTGGTCCAGGCTGGAGGCGAAGGCGATCATGCCGTAGCGCGAGCAGCGGCCGTAGGTCGGCTTGATGCCGGTGATGCCCGTGAGCGCCGCCGGCTGGCGGATCGAGCCGCCGGTGTCGGTGCCGGTGGCCGCGGCCACCAGGCGCGCCGCCACGGCCACAGCCGAGCCGCCCGAGGAGCCGCCGGGGATGCGGGTGGTGTCCCAGGGGTTGCGGGCCGGGCTGTAGGCCGAGTTCTCGTTGGCGCCGCCCATGGCGAACTCGTCGCAGTTGAGCTTGCCCACGTTGACCACGCCGGCGGCCTTGAGTTGGGCCACGACGGTGGCGTCGAACGGGCTCTGGTAGCCCTTCAGCATCTTCGAGGCGGCCGTGGTAGGCAGGCCCTGGGTCACGAAGATGTCCTTGTGCGCGATGGGCACGCCGTCCAGCGGGCCAAAGGCGGCGCCGGCGGCGCGGCGGGCATCGGAGGCAGCGGCCGCGGCCAGGGCGCCATCGGCGTCCACGTGCAGGAAGGCGCCCAGTTCGGTGTGGGCGGCGATGCGGTCCAGGGCGTGGCGGGTCAGGGCCACCGAGGTGGTCTGGCCTGCGGCCAGTTGGGCGCTTTGCTGGGCCAGGGTCAGGTCATGGAGGGCGGAGGGCAGGGCGCTCATTCGATCACCTTGGGCACGAGGAAGAGGCCGCCATCGCGGGCCGGGGCGTTGGCCATGTTGGCCTCGCGGTCGTTGCCTTCGCTGACCACGTCGTCGCGCAAACGCAGCGTGACGTCTTCGATGGCAGATAAAGGTGTGTAAAGAGGCTCGACGCCGGAGGTGTCGACCGCGCGCATCTTTTCGACGATGCCGAAGAACTCGTTGAGCTGCGTCAGCATCGCGGCCTGCTCGTCGTCGCGCAGTTCAAGGCGCGCGAGCTGGGCAATGCGGCTGACGTCGGTGGGGGTCAAGGCCATGGGCTTCATCCAGGGGTAACGGTCATGGCCCCGACTGCGCGTGGTCCGAGCGCGCGGTTCCCACTTGTGTGAGGTGCAAGCACTCGTTCATGCGCCCCTTTGGCGGGCAGGATTGGCAGGGCCTTGGGGTATTATCCTAGGTTATCCATGGGCTGGATGTCTGCCGTGCCAACAGGCCGGCGTGCACGAGGTTCATGGCCGCTGTTTTCTGTCGCGCAGCCTGGCTTGAAGGTCGGCTGCGCGCCTTGTTTTCAGGGTTTGTCGCCCGCCCGTTTGCCAGCCTCCCGCGCGTGAGTTTGTCCGTGCCTGCCGAGGCCGCCAGCAGGCCCGCCCAAACCCCCGCTGGAGTGAGCTGCATGTACGGAATGTTTCGCAAGTATTTTTCGACCGACCTGGCCATCGACCTGGGCACCGCCAACACGCTGATTTACGTGCGTGACAAGGGCATCGTGCTGGACGAGCCTTCGGTGGTGTCCATCCGCCACGAAGGCGGCCCCAACGGCAAGAAGACCATCCAGGCCGTGGGCACCGAGGCCAAGGCCATGCTGGGCAAGGTCCCCGGCAACATCGAGGCCATCCGCCCGATGAAGGACGGCGTGATCGCCGACTTCACCGTCACCGAGCAGATGCTCAAGCAGTTCATCAAGATGGTGCACCCGCGCTCGGTCTTGAAGCCCAGCCCGCGCATCATCATCTGCGTGCCCTGCGGCTCCACCCAGGTCGAGCGCCGCGCCATCCGTGAATCGGCCCTGGGTGCTGGCGCCTCCGAGGTCTACCTGATCGAAGAACCCATGGCCGCTGCCATCGGTGCCGGCCTGCCGGTGTCCGAAGCCTCCGGCTCCATGGTGGTCGACATCGGCGGCGGCACCACGGAAGTGGGCGTGATCTCGCTGGGCGGCATGGTCTACAAGGGCTCGGTCCGCGTGGGCGGCGACAAGTTCGACGAAGCCATCATCAACTACATCCGCCGCAACTACGGCATGCTGATTGGTGAGCCCACCGCCGAGGCCATCAAGAAGGAAATCGGTTCTGCTTTCCCTGGCTCCGAAGTCAAGGAAATGGAAGTCAAGGGCCGTAACCTGTCCGAAGGCGTGCCGCGCAGCTTCACCATCTCGTCCAACGAGATCCTGGAAGCCCTGACCGATCCGCTGAACCAGATCGTGTCGGCCGTGAAGAACGCGCTGGAGCAGACCCCGCCCGAGCTGGGTGCCGACATCGCCGAGCGCGGCATGATGCTGACCGGCGGTGGCGCCCTGTTGCGCGACCTCGATCGCCTGCTGGCCGAAGAAACCGGCCTGCCCGTGCTGGTGGCCGAAGACCCGCTGACCTGCGTGGTGCGTGGTTGCGGCATGGCCCTGGAGCGCATGGAGCGCCTGGGTTCCATCTTCACGTCGGAATAAGCCCTTCTCCCTTCCTGTCGATGAGGGCCCCGTGCGCGGGGCCTGTTCCTTGTCTGGCACCGCTTCACCTGGCCTCCGCTTGAGGAGTTGACCGCCACCATGCCGCTGGCCACGCTGGACCGCTCCCCCCCGCCCTTCTTCAAGCAAGGGCCTTCGGCGTTCACGCGCCTGCTGTTTTTCGCGGCACTGGCCGTCTTCCTGATGGTGGCCGACACCCGCTGGAAGGTGACGCAGCCCCTGCGCGCCGTGGTGGCCACCGTGCTGCACCCGGTGGAAGAGGCCCTGCTGGCGCCCTCGCGCTGGTGGGACGGGCTCACGCATTACTTCTCCGGCATGGACGAGGCCCGCCAGATGCAGGCCCGTGCCCAGCGCCTGCTCACCGCCCAGTCCGAGCGCGTGATGCGCATGAACCAGCTGGAGCGCGAAAACGCCCGGCTGCGCGAACTGCTCGAACTGCGTCCCCGCATCGAAGTGGGCACGCGTGCCGCCGAGGTGCTTTACGACGCCCCCGATCCTTTCACCCGCAAGGTCGTGATCGACCAGGGCAGCAGCCAGGGCGTGTCCCTGGGCGCGCCCGTGATCGACGAGGCCGGCGTGCTGGGCCAGGTCACCCGCGTCTACCCGCTGACCGCCGAGGTCACCCTGGTGACCGACAAGGACGCGGCCGTGCCCGTGGTCAATGTGCGCACGCAGCAGCGGGGCGTGGCCTACGGGACGCCGCAGGCGCGCGGCATGGAGCTGCGCTTCATGGCCGGCAACGCCGATGTGCAGGTGGGCGACGAGCTGCAGACCTCGGGCCTGGATGGCGTCTACCCCGCCGGCCTGCCGGTGGCCAAGGTGCTGCGCGTCGACCGCCGGGCCGACTCGGCCTTTGCCCGCATCAGCCTGAGCACCCTGGCCCATGCCGACAGCACCCGCCATGTGCTGCTGCTCGACCCGGTCGGTTCGCGCCTGCCCGAGCGCCCGGCGGATGCGGCCTCGGCCGCAGCGTCCGCCTCCGATGCGGCCAGCCGCCACGGCAAACACCATCCGGCCGCCGCCAAGACCGCGGCCTCGGGAGCCCACCCATGATGCCCCGTGGCAATGAGCTGCTGCTGCCGGCCAACCCGGTGTTCGTCTGGTTCTCGCTGGCCGTGGCCCTGATGTGCAACCTGCTGCCCACGGGGCGCTGGGCCGGTGTGCCCGACGTGCTGGCCGTGGCCCTGGTCTTCTGGAACGTGCACCAGCCGCGCCGGGTGGGCGTGGGCGCCGCCTTCGTCTTCGGCCTCATCATGGACGTGCACCAGGGCGCCCTGCTGGGTCAGCACGCCCTGGCCTACACCCTGCTGAGCTTCTTCGCCATCACCGTGCACCGCCGCCTGCTGTGGTTCACGGTGGCCTCGCAGGCCGTGCAGATCGTGCCCCTGTTCGTGGCGGCACACGCCGTCTCGCTGCTGGTGCGCCTGATCGCCGGTGCCGGCTTCCCGGGCTGGAGCCTGCTGGTGGCCCCGCTGGCCGAATCGCTGCTCTGGCCGGTGGCGGCCTTCGTGCTGCTGGCGCCCCAGCGCCGCCCGCCCGACCGCGACAAGAACCGCCCCCTGTGACACAGGCGCGCGCATGGGTGGCATGACGGAACTCAAGAACCTCGAAGCCGAGCTGGGACGCTACCGGGCGCGCCTGTGGGCGGCCGCGGGCTTCGTGCTGTTCTGCTTCGGCCTGCTGGCCTTCCGGCTCACGGTGCTGCAGATCGTGCGCCACGACGACCTGGCCACCCAGGCCGAAAACAACCGCATCGCGGTGGTGCCCATCGTGCCCAACCGCGGCCTGATCGTCGACCGCCACGGCGTGGTCCTGGCCAACAACTACTCGGCCTACACCCTGGAGATCACGCCCTCCAAGGTGGAGGACGTCGAGGCCACCATCGACGAACTCGCCCAGATCGTCGACATCCAGGCCCGCGACCGCCGCCGCTTCAAGCGCCTGCGCGAAGAGTCCAAGAGTTTCGAGTCCATTCCCATCCGCACCCGGCTGACCGACAAGGAAGTGGCCCGTTTCACGGCGCAGCGCTACCGCTTCCCGGGTGTCGACATCCAGGCCCGCCTGTTCCGCCACTACCCCTATGGCGAACTGGCCAGCCACGTGCTCGGCTACATCGGTCGCATCAACCAGCGTGAAGCGCAGGCCATGGAAGAGTGGCCCGATGAAGACCTGGCCAACTACCGCGGCACCGAGTACATCGGCAAGCTGGGCATCGAGCAGAGCTACGAGCGCGAGTTGCACGGCATCACCGGCGTCGAAGAGGTCGAGACCAGCGCCGGTGGCCGGGCCGTGCGCCGCCTGCGTTCCACCTCGGCCACGCCGGGCAACACCATCCACCTGTCGATCGACATCAAGCTGCAGGCCCTGATCGAGCGCCTCTTTGGCGACCGCCGCGGCGCCCTGGTTGCCATCGACCCGCGCAATGGCGAGGTGCTGGCCTTCGTCTCCAAGCCGACCTTCGATCCCAACCTCTTTGTCGATGGCATCGATGCCGAGAACTGGCGCGAGTTGAACGAATCGCCCGACAAGCCCCTGCTCAACCGTGCTCTGCGCGGCACCTATCCGCCTGGCTCGACCTACAAGCCCTTCATGGCGCTGGCCTCGCTCAACACGGGCAAGCGCGGGCCGAACACCGTCATCATGGACAACGGCATCTTCAACTTCGGGGGGCACCAGTTCCGCAGCCCGGCCGGGGAGCAGGGCGGGCCGATGGACATGCGCCGGGCCATCGTCAAGTCGTCCAACGTCTACTTCTATTCGCTGGCCAACGAGCTGGGCGTGGACGCCATCCACGAGCAGATGGAGCCCCTGGGCTTCGGTCGCCTCACCGGCATCGACCTCAAGGGCGAGGTCACCGGCATCCTGCCTTCGACCGAATGGAAGCGCCGCGCCTACAAGCGCCCCGAGATGAAGCGCTGGTACGCCGGTGAGACCATCTCGCTGGGCATCGGCCAGGGCTACAACAGCTTCACGATCCTGCAGATCGCCTCGGCGCTCTCCACCGTGGTGGCCGACGGGCACCGTTTCCAGCCCCGCGTTGTGCGCGAGATCGAAGACGTGGTCACCCGCGAGCGCCGTCTCAGTGCCAACCAGGCCATTGCGCCCCTGGCGCTCAAGCCCGAGCACACGGCGCTGATCCGCCAGGCCATGCACGGCGTGACCCAGGAGGGCACCTCGACCCGCGTGTTCATGGGCGCCGGTTACCTGAGTGGCGGCAAGACGGGCACGGCCCAGGCCGTGGGCCTGCGTCAGAACGAGAAGTACGTGGCCTCCAAGGTCGACGAGTACAAGCGCGACCACTCCCTCTACGAAGCCTTTGCCCCGCTGGACAACCCCCGCGTGGCGCTGGCCATCATCGTGGAGAACTCCGGCTTTGGCGCCGAGGCCGCGGCCCCCATCGCACGCCGTGTGCTCGACTACCTGCTGATGGACCAGTACCCCAGCGAAGAAGACATCGCCCTGGTGCAGCAGGGCAAGGCCGCGGCGCCGGTGGGCAAGCCGCGGGTGGCCTCGGCCATGCCGCTGCCCCGTGGCCTGGACGCCTTTGGCGCCGACGTGCCCGTCCTGGGCGCTTCGGCCCCGGTGCCTGGCGCCATCGCGGCCAGCGGGGCGGCCTCGGCGGTGCCTGCTGCTTCCGCGGTAGAAGCCGCGGTGACCGCTTCTGCCCCGGCCGCGCCGGCCCCCGCGCCGAGTGCGCCGCCCAGCCGACCGGTCGTGCTGGCCCCTGTCCAAGCCGCTTCACGGGAGCAGCCATGAACACCGCTTTCGACAAGCCCTCTGCCTTGCAGCGGCTCACACCCGTGTTTCAGGGCTTCGACCTGCCCCTGCTCTGCATCGTGGCCTTTCTGTGCGGCCTGGGCCTGGTCAACATGTACTCGGTGGGCTTTGACCACGGCACCCGCTTCATCGACCAGTCGCGCAACATGGTGCTGGCCGCGGGGCTGATGTTCGTGCTGGCCCAGGTGCCCCCGCAGCGCCTCATGGCCATGGCCGTGCCGCTCTACACCGCGGGGGTGATCCTGCTGGTGGCCACCGCCATTTTTGGCGTCACCAAGAAGGGCGCCACCCGCTGGCTGAACGTGGGCGTGACCCAGATCCAGCCCTCCGAGATCCTCAAGATCGCCACGCCGCTGATGCTGGCCTGGTGGTTCCAGCGCCGCGAGGGGCAGCTGCGCGCGCCCGATTTCCTGGTGGCGGGTGGCATGCTGCTCGTGCCCGTGGCCCTGGTGCTCAAGCAGCCCGACCTGGGCACGGCCATGCTGGTCATGAGCTCGGGCCTGTACGTGATGTTCTTCGCCGGCCTGAGCTGGCGCCTGATCCTGCCGGTGCTGCTCACGGGGGCGGTGGGCATCGGCCTGATCGTCTCCTACCAGTCCGACCTCTGCCAGCCCGGGGTCCAGTGGCATGGCCTGCACGACTACCAGAAGAACCGCGTCTGCACCCTGCTCGACCCCACGACCGACCCGCTGGGCAAAGGCTTCCACATCATCCAGGGCATGATCGCGATCGGCTCGGGAGGCGTGTCGGGCAAGGGCTTCATGCAGGGCACCCAGACGCACCTGGAGTTCATCCCCGAGCGCACCACCGACTTCGCCTTCGCCGCCTACGCCGAAGAACACGGTCTGGTCGGCGGCGTGGTGCTGATGCTGGGCTTCCTGGCCCTGATCTTCCGCGGGCTCTACATCGGGGCCCAGGCGCCGACGCTGTTTTCGCGCCTGCTGGCCGGGGCCGTGTCGCTCAGTTTCTTCACCTACGCCTTTGTCAACATGGGCATGGTCAGCGGCATCCTGCCCGTGGTGGGGGTGCCCTTGCCCTTCATCAGCTACGGCGGCACCGCCATGGTCACCCTGGGCGTGATGCTGGGGATGCTCATGTCGATCGCCAAAAGCCGCGGCCTGATGCAGCGCTGACCCCGGTCCGACCCCATTTCGACGCGACCCGCCCCCGTGATCGCGCGGGGCTCTGCGCCGGCGCAAGGGGGCGGCGTCCGATCGGCGCTAGGATGAACCCCGAGTGTTTTCCCGAGCCATGCCCATGACCACCGCCTCCGCCCACCCCGCTTCCCCCGTGCAACACGACGGCCTGGACCGCCTGCTGATCTCGCTGGACTCGGCCCTGCGCACGGTCTTTGCCGAGCACGCCGCGGCGCGCCCCTGTCCGCAGCCGGTGGTGGAAGATGCGGTGCTGAGCGAGGCCGACAAGCGCCAGTCGGCGGCCCTGATGCGTGTGAACCACGTGGGCGAGGTCTGCGCCCAGGCGCTCTACGCCTCGCAGGCCTGGGGCACGACAGACACTGCCCTGAAGGCGCAGTTCGACGCCGCCGCGCGCGAAGAGACCGATCACCTGGCCTGGACCGAACAGCGCCTCAAGCAATTGGGTGGCCGCACCAGCCTGCTCAACCCGCTCTGGTACGCGGGCGCCTATGGCATCGGCCTGCTGGCCGCCAAGGCGGGTGACGCCACCAGCCTGGGTTTTGTGGTCGAAACCGAGCGGCAGGTCGAAGCCCACCTCAACAGCCACCTCGACCGCCTGCCTGAAGGCGACCACGCCTCGCGGGCCATCGTGGCCCAGATGCGCGACGACGAGGTGGCGCACGCCGATGCCGCCCAGGCGGCTGGCGCCAAGGCCTTGCCCTTGCCGGTGCGCGGGCTGATGCGCCTGGCCGCCAAGGTCATGACGGCCACCGCACACCGGATCTGATCAGGCGGCGACGATCTCGAAGCTGGTCGTGATCTCGGCGGTCTTGCCGATCATGATCGAGGCCGAGCAGTACTTCTCGTGCGACATCTGGATGGCGCGCGACACGGCCGTCTCGGTCAGGTTCACACCGGTCACGGTGAAGTGCATGTTGACCTTGGTGAAGACCTTGGGGTCGGTCTCGGCGCGCTCGGCCGTGACCTTGACCTGGCAGCCGCGCACATCGTGGCGGCCGCGCTTGAGGATCAGCACCACGTCGTAGGCCGTGCAGCCACCGGTGCCCGCGAGCACGGTTTCCATGGGGCGTGGGGCCAGGTTGCGTCCGCCGCCTTCGGGGGCGCCGTCCATGTTGATGATGTGGCCGCTGCCGGTTTCAGCGGAGAAGGCCATGCCCGAAGCGGGCTGCCAGTGGATGGTGCATTCCATGATCGTGGGTCCTCTGGAGGGGCTGTGATTGTGCCTGGGGATGAATCTAGGTGAAAACCCTTGCATGTTTCCAGCGCCCCGTCTACAATTTCCATCAATGGGGCGGAACTTCCGCTTCCAACAAGTCTCTCACCCAGGCTTGTTTCATTTGTCTCCTCCACCCATCTCCATTGGTGGATTCCAAACCCGAGTTCTCTGGAACTCGGGTTTTTTTTCGCCTGGCTCAGCTCAACTGCGCCCGGGCGGCGGCCGCGCTCAGCTTGGCCTTGGCCGCCATCTCTTCGCGCAGGCGCTTGAGCTTTTCCCGCGGGTCTTCCTTGGGGCCGCCGCCTTCACCCAGCTTCATCTCGGCAACAAAGCGGCTGGGCGTGGCCTGCACGTACTCGCGGCCCTTCTTGCGGCGCTTGAGCACGCTCACGCCCAGGGTCAGCCGGGCGCGGGTGATGCCCACGTACATCAGGCGGCGCTCTTCCTCCACCTGTGCCGGTGCGATCTCGCCTTCTTCGCGCGAGAAGGGCAGGGTGCCCTCGTTCACGCCGCCCATCACCACATGCGGCCACTCCAGACCCTTGGAGGCGTGCAGCGTCGAGAGCGTCACCATCTTCTCTTCCTTCTGCCGCTCGCCCAGGCTGGTGATCAGGGAGATCAGCTGGGCGATCTCGATCACGCTCTTCTTCTCGGACTCGACCATGGCGATGCCGTCGTTGTCGATCTCGCCACCGCAGCGCTTGGCCACCCAGTCGATGAAGTCGAGCACGTTGTTCCAGCGCGCTGCGGCCACCTTCTCGTTTTCTTCGTTGTCGTAGAGGTGCTTTTCGTACTCGATGTCCTTGAGCCAGTCCATCAGCAGCTCTTTGGCCGCCTCGGCGCCATAGGTCTGGCGGGCGCGGTACTCGAACTCGTTCACGTAGCGGCCGAACTCGTGCAGCCCCTCCAGCGCCCGCTTGGGCACGGCCGCCTGCAGCGATTCGGCAAACAGCGCTTCAAAGAGGCTGACCTTCCACTTGCCCGCGAACTCGCCCAGGGCGCCCAGCGTCTGGTGGCCGATGCCGCGCTTGGGCGTGGTGATGGCGCGCAGGAAGGCCGGGTCGTCGTCGTTGTTGAGCAGCAGGCGCAGCCAGGAGCAGAGGTCCTTGATCTCGGCCTTGTCGAAAAAGCTCTGGCCGCCCGACACCTTGTAGGGGATGTTGGCCTTGCGCAGCGCCGCCTCGAAGGGGCGGGCCTGGTGGTTGGCGCGGTAGAGGATGGCGAACTGGCTCCACTCGGCCTTCTCGGGGTTGGCCGGGTACTTGGCCATGATCTCCGAGCGGATGGCCTGGAAGCGCGCCACGGTGCGTTCGGCCTCGTGCTCTTCGTTGTCACACTCCATCAGCTTGACGGGGTCGCCTTCGCCCAGGTCCGACCACAGCGTCTTCTGAAAGAGCTTGGGGTTGGTGGCGATCACGTGGTTGGCCGCTCGCAGGATCGCCGAGGTGGAGCGGTAGTTCTGCTCCAGCGGGATCACCTTGAGGCTGGGGAAGTCCTGCGGCAGGCGCTTGAGGTTGTCCAGCGTGGCGCCGCGCCAGCCGTAGATGGACTGGTCGTCGTCGCCCACGGCGGTGAAGATGCCCTGAGGGCCCACCAGCAGCTTGAGCAGCTCGTACTGGGTGGCGTTGGTGTCCTGGTATTCGTCGACCAGCACGTGCTTGAGCTGGCGTTGCCACTTGTGGGCCACGTGGGGGTGCTCGGCCAGCAGGCGCAGGGGCATGCCGATGAGGTCGTCGAAGTCCACCGCCTGGTAGGCCAGCAGGCGCTCTTCATAGAGCTTCATCACCCGGGCCGCGATCACCTCTTCGTCGGTCTTGCACTGGCTGAGGGCCTGGCTGCTGTTGAGGCCGTTGTTCTTCCACAGGCTGATCGTCCATTGCCAGCTGCGGGCCAGCTTGGCGTCGGTGGTGGCGCCGGCGTCGCGCAGGATGCTGGTGACGTCGTCGCTGTCCAGGATGGAGAACTGGGGCTTGAGGCCCAGCACGGCGCCGTCTTCTCGCAGCAGGCGCACGCCCAGCGAATGGAAGGTGCAGACCAGCAGCTTGGAGGCGGCCTTGGCCCCGATCAGGGCCTTCACGCGCTCGCGCATTTCGGCGGCGGCCTTGTTGGTGAAGGTGATGGCGCCGATCTGCGAGGGGGCCAGGTCGGCGCCTTCGCCGGGCTGCAGCAGCCGGGCGATCTTGTGGGTGATCACGCGCGTCTTGCCCGAGCCGGCACCGGCCAGCACCAGGCAGGGGC